>JAEZTA010000061.1 GCA_023443765.1 Bacteroidota bacterium | reverse complement strand
TAAAGCTCGCTTTTGGTGTTGGTCATCTCGGGTTCGATCCAGATGCCGAATTTCACACCGTGCTTACGGGCCGACTTCGTCAGCCCTTCGATGCCCTGCGGGAGCTTCTCTTTGCAGACCATCCAGTCGCCGAGGCTCGTCTCGCCGTTGTTGCGCGGGTATTTGTCGCCGAACCAGCCGTCGTCCATCACGAACAGTTCGCCGCCCAGGTCCGCAAGGTCGCCCATCATCTGGTCCATCACCTCCTGGTTGACCTTGAAGTAGACGCCCTCCCACGAGTTGAGCAGGATGTCGCGCAGCTCGGTTCCGTGGTTGAGCCGGTGGAGCCGCGCCCAGGAGTGGATGTTGCGGCTTACGCCGCTCTTGCCCTCGTCGCTGAAGGTGAAGGCGAAAACCGGGGTCGTAAAGACCTCTTTGGGCTGGAGCGTGTACTGGGACTGCTCCTCGTTGATGCCCGCGAAGACATGCGTCGTGTGGGTGTTGTCGTTGTCGAAAGCGATGCGGTAGTTGCCGCCCCAGGCCAGCGTGCCGCCGATGACGCGGCCCGTCAGTTCGCGGGGCTGTCCGTCGAGCGAGATCATGAACGAGGGATTGTTGTTTTGGGTGTTCCGCACGCCGTTCTTGTCCTTGAGCACCTTCATGCCGTCGGTCAGGGGCTCTTCGTGGAGGTAGCACTCCGCGCCCCACGTGCCGTGGAAATGCGAAAGCCACGTGTCGCCGCGGCGGACGGGCATGTAGCCCGATGCAAAGCGGTAGAGCGTCACGGGTTTCTTCTCGGCATGGCTGATTTCGGTCCAGGTCTCGATCACTTCGCTGTCGTCATAGGTTTTGTAAAAGAGCGTGACGAAGAACGGATAGTGCTTGTCCTTCATGGCGATGGCGATGGTTTCGGCGCCGTCGTTCTGCTCGCGCGATACCGATTCGACGACGAGTTCGAGCGACATGTTGCCGTCGGCGTGCGTCGCCTGGATGGCTACTTCGCGGTGGCACTGGGCGCCGAACTGCGGGTAGGCGGGATCGCCGAATGCCACGCCGCTGTTGAGGACATCGCCGGGCGAGGCGACGCGGGCGCCGAAATACTGGAACTGAGGCGTTTTTCCTTTCTCGGCAGTCAGCAGCAGCGAGGATTTTTTGGTCGAGAGCAGGATGCTTTCCGCTCGGAGCATGCTGCCGGACAGCATCGCCGCGCCGACCCATGTCAATACTAAAAGTTTCTTCATAGTGTGTTTTTACATAAGGTTGATTCTGGGGTATAAACATACGAAAAAAAATGCGAAATCCCTAAAAAGTGCAGGCCGGACGATTGTCCGGCCTGCGAACCCTGGAATTTACGGCAGGGCGTTCAAGGCTATTTCGGAGCCGTGACGAACGGCTTGGCCAGCAGCTTTTGCAGCGTAGCGGGGTTGTCGGTGGTGATGTAGTCGACGCCCAGCCCGATGCAGGCGATCATGTCGGCCGTCGCATTGACCGTCCAGGCGTTGACTTCGATCCCGTTCGTGTGGGCTTCCGCCACCCATTCGGGCTTTTTCGCAAGGACGCTCGAATACTGGTAGTCGATGCCCGAGAGTTTGTCGGCCGCGACTTCGGCCGGAGCCTTGTCGCCGCCGAGGTACTGCACGCTGGCTGCGGGCATGGCTGCCTTCAGTTGTTTGCAGACCTCGTAGTCGAACGCAATGTAATCGACCCGGGCTTCCATCGACTTCGCTTTAACAGCGGCGACGACGGCGTTGACGGCCCGCGTGTTGCTCGACGCCGAACCGTGGGTCTTGATCTCGCAGATCAGCTTCATCGAGGCGTCCTTGGCGCCCTGTTCCAAATAGGCGTCGAACGTCGGCAGCACCTCGCCGTTGGCCAGCGTGAGGTCCTTGATCTGCGCATAGGCGCTCTCTTCGATTTTCAGATCGCTGCCCGCAACTGTCGCATTGTGGTTGATGACCAGTACGTCGTCGGTCGTGATCCATACGTCGAACTCGGCGCCGTGGATGCCCAGTTTCTGGGCGTTGGTCAGCGCTGCGATCGAATTTTCGGTCGCGCCTTCCACGCCGTCCTGGTGCTGGCCGCGGTGGGCGATGATTTTGGGCGCCGCGATGCGGGGATTGGTGCTGACGGTGAAGTCGACCAGCCCGAGCGGATACTGGCTGCTGCCGCGGACGAGCGTCATGAAGTACCGGTCCTGTCCGTTGGGAATTCCGTCCGGAATCGTTGCGGCCAGCGCCTGCTGGGTCTCGTCGCCCGAAGGTTCGGTAAGCGCGGCGTCGGCCGTAAATGCCGTGGTCACGGTGGTCGCGGAGGTGAATTTAACCTTGTCGCCGGCCACGAACCCTTTGCCGTAGATCGTGTAGGTGTAACCAGCGCCGATCTCGCACTTTGCGAGGTAGGTGAGGTTGGAAACCGCGAACTCGACGGGGGTCTGGTTTTCGAACTTCGCGTCCTTGTAGAGCAGGGCCACCTGTTCGTCGGTCAGCGGATCGTCGAACACGCGGGCCAGGACCACCTCGCCGTTCCATGCGTTGCCCATCGAACCGACTGCCGAGTCGCCGCCCAGTGCGAACCAGCGCGCGCCGTCCTTGGCGTGGTTGAGGTTGCCGACCGCATCGGCCGTGCCTTTCAGTTCGCCGTCGACATAGACATACGCTTTTCCCTCGGTTTTGTCCCATACGCCGACGACGTGGTAGTAGCGGCCCGGTTCGGGATAAACGTCGCTCTGCGCCCAGATCCACTTGCTGCTGCCCGTCGTGCTCACGTTGGGAAGGAATGTGATGCAGGCCGGATGGCCGCCCTGGCCCTCCTTGCAGATCAGGAAGCCCGTGCCGCCCGCCTCATGGGCCGAGAACGGTTTGTACTCCTTGGTGCCGTCGTTCTTGTTCGAGCGGAAGACCACCTCCATCGAGTGACCGTCGTCCATACCGTTCTTGAAGGTCTCGTTCTGGTAGTAGTCCACCCGGTAATAAGAGGTGGTGCGGGAGCCTTGTCCGGGGGTGTGGGTGTAGTTGGTCACGATGCGTTTGTAAACGTCGTGGTAGTAGTAGTTCAGCGCCGTTCCGGGGTAGCTGATCACCTCGTTCTTCAGGGGCGATACGTCCTCGGCCGTTCCGTCTGCGTGGAAAACAACGTCCAGCAGGTCGGCTTTCGGAGCCTCGGGGTCGGGAGCCTGGGGCGAGGGATCCTGCGTGACGGTGAACTCCTGGGTCAGGGTCGGGTCTGATACCGAGATGAATTTCAGCACGCCGGAGCGCTCCTTGCTCACGGTGTTTTCGGGAATCACGATCGCCAGCGTCATGCCGTCGACCGTGGGCCGGGTGAACCAGGTTGTTTTGCTTTGGTCTATCGCGTAGGTCCACTTGCCGTTGGTCGTCACGGTGAATACGACCGTGGCGCCTTCGTAGGGAACGGTTCCGGTTTCGGTGGTAAGGTTGGATGTTACCGAGAAATCGAAGTCTTTCCATTCGGTCGTCTCGTCGTCTTTACACGATGTGCAGAGAGCCAGGGCGAAAACCGCGGACAGGAAGACCGGTAAAAAACCTTTTTTCATAATAGGAAGGTTATATGGTTAATTTTTCAGTTGATTGATCCGGTCGTCAGCCGGCGTTCTGGGGCTGCTCCGTTTCGGGGCGAACCGGACAGAGCAGTACCGTGGCGCCGGATGCACTGATGGCCGTGTCGGGGCTGCTGACCGTGATCGGGAGCACGTAGAGGCTGCCTGCCGTGATCGCCGACACGTCCAGCCTGATGCTGACCTTGTCGGTGTGGTCGTTGTTGCCGAGCTGCATGGTCGCCGACGGGAGGTCGTAGTAAGCCTCGGGCATCAGCACATAGGCCGTGCCGTTCGCCGCGTTGTAGTCAGCCAGCGCCTTGGCGTCGACCGACAGCGTGGCCGTCGAACGGCCGTCGTTGTAGCCGCTCCGGTAGACCCAGACGTTGTAGTCGACCTGGGTCGTGGTTTCGGTCAGGTCGATCTTCTGCAGACCGCTTTTCGGGATCAGCAGTTTCGAGTCGACATCGTATCCGATCTCTTCGTTGTCGGAACACCCGGCCAAACAGGCTGCCGCCGACAACGCAAGCACAAGAAATATCTTTTTCATAGTCGTTTCCTTAAAATGATTAATAACCCGGGTTCTGCACCAGTTGGCCGTTGATGTTGAGCTGCGAGTTGGGGATCGCCAGCCAGTAGTGTTTCGGCGAGGAGAAAATGCGCGTGTCGTTCTCCTTCATGTCGCCCAGCTTGTAGAACTTCTCGGCCGTGTCGCCCTCGATGTTCCAGGCTTTCGGGATGGGGCGCAGGCACTCCTCGGCGATCTTCCAGCGGCGGATGTCGTGGAAACGGCGGCCCTCCATCATGAACTCGATCGAACGCTCGCGGCGGATGATGTCGCGCAGTTTCTGGCCCGACGGGATGCCGCCGGCCTTGCTCCACGACTCCTGGAACGTCGGCAGGCCGCAGCGTTCGCGGATTTTGTTCAGGCAGTCGTAGCCGTAGTCGCTCAGCGTGCCGTCGTACTCGAAATCTGCCTCGGCATAGCTCAGGTAGAGTTCGGCGATGCGCATGTAGGGGTAGACGTAGCTCATGTAGGTGCTGACGGCATAGTTGCCGCTTGAGTTGAGCGACATCTTCGACTGCTCGTTGACCCACTTCTGGCAGAAGTAGCCGTTGTAGGACTGGTACTCGTTGTCGTAGCTGCCGGTGAATCCCTGCGGTTCGCCCTTGCGCGCCTTGATGGTCATTTTGCCGCCGTTGAACCGGTACGAGCCGCGGTCGTAACCCACCGATGCGTAGAAACGCGGCTCCTTGTGGAGGTGCATTTCGACCGTCCCGGCCGCATCGTTGTAGGCCAGCGGGTCGATATTCTTCGTCTCGGGATCGTCCTCCCAGGGCAGGCCGTTCTTGGTGTAATACATCTGTACGGCCTCGACCGTCGGGCACGAATAGCCGCGGTAAGCGCCCGAAACCTTCGTGTAGTCGCTGGCCAGGTGGCAGCCGAACTGCCGCTGGGTGTAGGTGATCGAGCTCGACTTGTTGAGGCTCATCAGGTACTCGTTCTGGTTCATGAACTGCGTCGAGTTACCGTCGCCGGTGAAGGTGTAGGTGTAGTTGGCGCGTCCCAGTTCGAACGGGTCGGTTATGCCGGAGCTTTTCGACACCGACAGGCCGAGTTTGCGGCCGTCCATCGTGTAGGCTCCCGTCGCTTCCGAGGCTTCGACACAGTCGATGGCGTCCTTGGCGGCGTCCATCGCGCGCTTCCACTTTTCGGCGTCGTAGGTCTGGTTGATCAGGTGCGTGCCGTCCTTGTTGACGAAGTCCGAGTAGAACTCCGCGTTGCCGTTGACCAGCGGCGATGCGGCGTAGAGCAGCAGTCGGGCGCGGTAGGCCAGTGCCGTGGCCTTGATGGCGCGGCCGTACTGGATGGGGCCCCAGTAGTCGGGCAGCAGGTCGGCGGCTTTGCGGAACTCCTCTTCGATGAAGTTGACGCACTCGTCGTAGGTGCTGCGCGGCACGTTCACGCTGCTCGACGGGGAGTTGAGGTCGATCTCCTCGCGCACGATCACCACCGGACCGTAGTATTCCAGCAGGATCTGGTGCAGGTGGGCGATCAGGAAATGCGCCTCGCCCGACCAGTATCGCAGGTTGGCTTCCGTGATGTCGGGAACCGATTCGATGTTGTTCAGGAAGTTGTAGGCGTAGCGGATGCCCTCGTAGAGGTTATACGAGTAGTAGCCCGTCGGGAGTCCCGAAGTCGTGCCCCACAGGTTGAAGTAGGTGTTCGTCGGCGACTCCTGCGAGGTGGCGTATACGAGGCTCTTCCACGAGAAGTAGCGCACCGAGCCGTAGTAGCTCGAAATCATGTCGTCGCCGCCGTTCAGGTCGGGCATGGCCTGGGCGTGGAACAGGTCGGGGCACTTGCCGTAGACCATGAAAAGCATCTTTTCGGCCTGGGCCTGGGTTTTGTAGATGTCGTCCTGTGTGGGACTGCCCTCGGGGACCACATCCAGAAAATCGCAGGATGAGGTTGCCAGAAGGAGGGCTAAAGCCAATGCTATTTTTTTCATAACTGTATCGTTCTTAGGGATTAGAATTGGTATTGAACGCCGATCTTCGCCGTGCGCTGCAACGGGTAGCTCAGGCCGTGGCCGCCGCCCTTCTCGGGATCCCAGAAGT
>JAEZTA010000056.1 GCA_023443765.1 Bacteroidota bacterium | reverse complement strand
TGAATATTAAACACCTAATGAGGCCCGAAATACCGGATAAATACGGAATTAAGGATTTGCAGAATGTCATTTTGAATATAGCATATGACCTAGATTCATTTTGCGAAAAACACAATATTCAGTATTGTTTAATGGGCGGCAGCGCCTTGGGAGCTAAACGACATGGAGGATTCATTCCTTGGGATGATGACCTGGATGTATTTATGACACCGGATAACTATGAAAAATTCAGGGAAGTCTTCCATAAAGAAGGGAATAAAGAACAATATTACCTTCAGGAATTAGGAGCCTCCAGCGGAAAGGTTATCACAGCAAAAATAAGGCTGAATAACTCCTATTTTGAAGAGCCTATTTTACAAGGTTGGCAGGTTCATCAAGGAATCTATATCGATATTTTCATTCTACACACATGTCCCGATAATACGATCAAAAGATATTGGCAATACATTTGGGCTAAGTATTTAATTATAAAAGGATTGGCAAACAAGGATTATCGTCGGAGAAGTTCGGCTCTCAATACAGTAATCCGTTGTTTCAGAATCTTTCCAAAACGGTTTCTGCTCAATTACGGACTATCGCAAGTCTATCGTTTTCGGAATTCCTCTACCAACCACTATTGTAACTATCTGGGCAAGGCACTTATGCGCTCAGGAACATATAAACGTTCGTATTTCGAACATGTGAAAAAGATTCCCTTCGAAACAACAACTCTGTATGTTGCGTCGGAATTAGAGAGTTTCCTTTCTGATCGTTTCGGCGATTATATGAAAATCCCATCAAAAGAACGGATTAAATACGAACAACATATGACGAAATGGGACCTTTCGCATACTTCATATACCGATTTCTCTGACGAAAAATATCTGTTCTAAATTCAATTATGAAATACCTCTTTGACCGGGCAGCTTCGCTGCTCGGGCTGTTGGTTCTTTGGCCTGTATTGATCATTATCGCCCTTTTGATCAAAGTGAAAATGCCGGGAGGTCCCGTGATTTTCAAGCAGCGACGCGTAGGCCGGAATGGAAAACTCTTTACTATGTACAAATTCCGGTCGATGACTGTCAGCCATTCGGGAAGTTCTATTTCTGTGGCCGGAGAGAGCCGAATCACTCCGCTTGGAAGCACCCTGAGAAAGTATAAACTCGATGAACTTCCGGAACTGTGGAATGTTCTAAAGGGCGATATGAGCTTTGTCGGGCCCCGCCCCGATGTCCCGGGATATGCCGATAAACTTCAGGGTGAAGATCGTCTCATCCTAAGACTTCGCCCCGGAATCACAGGCCCGGCTTCATTGAAATATGCCAACGAAGAAGAAATTCTGTCTTTAGTGCCCGATCCGGTGAAATATAACAACGAAATAATTTTCCCGGACAAAGTGCGAATCAACCTCAATTACTACTATAACCATACATTCCTGGGAGATATCCGATTGATTTTTCAAACGATATTCCGGTCTTATGAATTAGCGGAAATACAAAAATAAATATGGAGAAGAAACGAATTTATCTCTGCCTAGCCCATATGTCAGGCGAGGAACAGAAATTCATCAAAGAGGCATTCGATACGAATTGGGTAGTCCCGCTGGGGCCCAATGTGAATGCATTCGAAAATGACCTGAAAATGTTTGTCGGCGGCAACAAGGAAGTTGTAGCCCTTTCTGCTGGTACGGCGGCTGTACACCTGGCCCTGCTGGCGTGTGGCGTAGGTCCCGGCGATGAGGTAATTGTACAGAGCTTTACATTCTGCGCCTCCTCGCACCCCATTACCTATCTTGGAGCCACTCCGGTCTTTATTGATTCTGAGTCCGAAACCTGGAACATAGATCCCGCATTGCTCGAAGAAGCCATCAAAGACCGTATTTCCAAGACGGGCAAAAAGCCGAAAGCCATCGTACCCGTCTATCTTTACGGAATGCCGGCCAAGATCGACGAGATTATGGAGATTGCTGATAAATACGACATTCCGGTTATCGAAGATGCTGCTGAAGGATTTGGCAGTCAGTTCGATGGCCGGGTTTGCGGGACGTTCGGCAAATACGGAGTGCTTTCGTTCAATGGCAACAAGATGATCACCACATCGGGCGGCGGAGCGCTTATCTGCCCGGACGAGAAGGCGAAAAAGGAGATTATGTTTTATGCTACACAGGCTCGTGAAGCATATCCTTATTATCAGCACGAACAAATCGGTTACAACTACCGCATGTCAAACATTTGTGCCGGAATCGGTCGTGGCCAAATGACCGTCGCCAACGACCACATCGCTCATCACAAACACATCTGTCAACTTTACAAAGAGTTATTAGCAGGAGTAGAGGGAATTGAGCTGCACGAAAACCCATCGCCGCGTTACGATAGCAATTACTGGCTCTGCACGATCCTGCTCTCTCCGTCACTACACATCAAAGGCGAGGAACAGGCCTATGAAATCGCCGTACAGGGGGCCGTAGGTGGAGCCGCCGGAGTTACGCATGCTGCGGCATCGCTGCATACGGACAGTGAACCGAACCGTAATGTCGAGGCTATGCGAATTGTTTTGGATGCGGCCGGTATCGAGTCGCGTCCCTTATGGAAACCTATGCACCTGCAACCGGTTTATGCAGATAACCCAAGCTATCTGAATGGAGTGAGTGAATCGCTGTTCAAGAAAGGCCTGTGCCTTCCGAGCGGACCTTATGTAACGGATGAAGACGTGCACTATATTGTCGAAGAAATCAAACGAAATATTTGCTAAACGTCTTTAGCCTATATGTGGAAAGACTCTGTGCGGGCGCAAAACAGAATCAATCAAATATAAACTTCGAAGTAATTGAACGAAAAAATATGCCGCAAATATTTGCGGATTTCAGAAAAAACGGTATCTTTGCACTCGCAATAACCGGAATGGTGCGTTAGTTCAGTCGGTTAGAATACGTGCCTGTCACGCACGGGGTCAGGGGTTCGAGTCCCCTACGCACCGCCAACAAAGGAAAACGAGGTAGTTTAACGACTGCCTCGTTTTTTATTTCATCTCCGGTGCACTGCCAACAGCCGATACCAGGCTACTGTGACAATAAAAAGGTCCCGGAACCCAGATGTAATTTCCCCGCTATTGTGTATCTTTGTAACAGGTTATGACAAAGAATCGAAAATGGCAGATAACTATTTAGAACGGAAAATGGAAGAGTACCGGACCCGGTCGGCAGGTCAGTCCGGTCGCAGACCTTTGGTAACGCTGAGCCGACTGTTGTCGAAAAACCGCAGCCATCGAGGCTATGATGCCAGTTTTATCGTCCGCGAAGATCAACTCCGCCGCATTATCGAGGTTAATACGAAAATTCCCTCGGCCCGGAATCAACAAGCGCTGCGATTTCGGCCTGTATTGTCAGACGAGGCTCCCAATGTATTGAAGCACATTCACCTTGGAGGCGCTTTACCCGAACTTCACCTCCCTTTTCCGGGCACAGAACCCAATGCCTTTATCATCATTTGCTCGACAGTCGAAGAGAATCGTTATGTCGATATCGACCTAGGTATCTCAGCGCAAAGCATGCTGTTACAGGCTGCTGAGATTGGCCTAAACGGCATCTGCATCGGGGCATTCGGCAAAGAGCAAATCAAACAAGAGTTCCGGTTGAAACTGGAACCATTGCTGATCCTGGCCATCGGCCGGGGCATCGAAAAAATCGAACTGACACCAATCGGCGAAAATGACAGTCATGCCTATTACCGCGAAAACGGAACGCATTATGTCCCAAAAATTCAGTTGGAAGAACTGCTGATTAAGGAATAATCCGCCAAAAGCCAGAACCATTCACGCAGAAAATCCCATCATGCGATCATACTACTCAAACACTGTCGGCAATTTCCAAAACGACACCCTTAACTCAATATTAGGTTCCTTATGCCGGAACCACTCCTTCAGCGTCGAGGAGTTGCAAAAAAACGCATGGATTGAGCAGGTGCAGTTGTTGCAGCAAACGCTGGTGGATTTCCCCGATGCACAGCTAATGTTTGAATACTCAATCCCGCGTATGGGCAAACGCGTAGACAACATCTTGCTCTATCGCGGGATTATCTTCGTAATCGAATTTAAGGTTGGCGATACAGCGTATCACGCGCATGCAATCGACCAGGTGATGGATTATGCCACCGACCTTAAGAATTTCCATGCAGGAAGCCATGACCGGCTCATTATCCCAATACTGGTTGCAACAAAGGCCCCTGGACTCTCGCAAACAATAAGCATAGGCCGAGATCGGGTCTCAGAAGTCGTGCGTTGTAATAGGCAGAGTTTCCGAAATACAATTTCGTATATTGCAGCAACCCACGCACAACCAGAAATAGATGCCTTGGCGTGGGAGAATGCGCTTTATAAGCCAACACCCACCATCATTGAGGCCGCACAAGCTCTCTATCGCGGACACGATGTCTCGGAAATATCCCGTTCGGATGGAGGCGCTATCAATCTCAGTAAAACAGCGCAGGCAATCAATAAAATCATCGAGCATTCGAAATCGGGCAACCGGAAGTCGATATGCTTCGTAACAGGTGTGCCGGGAGCAGGAAAAACACTTGCCGGACTGAATATTGCGAACGAGCGACACAAATTTGACGAAGACGAACACGCTGTCTTTTTATCGGGAAATGGCCCTTTAGTGGATGTCCTTCAAGAAGCCCTGGCTCGCAACGAAGCCGAACACAGTGGAATAAAAAAAGACGAAGCCCGACAAAAGGCCAAAGCATTCATTCAGGCGATTCACCATTTTCGGGACGATGCTTTGAGTGTTCCGACCCCGCCCATCGAAAAAGTCGTCGTTTTCGATGAAGCACAAAGAGCCTGGACGCTCGAACAGACTTCGAATTTTATGAAGTCGAAAAAAGGCATTCTCAATTTCAACCAATCCGAGCCAAACTTCCTGATCAGCATTATGGATCGACATCAAGACTGGGCAACAATCATTTGCTTAGTGGGTGGTGGACAGGAGATCAACAAGGGCGAAGCCGGTCTTCCGGAGTGGTTCTCGGCACTACGTACCAACTACCCCGATTGGGATGTATACGTATCACAAGAGATTACCCAGCAAGAATATACACGTGGAGAACTGGTTCAACATATGGTTGCGGGGTTAAATGTAACTTATGTCGATGACCTGCACCTGAGCACCTCCATCCGTTCGTTTAGAAGCGAAAACGTTTCCAACTTCGTCAAGGCGCTCTTAGACGATCAGATTCATATCGCTAAATCCATTTTTGCAAAACTTACGGATAAATACCCTATCGTCGTTACGCGCGATTTGGCGCAGGCACGCCAATGGCTAAGAGAGCAGGCGCGTGGTACAGAACGTATCGGCGTCATTGCCAGTTCTGGAGCGATGCGCCTGAAACCTTATGGGCTGTGCACACAAATTAAAATTAACGCCTGCAACTGGTTTCTAAACGATAAAGAGGATGTGCGATCGTCCTACTACCTGGAAGATGTCGCATCGGAATTCGACGTTCAAGGGCTCGAACTCGATTGGACATGTGTTGCCTGGGATGCCAATCTACGCTACAACAACGGGTGGATTTACAAGCAGTTCAAAGGCACAAAGTGGCTGAATGCCAATAAAGAGGAAGTTGTGCTATACCTCAAAAATGCATACCGCGTATTGTTAACCCGCGCAAGACAGGGCATGGTCCTCTTTATCCCCGAAGGGTCAGCACAAGACCCTACCCGACTGCCTGAGTTCTATGATGGACTCTATCAATTGCTCACAACCCGAATCGGAATCCCGAAGATATAGGTAACCCGCCTCCGGTTCGGATTTTTTCGTAACTTTGCAGTATAAGCATATAACGATATGGCAAAATACGATTTCGATGAGATCATTCCGCGCCGGGGTACTAACTCGGTGAAATGGGATGAGGAACCTGCAGCCGATGTCCTTCCGATGTGGGTCGCCGACATGGATTTCCGCACGGCGCCGTGCGTCGTCGAGGCGCTCCGCCGAAAGGTCGACCATGGCATCTACGGCTATGCAACGGTTCCGAAGAGCTATTACGAAGCCGTCACGAAGTGGTTCGCCCGGCGGCACGGCTGGGCCCCGGAACCCGGCTGGATACTTCCCGTCACGGGCGTAATCCCGGCCCTTTCGGCCATTCTCCGGGCCCTGACCTGCCCGGGAGATCAGGTGCTGGTGCTGACGCCCGTCTACAACCACTTTTTCATCGCCATCGACAACAGCGGATGTAAACCCGCCGAGTGCGAACTGACCTACCGGGATAATACGTATACGGTCGATTTCGAGGCCCTGGAACGCTGCGCCGCTGATCCGGGCGTGAAACTGATGCTGCTTTGCAACCCGCACAACCCCGCAGGACGGGTCTGGACGGCCGAAGAACTACGGCGCATCGGCGACATTTGCCTGCGTCATGACGTATTCGTCGTGGCGGATGAAATTCATTGCGAACTGGTCATGCCGGGATTCCGCTACACGCCTTTCGCCTCGCTTTGCGAAGAATTCAGACAACATTCCGTCACCTGCGCCTCGCCCAGCAAGGCATTCAACCTCGCGGGATTGCAGGTTGCGAACATCTTCGCTGCAGACAAAGGAATCCGGGAAAAGATCACGCGTGCACTCGAAATCAACGAAACAGGCATGATCAGTCCCTTTGCCATCGAAGCCCTGACTGCGGCCTACAACGAAGGCGCCGAATGGCTCGATGCGCTCAATGCCTACCTCTGGGAGAACTACCTTGCGCTGCACGACTATTTTGCCCGCAACCTGCCGCAATTCCCCGTACTACCGCTGGAAGGGACCTACCTCGCCTGGATCGACTGCCGGGCTGCGGGCATGTCGTCCGATGCACTCTCCGAGCAGCTGCTCGACAAAGGCCGCCTGCATGTAAATTCCGGCGCGATGTACGGCGCCGCAGGCGAAGGCTTCATCCGCCTGAATATCGCCTGCCCACGCAAACTATTGAATGACGGGCTCGAACGCCTGAAGCAGACGTTGCAGGGCTGAAAAAACGATTGGCATTCCGGAAAATATTCCTAACTTTGTAATGTAACTACATCCATAACCCAATGAAGAAAATAACACTTCTGCTGCTGTTCGCAGCCATGTTCTCAATGCCGGCATTCGCCGGGGACGGCGCAAAGCCGATCAAACTGATCTCCTACAACCTGCGCAACAGCGGCGCCAAGGACGGTGACAACGCCTGGATGAAACGCCGCCACGCCACACCGCAGATGATCAAACAGGAGGCTCCCGATGTATTCGGCGTACAGGAAGGACTGATCGACCAGCTGCAATATATCGACGCCGAGTGCCCGCAGTACGCCCGCGTAGGTGCAGCCCGCGACGACGGTGCCGAGCGGGGCGAAACCATGGCCGTTTACTACCTCCACGACCGCTTCGAACTGCTCAACAGCGGCACGTTCTGGCTCAGCGAAACGCCCGACAAAGTGTCGCGCGGCTGGGACGGAGCCTGCAACCGTACGGTGACGTGGGTAGAACTCAAGGATAAGGAGTCGGGCAAGGAGTTCTTCTATTTCAACACCCACCTCGACCACAAAGGCAAGGTCGCACGCGAAGAGGGCGTGAAGCTGCTGGTGGAGAAAATCCACGAAATCGCGGGTAAGAAAGCCCCGGCAATCGTCGGAGGCGACTTCAATACCCCGGTCGACAGCCCGATCTTCAAACCGCTGACCAAATACATGGCTTCGGTCCGCGCCAAGGCCGCGACAACCGACCACAAGGGAACCTTCAACGGATTCGGCTCGGCCCCCGACACCATCGTCATCGACCACCTCTACTTCCGCGGCAAACTCAAATGCGAGCTGTTCGCCACACTCGATGGCAACTACGGAGCTCCGTTCATTTCGGACCACTACCCGATCGCCATGGTCTTCACGCTGTAAAACACAAAAATCCCGGAGTTTGCGCTCCGGGATTTTTTGTATCCGATCCGAAAGCTTACGCCTCGATGCCGGTGACGGCTTTCAGCAGGTAACCGATCAGAAAGCTGATTCCCGCCACCGAAAAACTCAGCACGGCCATTTCGGTGAAGCGACGACGGAAGCTCTCGCGGCGCGCTACGGCGTAATAATAGTTGAACAGCGCAATGATCAGCAATGCCGCCGCCAGCATGACAGCCAGCGCGATCAGCGCATTCGGAATCAGCACGAACGGCAGTACGAGGGCAACGACCGTTATGACATAAGCAATACCGGTATAGACTGCCGCCTTGACCGGATGTTTGCCCGGGGCGTTGTCGGATTTGGTCGAAAGATATTCGGACGAAGCCATCGAGAGTGCCGCCGCAATACCCGTGATGCTGCCCGTCAGGGCGATCAGCCGCGAGTCGCCGAGCGCCAGCGTAAAGCCGGCCAATGCTCCCGTAAACTCGACCAGCGCATCGTTCAGTCCCAGTACCACCGAGCCCATGTACTCCAACCGCTCTTCGTTGATCATCCCGATCAAGTCCTGCTCGTGGCGTTCCTCGTCACGGGCCATCTGCACAAAATCCTCCATATCGGGATACCGCGCATAGACCTCCGCAGAAGCCGTCTCGTCCATCTCCATCCGCCGCACGGTGAACGTCAGCCCCAGCACGCGCACCAGCAACATATAAAGCCACACCTTCCGCCGCGCGGGCGCAACCTCACGTCCCGTCCGGGCGCGCAGCAGGGCATAATGGCGTTTTTCATCCGCCGCAATGCGGAGCAGCACGTCGCGGTTCGACGGATCTTTCTCCATGGCCGCCAACCGCCGGTAAACCTCGTAGGAGGTCGCTTCGTCGCACTGAAGTCCGGCCACGTTTTCCAATATCGCATCCATATCATCGGTTGTTTTGAAGTTCGACTACTCTTTGCGGCTCCGCAGAACGACGATCGACACCGCCGCCACGATCAGCAGAATACCCGCCGCGCCCTTCACCGTGAAAGGTTCCGCAAACACCCAGATGCCGATCACCACGGCCGTCACGGGCTCCATGGCCCCGAATATCGAGGTCAGCGTCGGCCCGATGCTCTTGATGGCCTGCACCAGCGCCATGTTCGAAACGGCCGTTGCCGGAATGGCCACGCCGAGGATGTAGAGCCACGTATGCGGATCGGTTTCGAGTCGGATGCCGCCCGTCAGGAATCCCCCGGCGGTGAAGAGCAACGCACCGAACGCCATCACATAGCAGGTCAGCACCGTCGAGTTGATCTCGACCGCCCGGCTCCGGCGCACGCCCACGATATAACCGCCGTAGGAGACCACCGAAACAATCGCCGAAATGATTCCCAGCGTCGTATTGCCGCGCGTGAAATCGACATTGCCCAATGACAGCAGCACGGCCCCGACGATCGACATGCCGATGGCCGCAAAGGTCCACGCCGATCCGCGCTCGCGGAAGAAACAGATCATCACGCAGGCCACGACCAACGGATACATGAAGTGAATCGTGGAGGCCACCCCGCTGGCGATATGCTGGTAAGCGAACACCAGACTCAGCGACGTTGCGGCGCGGAACAGGCTCAGGAAGAACACCGTGCCCAGCTGGGGCCTCGTGAGGCGGAAGTTACACCCGGCCAGCACGCCGTATGCCCCCAGGCAGAGCGTGGCGACTCCCCAGCGGTAGGTCAGCACCTCGAACGACGAATAACCCACGCCCAGCAGCAACAGGGTGAACAGCGGAGCCAGTCCGAATGTCGACGAGGACAGGGCCGCCCAGAGAATGCCTTTTACGCGATTCATAAACGTTTTTTGATTTAAGCGCAAAAGTAGGAAATAAATCGCCATTCGATGCCGCTGCGGCCCGAAAAACACAGCCGGGGAACGGTTTTTGCCCCCTTTCCGGCAAACCATTTCAAATTCTGACGCAATGAGCAGTTTACCTGTCCGGGACCCGGTGCATGACCGGCTCCTGACCCCCGAAAACTCGGTCCTCGTGGTCATCGACTACCAGCCGACGCAGATCAATTCGATCAACTCCATGAACCGCGCCGAGCTCGTGCGCAACATCCTGCTGGTGGCGCGCATCGCCCGCAACTACCACCTCCCGGTGCTCCTCTCGACGGTCAACGTCGCCGGCGGCAGCAAGGACACCATCCCCGCCCTGAAACGCATCTTGGGCGGCATTCCCTCCTACGACCGTACGACGATCAACGCCTGGGAGGACATGGAGTTCTACGAGGCGGTGAAGGACACGGGCCGCACCAAACTGATCATGACGGCGCTGTGGACCGAGGCGTGCCTCACCTTCCCCACCCTCGACGCACTCGCCGAAGGCTACGAGGTCTACCCCGTCGTCGACGCCGTGGGCGGAACCTCGCGCGCAGCGCACAAAGCCGCTCTGAAACGTGTCGCTCAGGCCGGAGCGCACCTGACGAGCATCGCCCAGCTGGCATGCGAACTTCAGCGCGACTGGAACCGCGAAGCGACCGTGCCCGGAATGATTGAAATCTTCGGCGACGCCGGAATTTTTCTCAACCTGGGCAAGTAGATCCGCAGAATTTTTCGCACCTTTGCATCGGTACAACGACGCAATGGACAACCAGGATATACGACTTCAATTCATCACGCCCGACACGGCCTCGGAACTCGACGTTCCGGTGGCCTCCAGCGGCGTGTCCGCAGGCTTCCCGTCGCCCGCCGACGATCATCTGGAACCGCCCCTCGACCTGAACCTTACGCTCGTCCGCAACCCCGCAGCGACGTTCTTCGCCCGCGTGAGCGGCGATTCGATGAAGGACGACTGCATCTGCGACGGCGACCTGCTGGTCGCGGACAAATCCATCGAGCCTTACGACGGCTGCGTGGCGGTCTGCTTTCTCGGCGGGGAGTTCACCCTCAAGCGGGTGCGCATGGACAAAGGGCGGATCACGCTGATGCCCGCCAACAAACGCTATAAACCGATCGAGGTGAACCCCGACGACGATTTTTCGGTCTGGGGCGTCGTCACCTACTCGATCCAGAAATTCTGACCCTATGCAGAAAAACCTCACCGGAAAAACCGCCTTCGTCACGGGCGGCGCCCACGGCATCGGCCGGGGCATTGTCGAAGCGCTGCGCCTCGCGGGGGCTGAAACCGCATTCTGCGACACGGACACCGTGCAGGGCGAAGCGACGGCCCGCGCCACCGGGGCTGCATTCTACCCCGCCGACGTAGCCGATGCCGACGCCCTGCGCGATGCGCTGGAAGCGGCCTGCGACCGTTTCGGCGACATCGACATCCTCATCAACAATGCCGGGATCAGCGAGTTTTCACCTCTCGCCGAGACCTCCCTTGAACAGTTCGACCGCATCCTTGCGGTCAATCTGCGGCCCGTATTCGTCACATCACAATGGATGGCCGCGCGGCGCAACACGCCCGAAGGCCGCAGCCGCTACGGCCGTATCGTCAACATCGCGTCGACACGCTGGCTCCAGAGCGAACCCGGCTCGGAGGGTTATGCCGCATCGAAGGGCGGCATTGTGTCGCTGACACATGCGCTGGCCCTCTCGTTCGCGGAGTACAACGTCACGGTCAACTGCATCAGCCCCGGATGGATCGACAACGGGAAATTCGGCCCTGTCAGCGAACAGGACCGCCGTCAGCACCCCTCGGGACGCATCGGCCGTCCCGCCGACATCGCCCGTGCATGCCTGTTTCTGGCCGATCCCAAAAACGATTTCATCGACGGACAGAACATCGTTGTCGACGGCGGCATGACCAAGAAAATGATCTACTGCGAATAAGCTGGACGCACGTGCTCTGCGTGCAGCTTTTTTCCTAATATCCGAATATTTAAATTATGATTTTGTTAACAGTAAGCGTTTTTTCGGGCAGTTTGGGGTATAGTCCCCAAAAATAGAAAGTAGTTACAGCCGCCGGATACGCTCCCTTCATTCGCTTGTACACCAAATTCAAGGTCATCTTATCGGATTCGGTATCGACAGCTTGTTTTTCTGAAGTGTATCCGGGATCTCCTAAACTATGCTGTCCGATAATAAGCGTGTATTTCTCAAAGTCAATTACCGGCAGTTCGACTGAAGGAGGTGCGACAGCCTTGAACTCTTCCAGGCTGTTGATCACGAAACATTCGGTGTCGTGATAATCGATTTCGCTGAAGTTGAATGCCGGTTCGGGGTGCGAATAGGAATTCGGCGGCAGATACGTCCTGAAAAAAGTCGCTACATCCGTGGGGGCAGAAACAGGAGGAGTGCCGATGACTTCGGGTTCTTCCGAGTCATTGCATGCAACAAAACCTCCGCCCAGCATAAGCAGGGCTGCTGTCAGAATCAAAATGGCAGGTTTCATTTTATGATAGTTTTAAGGGTGAAATGAATCATATATATCGCCGTGAGTCTTCTGAATGGCACCTTTCGAAAAACCGCCCTCCAACTGGGCCGACATCACCACAGTCAAGGTCTGAAAATCGGCCCTCAAACAGATTCCGGATCATTTGGAGGTGCGGAATTTAATAGTATCTTTGTGATACAAAATCCGGATTCGTATGAAATGGTATTCGAAATACCTTCCCGTCTATGAAAAACCCTTCGCCGAGGTCCCTGCGGATGTCGTGGCCGAAGTGCGTGCGAAACTCGCCGAACGGCAGTCGGACAAACCGCTGGTGACGGTGTCGATCATCGCCTACAACGAAGAGAAGCGGCTGACAGCCTGCCTCTGGTCGCTCGCCGAGCAGCGATGCCGCTACCCGATGGAGATCATCGGGACGGACAATATGTCGAAGGATCGCACGGCGGAGGTGCTCGAAGCCCTCGGACTTCCGTGGAAAAAGGAAACGACACCCGGATGCGGCCATGCGCGCCTCTGTGGACTGGGCCGTGCCCGCGGGAAATACCACATCAACATCGACGCCGATACGATGTACCCGCCGCGCTACGTCGAAACGATGGTCGAAGCGTTGGAGCACAAGGATGTCGTGGCCGTGAGTTCGCTGTGGAGCTACATTCCCGACGCCACACACTCGGCCTTCGGACTTTGGTTCTACGAACTGGCCCGGGACATGCACCTGTGGCTCCAATCGTTCAAGCGCCCCGAACTGAGCGTGCGGGGACTGGTCTTTGCCTACAACACCTCCCTGGCCCGCAAGGTCGGCATCCGTACCGACATCATCCGCGGCGAGGACGGCTCGCTGGCCCTCGGTCTCAAACAATACGGCCGCATCGCCTTCGTCCGCAAACGCCGGGCGCGGGCCGTGACAGGCTACGGAACCGTTTCGAAGGACGGTTCGCTGATGGACAGTTTTAAGGTCCGGGCCGTCAAAGCGCTGAAAAGCCTCGGCGGGGTCTTCACCTCGAAATCGGAATACAAGGACGAGGACGACAACCTGCTGAAATAGTATATTCTACTCCCAATAAAAACTCCCGACCTTCACAGGCCGGGAGTTTTCAGTTAAAACCGCTTGGTGTAAGCGTGACAATAGGGCTGCGTCCCTTTGCGCTTGTAATAGTCCTGATGATACCCTTCCGCGGGCCAGAACGTCGTAGCCTGCGTGACGCGCGTCACGACATCGTACCCCTTCGCACGCAGTTCGGCGATCAGTTTTTCGGTCGTCGCGCGCTGGGCAGGTGTCGTATAGAAAACCTCGGAACGGTACTGGTCGCCAATATCCGGCCCTTGCCGGTCAACCTGCGTAGGGTCGTGAATCTCGAAAAAGAGCCGCGCCAGCTTTTCATAGGAGACCTTCGCGGGATCAAACGTCACCCGCACTGCCTCAGCATGGCCCGTGCGGTGGCTGCAAACCTGCTCGTAAGTGGGATTTTCGGTGTGGCCGCCGATATAACCCGATTCGACATCGAGCACCCCGGGCTCTTTCGACAGCAGGTGCTCGACGCCCCAGAAACAACCTCCGGCGAAGATCGCAGTCTCGGTCTGCTCCTTTTTGGCGGGTTCGAAGACCAGCGACACGGAGTTGACACAGTGGCGTGTGTTTTTTGGCGTAAATCCCTCTCCTGCAAAAACATGCCCCAAATGAGCGCCGCACCGGGCACAGGTGATCTCGGTACGCCGTCCGTCGGCGTCTATGGTCCGCTTCACGGCTCCGGGAATTTCGTCGTCGAAACTCGGCCAGCCGCATCCCGCGTCGAACTTGTCCGACGAACGGTACAACGGCGCGCCGCACTGCCGGCAGACATAGGTCCCGGCTTCGTTGTGCTTGTAATAGCGGCCCGTGAAGGGGGCTTCGGTCCCCTTGTCCACAATCACCCGCTTCTCTTCCGGTGTCAACGGTTTCATATTCTGTCCATTTACAGCCCCGCACAGGGCGAGGCAAATTATCAGTAATAAGGTTCGCATACGTTTCAACGGTCAAAAACCAAGCCGTACCCGCCGATTTTCACCCATGAATTTGCCTGCGCAGAACCAGTCAAAAGCGGTAAGACCTCCGCCCTCAAACAAGGTTCCCTAAGCCTCCTTTCCGCGCAGGAATACCCGGTGAATCAACGGCGTCTGGTAAGCATACGAGAAAAATTCAACGGACGACATTGGTTTGGTTATGAAAAAATTAGCTACTTTACCTAAAGTAATGCTTCCATACTCGCGGCTCACCCCCATGGCATAGGCCCCGTTGAGC
>JAEZTA010000029.1 GCA_023443765.1 Bacteroidota bacterium | reverse complement strand
CCGAACTTGGTTCGTAAAGTGTTTAAACTTGCCATATAAATTGTTAATTATTCGTATTGTTTCGAATTATCAGCCAAAGGTAGTAAAATTAATTGTAAAAAGAACAGAATAAAAGTAAAAATATACGTGCGACGCGTCGTCGTGATTGCAAGCCCGACGCGCCTCAGATTGCCATCCCGCCGGGAACCTGCCCGCAAAGCCCGGATGTGGCCCGCGAACCGGCTACCGTTACAATTTTTTCACCCGCGCCAGCTCGATGCGCGAGCGCGTCGTGCGGAGAATCCGCAGTTGCAGTCCGCCGATGAAAACCGTCTCCCCGGCGGTGGGAATGCCTTCGTAATTATAGATGATAAAACCGGCGAGCGTGTCGTATTCCTTGCTCTCTTCGATACCCAGGTTGTATTTCTCGTTCAGGTACTTCACCTCCAGACGGCATGAGAGGACATATTCGTCGGGCCCGACCTGTTTTTCGGTAAGGTCCGGGATGTCGTGCTCGTCCTCGATTTCGCCGAAAATCTGCTCCAGCACGTCTTCGAGCGAGATGACGCCCGCCGTGCCGCCGAATTCGTCGATCACGACCGCGATGTTCGAGCGGTGTTTGATGAAATTCGCCAGCATCAGTTGCAGGGGCATGGTTTCGGGGACAAAATTGACCTCCATCATCACGTCGGCGATCTGCCCGGGACGCGTGAAGAGGCTTTTCGAATTGACATAGCCGACGATGTTGTCGATCGACTTGCGCCAGACGAAGATGCGCGAATACTTCGAATCGACGAAGCGCGCCGTGAGTTGCTCGATCGAGGTGTCGTCGATGTCCACGGCCTCGACATCCACACGGGGGACCATACAGTCCCTCACGCGCAGGTCGGCGAAGTCGAGCGCATTCTGAAAGAGTTTCAGTTCGTTGTCCGGCTCGGAGTGCTGCTCCGAATTGTTCGAGTCGAGCAGCGCCGCGAGGTCCTCGCGGTCGAAACTCGGCGTGATGTTCTTCTCCTCGACACGACGGCCCAGCAGGCGCAGGATGCCGTGGGAAAGCAACGTCGTAAAACGCGCTATCGGGTAGAGGATGATGTAGAAAAAGTAGATTACCGGCGCCAGCGCACGGTAGTAGAAATTGGGGTTGTTCTTAAAGATCGACTTGGGCAGGAACTCGGCGCAGAAGATAATGATGATGGTCGAAATGGCGGTATCCACAGCGACCGAGCCGCTCTGGGCGAGTCGTTCCCACCCCAGCGATGCATAGATGCTGCGCAGGAGCATCGACATCGACAGCGAGTAGACGACCAGCGCGATGTTGTTGCCGACGAGGATCGTGGTGATATACTGCCCCGGATGGCGGGCGAAAACCTCGGCAATCTGGTCGAACATGCGGTTCTGCTTGCGGTCGATCTCCAACTTGAGGCGGTTCTTGCTCGTGAAAGCAATCTCCATCCCCGAAAAAAAGGCCGACAGCAGCAGCATTACGACGATCAGGATGACAGTGGTAAGCATCGCGTTAGTTTTTTATTTTTCCGGAGCGCGGTTCGGCAGCAGCCTCCACCTTGTGCGAGGCCGGACGGGCCTCCGCCTGGGTGTCGTCCACCTTTTTCAGCAGTTTCTTCTCAACAGGCGCAGCCGGGCCTTCGATCCGTTTTTCGGCCGTGCCGGCAGGACGTTCCCGGACAGGTGCAGGCGATACCGACGGGGCCTTTGCAGGTTCCGCCTTTGCTTCGGCAGCCGGCTGCGCAGTCTGCCGAACAGGACGCACAGCCGTAGAATCGGAAGCCGTAGAGTCGGCATTCTGCTTCATCTCGACCTCCATGCGGCCCTTCATGCGGCGGAAACGCCAGTCCTTGAACTCTTCGTCCGACTCGAAACCTTCACCGATAAAGACATCGCGGCCGTTGTTCTGCACGATCTTCGAATCGACGTTCGAATAGATTTTTTTGGTCCGCGCATTCCAGAACAATTGCTGGGTGTAGAGGGTTTTGCCGTCGGATTTCTCGACGACGACATTGCCCTTGGCCTCCCACAATTCGCGGTTCTCGTAGTAAATGGCGTAATTGGCCGTCAGCACAGCATCCACCGTCGTCAGCGAGTCGTTCTGGTACGTGGTGATTTTCACGCCCTTGCGGAATTCGCGGTAAGGCTCGCGGCCCAGCGAATAACCTTCGAGCAGCGGCGTGACGAAATGGTACGAACGACGGCCGTTCTGCGACATCACGACCGAAAGGTCCTCGCTGTACTCGGTCATCATCGCCTCATCGGAACCCGACGAATGGCCCGTATCCCGGTCCGCACACGAGAATAGCAAGATAGCACTCCCCGCCATGGAGAGTGCTACCCTAACATATCTTGTGATGCGTTTTCCCATTGAAACCGTATCGGAAGCGGTTTTAGCGGGGACGAACCGTAGTCGAGATGCCGGCGGCAAGTCCGCAGGTCACCGTATAGCGGGCACCTTCCTGCAACTCGTTGAAGAAGCAGTCCTCCGAGCTGGGGAAAGCCGAACGGAACTTGCCCAGAGCGCTCTTCGCATGCTCCATATACTCCGAATCGCCCGGCAGCAGTTCGACGGCTTTGGCCATCGTATCGTAAGCAGCCCAGTAAGTTGCCAGACCGGTGAAACCACTGCACGAACCAGCCGACGAAGCATAGCACTGTGCCAGGATAAAGTAAGGCACACCGTCCTCGGGATTGAGGTCGCGGGCCTGACGCGCAGCGGCGGCAGAGCTCGAAAGGTCATTGGACACGAGGCCGACCAGTGCGATGCGCACGAGCAGTTTCTGGCGCTCGGCAGGATCCGTCTCAACAGTCAGCGCCTCGTTCAGGTAGGTCTTGGCCTTTGCATAGTCCTTCTTGTTCTGGAAAGCCTGGGCCAGGAACATCGCCGTCTCCGACGAAGGCTTCACCTGATAATATTTCTCAGCGAGCGAGAAGTAGAACTCACCGTCGCACTTGGCGCGCGACATCAGGGCTACGGCCTGCGAAAGCAGCGCCTCATCGTCGGGAGCAGCGGCCAGTTTACCCTTGAAAAGATTTTCGAGATTCTCGCAGCTGGCAGCACCGCTCAGTCCGAACGCAGCGTCGAACTGGCCTTTGTACTCGGCAGCAGCGGGATTCTTCTCGAAGAACGGCGTCAGGCGGTCGTACTCGGCGATGATCTCGTCGGGCATTACCTCGTCGGTGTTCTTATAGTCGTCGCAGAGGTTCGAGAAATAAGCCACAACAGTCTCGGGATCGGTGTTGTCGCCACCGGCCTCGATGGCTGCGCGGAATGCCTCGCGGATGCCTTTGCGGTCGCTGGGCTTGTACATCAGGTACTCGCGGGCTTTACGGTCGAGGATATACGGCGTGCCGTACTTCTCATGATCGCCGAAATACTGGTTACGCAGGTCGTAAACGATCATCAGCGAGTCGGTGAACATGTTCTTCTCCTCAAGGTTCTTGGCGCGGGCGATCTTGTTCTTGTAAAGCGTGATACCGCGCACGAAAGTATTCTGCGATGCCTTCGGGCATTTGTCGATCAGCTCTTTGAGGTAATGCGCGGCAGTGTTGTAATCCTTGTTGTCGAGCGACTCCTTGAGGAAGTTGCTGTTCAGGATGTTCTGCTCCCGCTCCTGAGGAGTGTCACCCCAGACCGCGTACTTCGGATCACTGAAATCTTGCTGTGCCATCGCTGCGACTGCAAAAAGCGCACACGCAGCAGAAAGCAGGAATTTAATGTTTTTCATCGGTCAGATTAATTTTGTGTTGTCTATATATTGTTTTTGCTTGTCAGTCGTTAATCGAACTTGGAGCGCAGGAACCAATATTCATTGTTCTCCTGAGGACTTGCAAAGAGCGTAAAGCCGATCGCGAATTTGAAATACTGCTGGCGGACCAGCCCCACGCGTTCGGCGATGTTGTAGCCGCGGCGTCCGTACTCGATGCCGATGTCGATTGCCGAGAAGGCTCCGCGCCTCACCGGGATACCGATACCCGCCGTCACGGCATACTGGGCGAGCCGGTCTCCGTTGAAGGTCTGATTATAGTCCCCGTAACGGAAACCCGCACGGTAGGACCAGCGCTTCAAAAGGTGGCGGGCGTCATAACGGTTGGGGGTATATTCCACGCCCATCTTGATCGTGCTCGTATTGGCATACGCCACTTTATAAGCCGTCGTATGCTCTCCCGTACCGCTGGTTCCCGTCATCTCGTAGCCCGAGTTGCGGCCGCCCCAGTTCTGGTAGGTATAGTCCACACCGAGAGCCCACCGGCCCGTCTGGTAGAAGACGCCCACAGCCAACTGCGTGGGCAGCACCAGTTTCAGGTGCGTCGTATCGCCCTTGACGATCGTATTGTACAGGTCGCCGATGTAGAGGCTTTTGGTCACCTCCGGATTCAGGTCGCCGCCGAAGTCGTACGTCGCTCCGACCGTCAGGATACGCTTCGCGTTCAGGATCGCATTCCACTGCACGCCGAGTTGCCCCTTGATGCTCGAAATACTGTAATTATCCTGTCCCACCGTAGAGGTGAAGGTTCCTTCGCCGGTAATTGCCGTCGGGGTCATCACGAACGTACGGTCGATGTCGCCCCAGTAGTACTGTGCGGCGATACCCACCGAAAAATTCTTGAACGGCTCCCAGCCCAGGCCCACTTTGACCTCCGTCACGTCGCCCTCGCCCTGGTAGTTATACTGAATGTTACCCACCTCGGAATAAATGGGGTCGTTGGGGTCGAACGGGTGGTAATACTTGGTCCGGTAGCCCACCGAACTGTAAGGCGTGAGGCTGAAACCGAGTCCCAGTCGCTTCGCCACAGGCATCTGGAAAGCGATGTCGTGAAAGTTGAACGTATTGTAAGCCGTTCTCTTTCCGACGCCTTCGACCGTCTGGGCGTTGTAATAGTTCTGCCCCTCCAACCCGAAGTTGAAGAGGAAGCTCTTTTGCGGAGCGGCGCTGTAAGCCGCCGGGTTGAGCAGGTTGATCGTGCTCACCGAACGCATAGCCACACCCACACCGCCCATCGAGCGCATCTGCAGCGTACCGGGGGTGTTCTGTTCGCCGATGCCGTACATCGTATAGGGCGAGAATGCGTTAATACTGCTTGTCTGGGCCGAAACGGCAATAGGAAACATCGCTGCAGCCGCGACAACCAGCTTAATTAAGGTGTTCTTCACTTGCATTGTACTCTAAAATTCGATCCAATCCGCAAAAGACCAGATTACAATTTGCAAATATCGTATTTTTAATTCTTTTCGCAAAGTATTTCGCGTCTCCTCCGGTAAAAATTACACACAAATCGTCGATTTTCGCTTCCATCCGGGCTATATAGCCCTCAATTTCGAAGACCAGCGAGTTCATTACCCCCAGGCGGATGGCCTCTTCGGTGGTGAGTCCCTGCAATTCGTCGTCCTCGGTCGGACCGCACAACGGCAGCTTGGCCGTGTAATCGTGCAGGGCACGGAAACGGGTTTTCATCCCCGGCGAGATGCACCCGCCGCGGAAGGTATTGTCGGCCGTTACCAGGTCGATCGTGACCGCCGTACCGAAATCGACGATCAGCACGTTGCGCCCCGGATAGAGCACCGTAGCGCCCACGGCAGCGGCCAGACGGTCGCGCCCCAGCGTTTCGGGCGTACGGTAGTCGTTACCGATCGGAACGGGGGTCTGCGAAGAGAACTCCAGCAGATAATCGGCACGCGAACGGACCATTTCCACGACCTCGTCCGCTTCGCCGCGCGTCGAGGCGACGACGGCCTTCGCGGCCCTGCGGCCCTCCAGCAATTCGTCGAGCATCGACGGATGCAGCCGCTCCACGCAGCGCTGGGCAACGATCTTACCGCCGTCGGAAACGGCCAGTTTGACAAGGGTATTGCCTATGTCTACGATCAGATTCAAAGTTGCTGCAGCGTTTTATATGCGTCCTCCACGTCTTTGACATTCCTAACGGTCATCGCCAAACTATTATTGTGCTGTTTCAGCACAAATCTGTCGGGGTGTTTCGTAACCCGTTGCAACAACGTCATAAAGGCCTCACTCTTATAAAAAGGCGAATTTTCCTCGCCCACGAAATGCACGATCATCAGGCCGTTCTTGACCTTCACACGCTCCATGCCCAGGCGGATGGCCTCCCAGCGCAGGCGCACGACGTTCAACAACTCCTTCGCAGCGCGCGGCAGGGGACCGAAACGGTCCGCAAGGCGGCTCTCAAAGGCCTGCAAAGCCTCCTCGTCCTTCGTGGAGTCGAGTTCGCGGTAGAGTTTCAGACGCTCGGCCTGCTGAGCCACATAAGCGTCGGGCAGCGCCGCTTCGACCTCGATGTCGATGTGCGCGTCGTCGATGAAACGCATCTGTTCCACGACCTCCTGCTCGTCGTCGCTCAGGCCGGGGACGTGCAGCCCCTCGGCGCGCAGTTCGGCGACGGCCTCGTTCATGATCTTCTGGTAGGTCTCGAAACCGATGTCGGCGATGAATCCGCTCTGCTCGGCCCCCAGCAGGTTGCCCGCACCGCGGATGTCCAGGTCCTGCATGGCGATATTGAACCCGGAACCCAGGTCCGAGAACTCCTCGATGGCTCTCAGGCGGCGCCGTGCATCGGACGAGAGCAGTTCTTCGGGCGGCGAGAGCAAGTAACAGTAGGCTTTCTGGTTCGAACGCCCCACGCGGCCGCGCAACTGATGCAGGTCGCTCAGGCCGAAGTTCTGCGCATTGTCGACGATGATCGTATTGGCATTGGGGATGTCGATGCCGTTCTCGACAATGGTCGTCGAGATCAGCACGTCGAACTCCCCGTAGATGAAGTCCATGATGAGTTTTTCCAACTGCTCGGCGGGCATCTTGCCATGCCCCACGGCCACGCGGGCCTTCGGGCAGAGGCGCGTGATCAGCCCCTGCAACGTCAGCAGGTCCTCGACGCGGTTGTGAACGAAGTAGACCTGTCCGCCGCGCGCGAGTTCCGCCTCGATGGCGTCGCGGATGATCTCCTCCGAGAAAACATGCGACTCGGTGAGGATCGGCTGGCGGTTGGGCGGCGGGGTCGAGATGACGGAGAGGTCGCGGGAACCCATCAGCGAAAATTGCAACGTACGCGGAATAGGCGTGGCTGTGAGCGTCAGCGTGTCGACCGAGACGCTCATCTGCGTGAGTTTCTCCTTGGCCGCAACGCCGAATTTCTGCTCCTCGTCGATGACGAGCAGCCCCAGGTCGCGGAAAACGATCTGCTTGCCCAGCATCTTGTGCGTGCCGATCAGGATGTCGATCCGGCCCGAAGCCAGCTCCTCGCGGATGCGGTTGACCTCTTTGGCCGACTTCGTACGGTTGATATACTCCACGCGCACGGGAAAATCGCGCAGGCGTTCGGTGAAGGAGCGGTAGTGCTGCAATGCGAGGATCGTCGTCGGAACCAGCACGGCGACCTGCTTGCCGTCGACGGCCGCTTTGAACGCCGCGCGGATCGCCACCTCGGTCTTTCCGAAGCCCACGTCGCCGCACACCAGCCGGTCCATCGGCTGGTCCGACTCCATGTCCTTCTTGACGGCCGCCGTGGCCGACTGCTGGTCGGGAGTGTCCTCCCAGCGGAACGAAGCCTCCAGTTCGTGCTGCAAATAGCTGTCGTGCGAGAAGGCAAACCCCTTCGAGGCCTTGCGTTTGGCATAGAGGGCGATCAGCTCGCGCGAAATATCCTTGACGGCCTTCTTGGTGGCGTTCTTGAGTTTCTGCCAGGCCCCGTTGCCCAGTTTGTAGACCTTCGGCGGCTCGCCGTCACCCGACTTATAACGCGAAATGCGGTGGAGCGAGTGGACGTTGACGAACAACACGTCGCCGTCCTTGTAAACCAGCTTGATCGCCTCGTGCGACTTGCCGTTCTCGTTGATCTTCACCAGCCCGTCGAAGCGGCCCACACCGTGGTCGATATGCACCACGTAATCGCCCGGACGCAGCTGGTTGAGCTCGGCGACGGTCATCTGCTCGTCGCGCCGGATCTCGCCGTTGATGCGGTAACGCTGGTAACGGTCGAAAATCTGGTGGTCGGTGTAGAGGCACAGTTTCAGGTCGTTGTCCACGAAGCCTTCGTGCAGCGTCACCGACAGCGACCGCACGACAGCCTGCCCGCGGCCGATCTGGTGGAAAATATTTTCGAGACGCTCGACCTGCGCCTTGTTCTCCGAAAGTATATAGGTATCGTACCCCCGCAGCGCATTGCGGATCATGTCGTCGGCCAGCATCTCGAAATTCTTGTTGAATTTCGGCTGCGGCGATGTCGCAAACTTCACCGTAGCCACTGCAGGCCGTTCCGGGAGGTTGTCGCGCAGGACGAAAATCCGGCATTCGGCCAAATCGGCCAGCAGCGAATTGCGGCTGGTCAGCAGCGAGTCGATCTCCTCGGGATGCTCCATGTCCGAAAGCGTCTTGCGGCGAATGTCGTTGACCCTCCGCAGCACGAAATCGGCATCGTAAAACCAATAGGAAACGTCCGCGCCCGCGAACTGAGCGAAGGAGACCTTCGCCGAGGCGGGAATCCCGGCGTTCAGGTCGGGAATGATCTCCACGCGGTCGAGCTTGTCCGACGAAAGCTGGCTCGAAATGTTGAACCGGCGGATCGAGTCGACCTCGTCGCCGAAGAAATCGAGTCGGTAGGGCTTGCTCTCCGAGAAGGAGAAGACATCGACGATACCGCCGCGCACCGAGTACTGGCCGGGTTCGTAGACGAAATCGACGCGCGTGAAAGCCGCGTCGACAAGCGCCTGTTCGAGCACCTCGATCGAAATTTTATCCCCGACCTTTACCGTGATTGTCTCCCGTTGCAGGGCCTCGGCGTCGGCGACCCGCTCGGCCAGTGCCTCCGGGTAGGTGCAGACCACCATGTGGCTCTTTGCGGCAAAACCCCGCACGGCATGCATCGTCGCCGTGCGCTGTACGACGCCCTGCGCATCCTCGGCGCCGTAAGCCGCCGAACGCTTGTAGGACGAGGGGAAAAAGTAAACCTGCTTCTCGTCCAGCAGGTTATAGAAGTCGTTGAGCAGGTAGGCGGCGGCATCGCGGTCCTCAGCCACGAAGACATGCACACCCCCGGATTGCGCCACGGCGGCTGCGGCATAAAACGAAAGAGCACCGCCGACCAGCTCTTCGAGGTGGACGGTAGCACTCCTGTTTTTGTATTCGCGGCACAGTTTGCCGAGGGCTTTCGACCCGGCAGCGAACTGCGCCAGTTGCTCGCGGGCGGTCATGAGCAATTAAAAATTAAGATTTCATAATTCATAATCGAAAAATCACCCGGAACAATTGACGAAGAAGGAATCGCTCCTGATTTTGAATTGTGAATTTTGAATTATGAATTAATCACTTATTGATTAAATCGTTATCCTTCTTATCGTGATAATGCACCTCCACGATGCCGACGCTCTGGTCCTCGGCAATCTGCAAATGCACCTTGTATTTCCACTCCCAGCGGCGGCGCAGCGACCAGAGGCCCTTGCGGAGGAATGCCGCCACATAAGGACTGACGACCAGTTTGATGAACTTCTGGCCGCGGTCCTGCGTGAGGAACGAAATCTGGTTCTCGATCTTCTTGTCGAGCAGCACCGTGGGTTCGATCTTACCCGTACCGTTACACGTCGGGCAAACGTCCGAAACACTCTCGACGGCCACGGGACGCACCCGCTGGCGGGTAATCTGCATCAGGCCGAATTTCGTGAGCGGCAGCACGGTGTGCTTGGCCTTGTCGTCGGCCATCAGTTTCACCATTTCGTCGAACAGCGCCTGCTTGTTCTGCGCCTTGTGCAGATCGATGAAGTCGATGATGACGATACCGCCCAGATCGCGCAGGCGCAACTGGCGGGCGATCTCCTTCGCCGCAGCGAGGTTCACATCCATGGCGGTCTGCTCCTGGTTGTCCTCGGCTTTGGTGCGGTTGCCCGAGTTCACGTCGATGACGTTCATGGCCTCGGTGTGTTCGATGATCAGGTAGGCGCCGCGCTTGAGCGACACGTACTTGGCAAACAGCGACTTGATCTGCTTCGAAATGTCGAAGTTATCGAAAATGGGCACATTGCCCTTGTACATCTTGACGATCTTCTCCTTCTCCGGGTCGATCTGGCGGATGTAACCGCGAATCTCCTCGTACATCGCCTCGTCGTCGACGGCGATCTGCGAGAAGGAGCCGTTCAGCGAGTCGCGGATGATCGTATTGGCACGGTTCATCTCGCTCATCAACTGCGAAGGGGCGGTGCTTTTCTTGATCGCCGCGCAGGTCTTGCGCCAGCGGTCGATCTGGGTCTGGATGTCGTGCTCGATATCCTCGTCCTTGGCCTCCATGGCCGCCGTGCGGATGATGACGCCGAAATTCTTCGGCAGCACCGCCGCAGCGATACGCTTCAGGCGCTTTTTCTCGTCCGTCGAACGGATTTTCTGCGAGAGGAAAACCTTCGAGGTGAAGGGAACCAGCACGACGTTGCGGCCGGCCAGCGAAATGTCGGCCGTCAGGCGCGGTCCTTTGGTCGAAATGGCCTCCTTGGCCACCTGGACCATGATCTGCTGCCCCACCTGGAGGTATTCGCCGATCTTCCCGGTCTTCTCGACAGCCGCTTCGAGCTTCATGCTCTCGACCCTCAGCCCCCGTTTTCCGGGCTGCTGCGAGGCGACGAGTTTCTGCAACGAGGGGAATTGCGGCCCCAGGTCGAGGTAGTGGATAAAGGCATCTTTCTCGTGCCCTATGTTGACGAATGCCGCGTTCAGACCCGGCATGATCTTGCGAACCTTCCCGAGGTAGATATCCCCCACGGCGAACCCCGTCTGGCACTGCTCTTTGTTGAGCTCGACGAGCACCTTATCCTCGCACATGGCGATCGATATCTCGGTCGGGTTTACGTTTACGATTAATTCTCTGTTCATCTATCGTGTGTCGCGCACCGGGGAGCCGGGCGCGGTATGCTGAAATTAGTACTGAGCCGCATTTTGCTGTGAAGTGGCGACGAACTCCAAAGGGAAAATGGATGCCGGATGAAGGCCGGCGGACCGCAGAAACCCGGCGTCGGAAAGCCTGCGAAGGAGGCGGAAAAACCGCCCGAAAAATTAGAAACCCGAAAACAGGTAAAGCTAAAAGAACCCCTGGGCCCCTTTAGCTTTATCTATCGTTAGCACGAAGGTGCTACCCTACTTTTTCTTATGGCGGTTCTTACGAAGACGTTTTTTCCGCTTGTGGGTAGCCATCTTGTGACGCTTATGCTTCTTTCCGTTTGGCATAGTCCTTAAATTTTAGAGGTTCTTGATTTATCCGTTATTTCACCTTCGCCGCGAAGCTCTTGGCGGGCTTGAAAGCGGGGATGTTGTGCTCGGGAATGGTAATCGTCGTGTTCTTCGAAATGTTGCGGGCAACCTTCTTGGCGCGCTTCTTCACGATGAAGCTGCCGAAGCCACGGAGATACACGTTGTTCTTCTGGGTGAGCGACGTCTTGATGCTGTCCATGAAAGCCTCGACGATAGCCTGCACCTGCACCTTCTCAACGCCGGTGCTCTTAGCGATTTCGCTTACGATATCTGCCTTTGTCATGTTTATATTGTATTTAAAATTAAGTTCATCCCAAGTGATTTGGACTGCAAATATACGCTTTATTTACATATCCGCCAACAATCGGCATTTTTTTTTCACCTTTTTTCCGGCGGCGGCGTAGTTTGCAGGTTCACAACGTGATAACAAATATCGGGCAAAACCCGCATAAAAATTAAAATATTCTATATCAGTTGTTTATTGGGAGGAGCAAAACGCCTGCCAGAAATGCATCCAATAATAAGACTACAAGGCGGATAAATACTTATTTCGAGCCCAGCCATGTCAGGCGGTGCCAGAGGCTTTCCAGCGGTCCCTGCCGGTGGCTGCGCAGCCACCAGCGACAGAACGCCACCTGCAATACGAAGACCCCGAGCCCGATAACGAGGCTCAGCGTATACCCGCAGCAGGAAGCCAGACCGAGGCCGAACGGAAAGAAGATCAGCGCCCCGGCGACGGACTGCGTAATGTAATTGGTAAGGCTCATGCGACCATAAAAACGCAGGCCGTCGGTCACCCGGCGGAAGCGCACCGTACGGTAAAGCAGGAGGAACGAAGCCACGAGTACGGCCGTGAAGGCGAACTTCTGCCACATATCCAGCACCGTTCCGGCCATGCGGGCCGCCGTAGCGTCGCCGAAAAGCCCGTGCAGGGCCTGAAGCGGCACGAAAGCCACGGCTCCGGCGATCAGCACCCGCACCCAGAAACGAGTGTTCGCCGCCGAATCGAGGAACAACCCGCGGCGGCCCAGCAGCAGGCCCAGCAGGAAAAGCCCCGCCGTCTGGCTGTAACGCCCGGCGTTCACGGCCCACAGCAGGCTCGCCTTCTGCCCGAGGGTGACATTCCCGGTGATGAACTCCCGGAAGTTCCCCGCTCCGGTATATGCCGCCACTTCGTCGTACATAGCCTTGACCCCGAAGTCGGGCAAGGCATATCCCGGATCGGACAGCGCCCGGAAACAGTGATACCATTCGACGGGCTGAAACAGGAAAAACAGCGCCAGCGCCAGCACAACCCCGTCGCTCAGGCGGCGGACCAGGAAGAGCACCACGCCGACGATGCTGAACAGCAGCAGCACGTCCCCGGCGGGGAAGAACGCCGCGTTCAACGTGGCGAAACCCGCCAGCAGCAGCAACCGCCAGAGGAAGCGTCCCCCGAAGTCCTCACCGCGACTGCGCCGGGCGGCATACTGCAAATGGAAGGTAAGGCCGAACAGCAGGGCGAAGATCGCGTAGGCTTTGCCGGCGAAAAGGGCGAACACGACGGCGAGCACACCGTCGTCAAGCGCTGCGAGCCAGACCGGCGAAGAATCCGGATAAACCGGAAAAATAAAGTGTTCAAGGCTGTGTACCAGCAGGATCGCCATCACAGCAAAACCGCGCAGGGCATCTACTGCGTCGATGCGGGATTTGTCGGTCCGAAGCATGGGAGTAGTCTTTTCTGTCATAATTCGGAATAAAGGTAGTATTTAATCGGTAAGCAGCCCAATAAACCGCGCAGTTTTTGCGTTTGATGATAAAATCATTAATTTTGCAAACTTTAAATCCGAATAACGGTATGGTCAAAATACTCTGGGTCGACGACGAAGTCGAACTGCTCAAACCCCACGTGCTTTTCCTGCAACAGAAGGGGTACGAAGTGGACACCTGCAACAACGGATACGACGCGATCGACATGGCCTCCGAAGGAGCCTACGACCTGATCATCCTCGACGAAATGATGCCCGGCATGACGGGACTCGAAACCCTTCCCCGCATCAAGGAGGTGCGTCCGACGACCCCCGTGATCATGGTCACCAAGAGCGAGGAGGAGAACATCATGGACAAAGCCGTGGGGTCGAAGATCGCCGACTACCTCATCAAGCCCGTCAACCCCAACCAGGTGCTG
>JAEZTA010000187.1 GCA_023443765.1 Bacteroidota bacterium | reverse complement strand
GGTGCATCCCGCGCAGATACTTCATCCCCACCACCTCGTCCAGTTCGCGGAAGGTCGCCTCGCACCCCGCGCGGGTCGAGAGATCGTAGCCGGCGGCGAAGGCGTGGCAGGTGTCGATGCAGACGCCCACGCGCGATTTGTCCTCCACCTTGTCGATCAGGTAGGCCAGGTGCTCGAAGCGGAATCCGAGGTTCGAACCCTGCCCCGCGGTGTTCTCGATCACGGCCGTTACGCCGCGCGTTTTGTCGAGGGTAATGTTGATCGACTCGGCGATCCGGTCGAGGCTCTCCTCCTCGGTGATCTGTTGCAGGTGGCTGCCGGGGTGAAAATTCAGACGGTCGAGACCAAGCAGTTCGCAGCGCTGCATCTCGTCGAGGAACGCTGCGCGCGACTTTTCGAGCGGCTCTTCCTCGGGATGCCCGAGGTTGATCAGGTACGAATCGTGGGGCAGAATCTGCGCCGGGGTGTAGCCGTATTGTTCGCAGGCTTTGCGAAAAGCGTCGATCTCACCTGCGGAGAGCGGCTTTGCAACCCACTGGCGCTGGTTCTTGGTAAAAAGTGCGAAGCCCGTGGCTCCGATATTGTGTGCGTTGACCGGGGCGTTCTCCACACCTCCCGCAGCGCTTACGTGTGCTCCGAAATACTTCATAATTGGTCCTTTCCGTTTAACTTTCAGACAAAGTTAAAGAATTTGTAAATAAATTCATAAATTTGTAGATTGAAAATCAACTGCAAATCGCTTCGTTATGAAACATTTTTACCTGATTCTCACGCTGGCTTCGCTTTTGGCGGCATCGGTTCCGGCTTCGGCCCAGATTTCCATCGACGAAGTCAACGCCCAGCGAGAGGGCGTAACCTTCCGTGACCGGTTGAAGTCCACGTCTGTCGATGCCGATTATTTCAGCCTCGCCCGCTATAAAGCCGAGCGCGCCGCCATCCGCAAGGAGCGCAACTACCTTGAAGTCAGCGGTAACCTGCAGGGAACGCTGACTTCGTACAACGATCCCTGGATTTCGGTATCGGGTGGTGATAACTCCATTGCCCTGGTGGCTACTTTTAGCCTGCGCCATATTTTCAAGAAAAACCTCTTCTCCATTGAAACCAAGTTCAATGCCAAGATGGGCTACAACCGCATGAAGGTCGAGACGCAGCGTCTCGACCAGGATGGTAAGCCGATGGTCGACGAGAGCGGAAACAAGATCATGGACAGCGAAGGTGTATGGTTCAAGAATCAGGATGAGTTCGTTATCTGGATTAACCCGGCATTCGAGATGGCAAAGAACTGGTCCTATGGCTCGACCTTCCAGTTCCGCAGCCAGTTTGTCAATGGCTACAAGTCGCGTTCCGAGCAGGAAAAAAAGCACCTCAAGAGCAAATTCATGACCCCGGGTTACCTCAATATTTCGCTGGGTATCACCTATAAAAGTCCTAAGCCGAAATTCCCGATCACGGTGAATATGTCACCCCTTGCCTTGAGCGGAACTTTTGCCGAGAGCGACTGGATTCGTATGCGGCAGGTGGACGGTGACGGCAAGGAGATCAAACCGGCTTATCCCTACGGTATCGAGGACCCCGACAAAACGTCGAAATACGAGGGCGGTTCGTCGATTGAGATCGGGTTCAACAGGACATTCGGCAAAACAGGCTACCTGCGTTATAACACGACGATCTTCTCCTTCTATGGTTGGATTACCGACATCGGCCAGAAAAATAAGATCAGCGACTATACCAAGTACCTGGAAGCATATGATAAGTGGGCGGCCGGCGACAAAAATATTAAGGACAAACCCCGCCTGCCGATCCATCCTACGGTACGCTGGGAAAATACGATTGAGCTCAAGGCGACAAAATTCCTTTCCACGAAGGTGAGTTTTCAGCTTTATTACGACCGGTCTCAAAATGTCGATGTGCAGACCCAAACGCTGCTGAGCGTAGGACTGTCGTATACTTTCAAAAACAAGCCGAAACCCTGATGACCTATGCTAAGTCTCCCTTATCAAAGGGAGATTTAGAGGGATTTTAAATACAAAACGGGCGTCTTGACGCCATCATATGATGTATAAAAATTCGAAACACACCATCCTCTTCCCGCTGCTGCTGGCCGCGGGAGTGGTTCTGGGCCTGTTGCTGGGCCAGTATCTGGGCCGCAACACGACGACCTCGCAGCTCAAGGGCATGCTCAAGGGCATGGCGCTGCCCAACAACAAACTTTCCTATACGCTCTCGCTGATCGAGAACCAGTATGTCGACTCGGTGTCGATGGATTCGCTGGCCGAGCACGTCATCCCGATGCTGGTCAAGGAGCTCGACCCCCACTCGGTTTATATCCCTGTTTCGGAGATGCAGGCCCTGAACGAACCCCTCGAAGGGGAGTTCGACGGCATCGGCGTGGTTTTCAACATGGCTACCGATACGGTGATCGTGCTGAACGTCATTCCGCAGGGCCCGAGCGACAAGGCCGGGATCAAGGCCGGGGACCGGATCATCGAGATCGACGATTCACTTGTCGCCGGGCGCAAGATTCCCCAGTACAACGTCGTCAAAAAGCTGCGCGGTCCGCGTGGCACGACGGTCCACCTGGGCCTCGAACGACAGGGTATTTCCGATCTGGTAAAGGTCGATGTAGTACGTGGCGTGATTCCGATCAAGAGCATCGAATCGGCTTTCCGCGTCACCGACGGCGTGGGATATGTCAAACTGGGGCAGTTTGCCCGGACCACGTTCGACGAACTGCAACGGGCGCTCGCATCGCTGCGTGCCGAAGGGGTGACGAAACTCATCTTCGACCTGCGGGGTAACTCGGGCGGATTCCTCGACCAGGCGATCGCCGTGGCCAACGAGTTCCTGCACGAAGGCCAGCTGATCGTCTATACCGAAAACCGCCGCCACGAGCAGACGCGCGAATACGCCGACGGCAAAGGCAAGGCACAGGACATGGAGGTCGTGGTGCTGATCGACGAAGGCAGCGCCTCGTCGAGCGAGATTCTCGCCGGAGCGTTGCAGGACAACGACCGGGGTACGATTGTCGGCCGCCGCTCGTTCGGCAAGGGGCTCGTGCAGCGTCAGATACCGTACAGCGACGGATCGGCCCTGCGGCTGACGACGGCGCGTTACTACACCCCGACGGGGCGTTCGATCCAGAAACCCTACACGATCGGCGACGATGCGGATTACGAGGAGGACCTTTTCAACCGTTATAAGAACAACGAGTTTTTCTCGGCCGACAGCATCCATTTCGCCGATTCGCTCAAACGGGTGACCCCGGGCGGAAAGGTCGTATACGGCGGCGGCGGCATCATGCCCGACGTATTTATTCCGGCCGACACGACCGACGTGACGAAGTATTTCGTCGAGGTGGCGGGCCGTAATATCCTCTACCGCTACACGATCGAATATGCCGACCGTCACCGCGAGGCGCTCAATGCCGTGAAGACCATCGACGAGTTGCAGGCGCTGCTCGACAGCGACAAAACCCTTGTGGATGATTTCGTCCGCTACGCCGCCCGGAAGGGCGTTGCGCCGCGCCCGGCCGACATCGCCCGTTCGCGGAAGCTGATCGAAGCCCAGCTCCGGGCCTACATCGGCCGCAATACGGCGCTGGAAGACAACGGGTTTTATGTAAATATCTTTCCCGTGGACAACGTTGTCATGCGCGCCATCGGAATCTTAAACGAACCGGATAAAAATGATTAAGAAGCTGATCGGTATTATCGTGGCCCTGGCGGTGATCGCCATTATCGTCATCGTGGTCCTTCGTCGCGACAATTTCCAGTCGATGGTCCAGCGCAGCGAACAACCGGCGGCCCCGGTCCCGAGGACGGTCGTTCCGGAACCGGTGCCGGCGCCCGATTCGCCGACCGTCGAGGTCCCGGACTCTATCTGATATTCCGGGTAATATGAAACAGCGGCCTCGTAAGGGGCCGCTGTTTTGCGTGGTTCGGAGCGTGTCAGTCCGTGAGGAAAGCCTCGTAGATTTCGGCCAACCGGCTGCGCAGGTATTTTACCGCATAATGTTTGCGCGATAGCAGGGTCGCTATGGGAATTCCGGTGTCTTCAGCGAGTTCGCGGAAGGTGAACCCCTCCATTTCGGTCAGTTCGAATACGTCGCGCTGGGCGGCTGGCAGTTCGTTCAACGCCGTCTCGACCTCCTCCCAGACCAGCGCGCGGAGGTACTCCATCTCGGGCGAATTGCTGTCGTCAGCCAGCAGCGCCGTGATCTCGCTGACCAGTCCGCTTTCATCGTCCGGATCGCGCTGCTGCGGCATCCGCTCTTCGCGGCGTTTGCGGCTGTGGTCGATGATGCGGTTGCGCGCCGTGCGGAAGAGCCATGCCGCGACCTGCCCGATGGGATTCACCGTGTCGGTCTGCACGAAGCGCATGAAAACCTCCTGGAGAATGTCCTCGCCCTCTGCTTCGGAATCCACCCGCCGTGAGATAAAGGCCCGCAGCTGCCGGCGGTAGTTCTCGAATACCTCGGTCGGGTTATTGCGCTGCGGCGTCATCTGCGGGCTGTTCCCGTTCGCATAAATCCCGCATCCGGCGACGGATGAACTCCCGCTTTTCGCTGTGCGACATTCCCCGCATCGCCTCGTGCAGGTGGCGGTGCTCCCGACGCGACATGCGCGGGTGTCCGAATCCGCCGAATCCCCCGCAGCCGAAGTGTCCGAAATGCCCGAAAAGCAGTCGTACGAGTACCAGCAGGCCCAGCGATTGCCAATAGTTGATGGCTGTCCAGCCCATGATCCCGGGGATGAGTGCATTCCACAGCCACATGGTCACGGCGACGCCCAGGGCCAGCAGGGCTACGCCCCCGAGGGCGCATCCTGCGATTTTCAGTTTTTCTTTCATGCTATTGTTTGGTTTAAGTGAAATCGCTTTGTTCGGACAGCATTGCTCGCACCGCCCGCATCCCGTGCAGCGCGATGCGTCTGCCACGTTGACGAAGCGGCATGCGCCGTTGTCCACCAGTTTGAGCACCCCGGTGCCGCAAACTTTGGTGCAGTAGCCACATCCCGTGCAGTCGAAGGTATAGAGTACGATCTTTCGTTTTTGTGCTGTCATTGTCTCTGCTTTCTACTTATGCAGACGATCCGGCAGCCGGGATATTTTAAAACGGGTTCGAATTTCCGTTTTTTCGCTTCACCCCCCCCCTCCAAATGCTCTCCTTTCCGAACGCCCTAGTCCTCTGGGTATCCTTCTGTCCGGATGCCCCCCCCCTCCGGTCGCTTTGGTCCCTTCGGATATGAAAAACAGCAGTCCGATGGGGGACTGCTGCATAACCTTATCTCGGTCCGGCTGTTTAGAAATACTTGATCTCCGAGCCTTCGATTGCCGAAAGGATGTTGTTTGCGGCCGAGGAGGCGCCGATGCGGAACAGGTCCGGCGTGAGCCACTCCTTGCCGAGAATCTCCTCGACGATCGTGTAGTAGAGTGCAGCGTCTTCGGCCGTGCGGACGCCGCCTGCGGCCTTGAAACCGACCTTGCGGCCTGTCTTGTCGTAGTAGTCCCGGATTGCCTGGCACATCACCACGGCAGCTTCGGGCGTTGCAGCCACGTCGATCTTGCCCGTCGAGGTCTTCACGAAATCGGCCCCTGCGAACATCGACAGCAGCGATGCCTTGCGGATCAGGTCGGGGGTTTTCAGCGCTCCCGACTCGATAATCACTTTCAGCACCACGTCGTCGTCCATCTCCGTGCGAATCACCTCCACTTCGTTGGCGGCCTCGTCGTATTCGCCCGTAAGCATGCGGCCCACGTTGAGGACGATGTCCACCTCGTCGGCGCCGTTTTCCACGGCCATTGCCACTTCGAGGGCCTTCACTTCGAGGAAGGTCTGCGCTGCGGGGAATCCGCCGCCGACGCTCGTGATCTTCATCGGCGTGCCGTCCACAGCCAGCCCGACGGTTTCGACAAACGAGGGGTAGATGCAGATCGAAGCCACGTTGGGAATGTGGGGATATTTCTGGTAAAACTCCACGGCCTTGCGGGCGAACTCCGTGACGGAGGTCACCGAATCGTTGCACGACAGGGTCGTGAGGTCGATGGCCGAATAGCAGAGTTTGTAAACTTCGGTGTTGTGGTTGCGGGCCTCGGCGGCCTTGCGGATGCGTGCGACTTCCTCGTCGACGTGTGCTGCACTCCCGGCGGGGGCGTATTCTTTGAGATGGTTGGCGTATTCCATACAATCTTGTTTTTTACAAAATTAGAAAAATTATTCGATCCCGCATCGCTTCCGGATCAATTATTTTAACCGCTCCCTGCCGCAGGCTGTTGTCGTCGGAGCCTGCGCCGGAGCCGCTGTTTTCCGATAAAACGTTCCCGCCTGTCTATTTGTTGCAGGGCAATGGGGTATGATGCAAAAAAAGAGCCTGAACCTTCGCAGGCCAGACTCTTTTTTATCGGGGAAGCTGATTACTTCTTCAGCGCCTTCAGGTTGATGTCCTTAGCGGCCTTCTGAGCCAGCGCGGGGTTCTTCGAAACTGCGCTCTTCAACTGAGCCTCTGCAGCCTTCAGGTCGCCTTCCTTGGCGGCGATAACGGCGCGCAGGTAGTCGGCGTCAGCCGAGTTGTCCTTGGCGATAGCCTTCTTGGCACCGGCCAGGTCGTTCGACTGAACCAGAGCGATAGCCTCGTTGTAGCCTTCGAGGTTCTTGGCAGCAGCCTTGTAGTCGCCTTCGGCAGCAGCCATGGCAGCCTTAGCCTGAGCGTCAGCGGCAGCAGCGTACTTCTTGGCCTCAGCGGTGTTGCCGTTAGCCAGGTTGGCGAGCAGCAGGTTCTTGCTGAGCTCCTTCGACGAATCCATCTTGGCAGCCTTCTCGAACGACTTCAGGGCAGCAGCCTTGTCGCCGGCCTGCGTCTGGGCAACGCCGAGGTTGTTCCATACACGGGCGTCGTTGAACTTCTTCGAAGCAGCGGTCAGGATAGCAACCTGCTCCTCAGCGCCGTTAGCCAGCTCCTGAGCGGCATAGAGATACTGCTCTACGGTCAGGTCGCCGCCGTTGCGGTAAGCAGCCATGATCTCAGCGTCGGTCAGACCCTGGAGGTCGGTGCTGTTGACGATCTGCGAGCGACGCAGTTCGGGAAGGATGTCCTTCTTCAGCTCGTTGAATACGCTCGACATGTTCTTGATCTCGGTCTCACGCTCTGCGGGCGAGTTGTAGAGGCTCAGCACCTGGAGAATGAGGTTCTTGTCCTTGATATCCGACTTCTCGACCAGCTCCTTGAAGCCGTCCCAGTCCTCACCGTAAGCGGCAGCGTCGATATCCAGACCAGCGTCCTTGAGCAGTTTGGCAACGACCTTCTTACCCGACTCGCTACGCGACTTCGAGAGTTTGTCGTTGAACTTCACCGGACCGTCGGGCGAAGCGTAACCCTTCACGGCGATGTTCTGCGTAGCGCGGTCGTTCGTGAGGTTCTTGTCTACGTTCTCCTTGAATTCGCCGAGGTTGGCGTTCTTCTCGTTCTTCTTCGTTACAACCGACGAGTTGATGGCGTAGAGCAGGTCGGTCTTGTCGACAACCGTCGTCACCTTCTTGTAGTTGTTGGCCATCTGATCCATCAGGTCGCCGTACTTGAGGTCCTTCTGCAGGGTGTTCAGACCGTAAGCAACCGTCAGGCCGAATTCCTTGCCGATGGCAGCCTTGGCAGCAGCGTCGTTGCCGGCCAGCACAGCAGCCTGCTCCTTGGTGGGGATGGCGCCGGTGTTCAGGTTCACGAGCGTGAACTCCTTGCACTTACCCTTCGGGCACTTGATCTCGGCACGAAGCTGCAGAGCGCACTGGTCCATGCGGGGATCGTACGGGAACTCTACGTGCTGCGTGTAGTTACCGCCGTTCTTCTTGTCGATAACCGTGTAGTTTTCGTCTACTTTCGAGCCCTGGATATACTTCGTGGTGCCGACTACTTCGCCACCCTCGAATACGATAACGGGAGTAACTTTCAGTACGGCCTTCGCGTTGAAGTACTCTACGGGGAAGGTAACATTGATGTCTGCGGCAACGATGCCGTTGTTCAGCGTCAGAATCTCGGGGGTGACCGTCAGCTTGATGTCGTCCCGGTTCTTCGCCATCTTCTTGAAGCAGTTACAGCTCGAAAATGCCAGTGCGGCAGCTACGAGCACAACGCTCAATTTCATTAAGTTTTTCATAATAGGGTAAAAGTTAATGTGTTTATTTTTAATTTGTTTGCCTCTTGTTTTTCGTTCGCATAATCCCGGTTCCGGGGCTTTGAAGCCCTGTTCGGGACACCTGAACAGCACAAATATAGAAAACTCTTGCTAATTGTGCAATATATCAGGCGGAAAAAAGAACAGGTTTCCGTCCGAAATATCCACATTTACAGCCATTTTACTCATCTTTGTGTTCAGGACGCTCCCGGCGCTCTCCGCGGTCGCCACGATCGCGGCGGTCTCCACGCTCACCACGTTCGGGACGCGGACGGCGTTCGCGCTCCACATAACCTTCGGGTTTTTCAAGCAGCGCTTTGCGCGACAGCTTGAGTTTGTTGGTCTTGGGGTCTACGCCGATCAGCTTCACGTCGATCTCGTCGCCCTCCTTCAGACCGGTCTCCTCCATGGTCTCGAAACGCTTGTAGTCGATCTCCGAGATGTGGAGCAGGGCATCCTTGCCCGGCATGATCTCGACGAATGCGCCGAATGCGACGATCGAGCGAACCTTGCCGTGGTAGGTCTCGCCTACTTCGGGAATGGCTACGATGGCCTTGATGCGGTTCAGTGCGCCGTCGAGGGCGTCCTTGTCGATACCGAAGATGTCCACGATACCCTTGTTGTCCACCTCCGTGATGGTGATGGTCGTGTTGGTGGTCTTCTGGATGTCCTGGATCACCTTTCCGCCCGGGCCGATAACCGGACCGATCATATCCTGCGGAATGACGATCTGTACGATGCGCGGTACGCAGGGCTTGTAGTCCTCACGCGGCTCGGCGATGCACTCGGTGATCTTGCCGAGGATGTGCATGCGGCCTTTGCGGGCCTGCTCCAGTGCGGCGGCCAGCACCTCGTACGAGAGGCCGTCGACCTTGATGTCCATCTGCGTAGCGGTGATACCGTCCTTGGTTCCCGTCACCTTGAAGTCCATGTCGCCCAGGTGGTCCTCATCGCCCAGGATGTCCGACAGCACGGCCCACTTGCCGGTTTCGGAATCCGAGATCAGACCCATGGCGATACCCGATACGGGTTTCTTGAGCTTCACACCGGCATCCATCAGCGCGAGGGTTCCGGCGCAAACCGTAGCCATCGACGACGAACCGTTCGATTCGAGGATGTCCGATACGACGCGTACGGCGTAGGGGTTGTCCTCGCCCATCGGGATCATCGGCTTCAGGGCGCGCCATGCCAGGTGACCGTGGCCGATCTCGCGGCGGCTCAGGCCGCGGGCGGCTTTGGCCTCGCCCGTCGAGAAGGGCGGGAAGTTATAGTGGAGGACGAATTTCTCGGTTCCCTGTACGAGAACCTCGTCCTTGACCTTTTCGTCGAGTTTCGTGCCGAGCGTTACGGTCGTCAGCGACTGCGTTTCACCGCGGGTGAAGATCGCCGAGCCGTGGGCTGCGGGCAGGTAACCTACCTCGCACCAGATCGGGCGGATTTCGTCCGTCTTGCGGCCGTCGAGGCGCTGACCCAGGTCGAGGATCATGTTGCGCATGGCCTTCTTCTGCACGTCGTCGTGGAAATATTTGTGGATCAGCGGAGCCTTCTCAGCCAGTTCCTCCTCTGAGTAGCGGGCTGCGAACTCGGCTTCGAGGGCGTTGAACTTGTCCTCGCGCTCGTGCTTCATCGTGCCGCTCGTAGCGATGGCGTAAGCCTTGTCGTAGAGCTCCTTGATGATCGTCTGGCGCAGTTCCTCGTCGTTGACCTCGTGGCAGTAGGTGCGTTTTACGTCCTTGCCCAGCTCTTTCGAAAGCTCGATCTGTACGGCGCAGTGTTTCTTGATCTCCTCGTGCGCAAACTTGATGGCGCCGAGCATCACGTCTTCCGAAACCTCCTTCATCTCGCCCTCGACCATCAGGATGTTGTCGATCGTACCGCCGACCATGATGTCCAGGTCGCATTCGGGCATCTCCGAATAGGTGGGGTTGATGGCGTATTCGCCGTTGC
>JAEZTA010000113.1 GCA_023443765.1 Bacteroidota bacterium | reverse complement strand
CATCCAGGCAAAGGTCGTTTTCGATAAAAACCACATGCCTATGGATACGATCTACTGCGATGTAAACGCCCATTTCGAGCGGCTTTTCGTCGCCCGCGAAAAAGTGATCGGCCGATGCGGCAGCGAGCTTTTTCCCTACTCGATGACCGAATTCATGCGGCTTATAAACATCGCGCTGACCGAAAACCGGACCATCACCTATCCCGTCCACTTCAAGCCGCGCGACGCCTTTTACGAAGTCATCATCAGCCGCTCGTACATCGACGATCACATCGACATCTTCTGCCTCGACGGTACGCAGCTTTACCAGACACAGAAGAAGCTCAATTCGATCAACCACAAGCTTTCGATGGCGCTCGATGTGGCGAATATCGTCCCGTGGAAGTGGGACCTGCAGGACGGCACGATCCTCTGCGATGTCAACAAAACCGTACGCAGCCACCAGTTGCTTACCGATCCCGACGCCGATATACAGCTCTCCGTCCCCGAAGCGAGCTATTTCGCGAAAATCCACAAGGAGGACCGCGAACGGGTGCGCCGTGCCTACGACGACCTGATTGCCGGACGGAGGGAAAAGGTACGTGAGGAGTACCGCGTAGCCTCCGATGCCGGGGGACACTGGCATCTGGACTGGGTCGAGGCCCAGGCCACGGTGGACCAGCGCGACGAAGAGGGCCGCCCGCTGAACCTCGTCGGGTCGTCGCTGATAATCACCTCGCGCAAGCAGATGGAGGAGGACCTCCTCTCGGCCCGCGACCGCGCCGAGGAGTCGAACCGGCTTAAGTCGGCGTTCCTGGCCAACATGAGCCACGAAATCCGTACGCCGCTGAACGCCATCGTGGGATTCTCGGGTATCCTCGCCGAGACCGAGGAAGAGCAGGAGAAACAGGAGTACATCTCGATCATCGAGAACAACAACGCCCTGCTTTTACAACTGATCGGCGACATCCTCGACCTCTCGAAGATCGAGGCCGGGACGCTGGAATTCAACCTTTCGGACTTCGACCTGAACGAACTGATGCACGAGAAGGAGAACATCATCGGCATGAAGGTCGCCGAAGGCGTCGATCTGATTTTCGAACCGGGACTCGACGAATGCCTGTTCCACACCGACCGCAACCGGCTTTCGCAATTGCTGATCAACCTGCTGACCAACGCTTCGAAATTCACCCACGAAGGGTCGATCCGCTTCGGCTACAAGGTCCGGGGCAGCCAGCTCTACTTCTACGTCACCGACACGGGATGCGGCATTTCGGCCGACGGCCAGCAGCATGTATTCGAACGGTTCGTCAAACTCAACACCTTCAAGCAGGGCACGGGACTGGGCCTTCCGATCTGCAAAAGCATCGTCGAGCACCTCGGCGGGGAGATTGGTGTCGAGTCGGAGGAGGGAAAAGGCACTACGTTCTGGTTCACGCTCCCTTACATAGCCGGCAAACCCTCCGAGGCGCCGCGCGAAGAGGCTCCGGCATTTTCGGTCGAAAAGAACAAACTGACGATTCTCGTCGCCGAGGACAACGAAAGCAACTACCGGCTCTTCGAAACGATCCTGCGCCACGACTACCGCCTGCTCCACGCCTGGAACGGGCAGGAGGCCGTCGAACTGTGCCGCTCGGGACATCCGCACCTGATTCTCATGGACATCAACATGCCGGTGATGAACGGCTACGAAGCCGCGGCGGAAATCCGCAAATTCGCCTCCGAAATCCCGATCATCGCCGTGACGGCATACGCTTACGCTTCCGACGAGCAGAAGATCATGCAGAACGGTTTTACGGGTTACATGCCCAAACCGATCAATGCTCCGCAGCTCAAAAAACAGGTTCTCGACATCCTGCGAAAACGCATTACGCTGATATGAAATTGAAAAGGACGCCTTGCAGGCGTCCTTTTCAATTTGTCCAATCCGGTGAGACCTGGGCTGTGCCGATCCCTGCCGTTCCTTACGCGCGGCAATACATGCCTTCTGGCCCGGGCCTACCTGCCCGGAGAACCGATCCGGCCCAAATAAAACCGGTTGAGATTGTCGAAAACGGCTGCGTAGATCGTTCCGTCTTCCCCCGCGCACAAGGCCCGTATGTTGTAATCGGTCATAATCCGTTCGATTCCGTTGCCTTCCCAGTCGAAAACGACGATCCGGTTGAACTGCAAGGGACGCTCCTCTGCTGGTACTTTCGACAGTTCCAATACCTTCGTGATTCCATCGTACGAAGCATAGATCCGGTCGTTACCGGCATAGAGGTCGGCAAATCCGGAGATGGTCTTTTCATTGATTCCCGGAGCCGCTCCGAGGTCGATATTCGGCTCGACAAAGTAACGGGTGCAGACCGATTCGATGTCCTCCTCCAAAGAAAACGTTTCCAGAACAGCTCCCCAAACCGTTCCGACAGCAAGTCTACGTTCGTCGGGAGAGACCGAAATCCGGGCTTCATTATAGACCATGAACCGCATCGCGGCATCCGCGAGCGGGAAATCGTTGTTCCGCGCCGTCGGTTTTCCGGCCTTGTCCCTGAGTTCGAAACGGACAACGCCAGTCGTATCCCTGGCGGCATCGCCTATATTCCGGACAACAAGCTGCCGCTCCTGCAACGGAATCAAGGCCCGACACCAACTCGGGTTCTCACAGGGCTGTTCCGAAATCGCCGCAAACGAATGTGCCAGCAGCGAATCGATCTGAAACGACAGCCTTTTCTGTTGCTGACGATCAACCAGCGTCAATACACCCTGCCGATCCAACCGGGCATTGAGCAGGGAACCGATCTCTTTCGGCCCCCGTCCAAGGGAAATGGTCTCCAGAATCTTCTTTCCGTTTTCCTTATCGAATATATGCAAAAAACAGCCGTTCTCAAACCCCAACACCACAAGATTCGACTTATATTCCCAAATATCAAGAACATTCATAAACAACAACTCCCCGGTGAGCAGTTCGAATTTCGCAGAACGCTCCCCGGCGAACTCGGGAGCTACGTAATGCGGTCCCTTATCGGAAGAACAGGCGGCACAACAGAGAATTATCGATCCAAATATGCAACGAATTTTTTGTAACTGAAACATCATCGAGTCAATTTAAAATGTACGAAAAGTGGTACATCCACAATAACATCTTCCACTAATATTCACAGCCGGGCCACCGCTCGACATAAATGTTTCCCATTCCCGACCACATCTATTACAAGTTGCATAACAACGATACACAACACTCGTTCCCAAACAAGTAGCAGTAACACTTCCTTCCGTTTGTGAAAGAGCTTCAATATTAGCAGCTAATAAATCACATTCTTTATTTCTATTCCAAAACAAAGTGATTAAGCTCACAGCAATAAGAATTAACGATAATAGAATAATTTTTTTTCTTCATGACATTCTTTTTTTTTAAATTTTCAATATTTAAATATACTATAAATTATTTATTTAATATTGATAATTAAAAAAATATTCATCTTATCATAAAGAAGTAGAATTTATGAAGGTTTTCAGTGGTACATTCTATTGGTTATCCGAGCCGTATAATCCGCGCTTCGTCGTCCGCGGGTGGAAGCGGGGCGGGGGTGAAGTCGGAATAGCCCAGGGCGATGGCGCAGAGGGGTTCGCAGCCGTCGGGGATGGGCAGGAATGTCCGGAGGTAGTCGGCGGCTGTCTCGCCGTCAGGAGCGTCCTTGCGGCGGGGTCGGCCGTTGACATGGACCCAGCACGAGGCGAGTCCCTCGTCGACGCAGGCCAGTTGCAGTACGGTTGCTGAAATTGCGGCATTTTCGCGCCACAAATCGCTTGCCGAAGTGTCGCCCAGGACCAGCACCGCCAGCGGCGCGTCCTTCATAAATGCGGAGCCGTAATCGCGCATTTCAGCCATGCGGGCCACCAGCGCGGGGTCATCGACCACCACGAGGCGCGTTGTGCGCGTATTGCGCGACGAAGGGGCCGAGAGGGTCGCGTGAAGGATGCGGTCGAGCGTCTCACGGGGAACTGCACGGTCGGTGAATTTACGGATCGAACGGCGTTTTGCAATTAATTCCTTGAATTCCATAATCTGTTCTATTTTCTTACGTTATTTCCGGGAAAGGGCTCTAGTCCAACCGAACTGCGCCCGGCAGAACACATGCGACGCACGGCCTTGTAACCCGTATCGCTGTTTTTGCAAAAGTAGCGAAAAAAAGTTATCTTTGAGAATCCAAAACTTTGAAAACAATGGAATTCAAATTCACCATAGCGCTGATTTACGACTTCGACGGAACGCTGGCTCCGGGCAACATGCAGGAGTATGACTTCATTCCGGCAGTCGGCAAAAGCAACAAGGACTTCTGGACCGAGGCCAACTCACTCGCCGAAGAGCAGGACGCCGACATGGTTCTCACGTACATGGCCCGGATGATCCAGGAGGCCAAATCGAAAGGCCTGTCGCTCCGCCGCGAAGCGTTTCAGGACTCGGGACGCCGCGTGACGCTGTTCAACGGCGTTAAAGAGTGGTTTTCGCGGATCAACGCTTATGGAGCGGAACGCGGTGTCCGGATTCTGCACTACATCAATTCCTCGGGTCTGAAGGAAATTATCGAGGGAACGGAGATCGCCCACGAATTCCGCAAGATTTACGCCTGCTCGTTCCTTTACGACGTGGACGGCATCGCCTACTGGCCCGCCGTGGCGGTCAACTACACCAACAAGACACAGTTCATTTTCAAGATCAACAAGGGTGTGGAATCGGTTTTCGACTCGAAGATGGTCAACCGCTACATCCCCGAAAACGAGCGGCCCGTACCGTTCAAGCACATGATCTACGTCGGCGACGGAACGACCGACATCCCCTGCATGCGGCTGGTGAAGAACTTCGGGGGACACTCGATCGCCGTCTACAACCCTGACCAGAAGGGTGCGCGCAAGGAGATGACCTCGCTGATTCACGATAACCGCGTGAGCCACGTCTGCCCGGCGGACTACTCCCCGGGATCGGAAATGGACGTGCTCGTAAAGACCATCATCGACAAGATCGACCTCGACGACAAACTCGAAAAACTGGAGGCCGTCAGATAACCATGCCAACCGAAAAACAGCCCCGCATCTACTCCGGGCGGCTGTTGCGCATCAGCCTGCTCGGCGGATCGCCCGAGTGGACCGCAGCCCTGCGGCGCCATCCGGCCAGGGCCGGGGCGGTTGCCGTAGCAGTGGCTGTTTGTGCCTGTGTACCCTATGCGGGGTTTCCGGCCCTTTTCCTTGCGGCTCTATTGTGCGGAACGTTCTACGCCGGCAACGAGCCGTTGCAACTCGTGCTGCTGCCTGAAACAGAGGCGGCCCGGTTTCTCGCCCGAAAAACGTTCACCGCCTGGCGCAACTATTTTCTGGCAGCCGTTCCTTTTGCCGCGCTGAACCTTATCCTGTGGCCCGAAACAGCGTGGATGGCCGCGGCATGGGCTCCGCTCGCAGCGTTGGCCCTGTTCTACTTCGTCGCGGCGAAATACGCCCGTTACGAGCCTCACAAGACAGCCCGCTGGCCGCTGGCTGCAAAACTCGGTGTCGCCGGGTTTCTCGTGCCGCTGCTGCTCCCGCTGAGCCTCTGCCTGACGGTGAGCTACGCCCTGAGGGCTGAACGCAACCTCAACCGTTACCTCTATGATTACGATTGACGCACTCCGGGTCCGCGACGGGGAGCGGACGTTGCTCGACGGCGTGACGATGCACCTCCCGGCAAACGCCGTCCACGGCATTGCGGGGGAGGGACGAAGCACCCTGCTCAGGGCCGTATACGGACTTCTGGTGCCCGAATCGGGGCGTATCACCACGCACGGACACCCCCTGCGGCGACGAGATATGGGTTATCTGGAAGCGGAACCGCATTTCTGGCCGGGGTTGACCGCCCGGGACTGCATCGACCTCGTGGGTCGTTACAACCCGGAGTCGGACCCTGCGCCGCTGCTCCGGCGACTGCCCGTGGCGCAGGATGCCGAAGCGGCAGCAGCCTCCCCGGCCGAACAAAAAAGGCTGGCGCTGGTCCTGCTGCTGATGCAGCGCAAACGAATACTGCTGCTCGACGAACCCTTCCGGGGGCTGGACATCGAAAGCATTTTCGCTGTGCAGCAACTGATCCTGCAACTCGGCACGGAGGGCCGGACGCTGCTCGTCGCGGCAGACTCGCTCACGCCGCTCGACGGCATCTGCGACGACCTTTACGTGCTGGGCGACGGCAGCGTACGGGGCCGCTATGAACACTACGAATTTGCACGTGCGGCCCGTGAAACGGGCCTTACGCCGGGTTTTCCGGAAAAATAGTACCTTTGTCCAAAACAACGACCGATGAAAATAATTTTCGCTACCAACAATGCCCACAAGCTCACGGAAGTACAGGCCGTGCTGGGCGACGCTTATACGCTCGTGACGCCCCGCGACTGCGGCGTCACGGAGGACATCCCCGAAGAGCAGGAGACCCTCGAAGGCAATGCCTCGCAGAAGGCGCACTACCTGCGCGACCGCACGGGGCTGGACTGTTTCGCCGACGACACAGGCCTCGAAGTCGAGGCGCTGGGCGGGGCCCCAGGCGTGCATTCGGCGCGCTACGCCACCGACGGGCACGACTTTCCGGCCAACAACCGCCTGCTGCTGAAAAACCTCGAAGGCGCGCAGAACCGCCGGGCACGGTTCCGCACGGTCATCTCGCTGCTCCTGGGCGGCGAGGAACACCTCTTCGAAGGCATCGTCGAGGGACGGATCATCGACCACGAAGCCGGGCACGAGGGATTCGGCTACGACCCGCTGTTCGTTCCCGACGGCTACACGAAGACCTTTGCCGAGATGACCACCGAGGAGAAAAACACCGTTTCGCACCGCGCCCGCGCCGTGCGCAAGCTCGCGGCATATCTCCATTCAATCGAAAAATAGCCTTATGGAAACTGTCAACTGGGGAATCGTAGGCTGCGGCAATGTCTGCGAACGCAAAAGCGGGCCGCCGATGTACAAAACCAGGCATTCGGCGCTCGTGGCCGTCATGCGCCGCGATGCGGAGAAGGCGGCCGATTTCGCGCGACGGCACGGCGTCGGGAAAAGCTACACCGACGCCACGGCACTGATCGCCGACCCCGAAGTGGACATCGTCTACATCGCGACCCCGCCCGACACCCACCGCGAACTGGCGCAGCAGGTGCTCGAAGCCGGCAAACCGGTCTATGTGGAGAAGCCGATGGCGATGACCTGGGCCGAGTGCCGGGCGATGAACGAGGCGGCAGAAAAGGCCGGGCAAAAGCTCTTTGTAGCCTACTACCGCCGGGCCTTGCCTTATTTCCTGAAGGTAAAAGAGCTGCTCGACAGCGGCGCCATCGGGAAACCGCTGACGGTCGGCATCCGCCATTTCCGACCGGAGTCCCCCGGGGACCGCGATGCGGCAAACCTGCCGTGGCGGCTGCGCCGGGAGGTCGGCGGAGAGGGTTATTTCTACGACCTCGCGCCGCATACGCTCGACATTCTCGATTTCCTGCTCGGGGAGATTGCCGACGCCAAAGGCTACAAAACAAACCTCGGCGGGTTTTACGACGTGGCCGACACCATCACGGCAACTTTCCGCTTCAGGTCGGGCGTTACGGGGACCGGAACATGGTGTTTCGTGGCTCCGCCCGAGGCCACCGAAGACACGATAGCCATCACGGGACGCAACGGCATCGTCCGGTTCAACACCTTCGAATTCAGCCCCATCGAGCTGACGACGGCGCAGGGCACGGAGCTTTTCCGGATCGATCCGCCGGAGCATATCCAGGGCCCGTTGATCGAAACGATCGTCGCCGAACTGCGCGGTGAAGGACAATGTCCCTCGACCGGAATTTCGGCCGCACGGACATCGCAGGTCATGGACTGGATGATGAACCGATAAAAATCGCTATCTTTGCACCCATGGAACTGAAAAATTACGATAAGGAGGAGCGGTTCGACCCGACGACCGTCGAGGCGCTGAAGCTCCACTACGCCGAAATACTGCGCCTGCTGGGCGAAGACCCCGCACGCGAAGGATTGCAGAAAACCCCCGAGCGCGTGGCCAAGGCCATGTCGTTCCTGACGAAAGGGTATGACGAAAATCCGCTGGGAATCATCCGCTCGGCGACTTTCCGCGAAGAGTACAAACAGATGGTGCTCGTGAAGGACATCGAGCTTTATTCGATGTGCGAACACCACATGCTGCCGTTTTACGGCAAGGCCCATGTGGCCTATATCCCCAACGGACACATTACGGGGCTTTCGAAGATCGCGCGCGTGGTGGAGTGTTTCGCCCGCCGCCTGCAGGTACAGGAACGGCTGACGGTGCAGATCCGCGACTGCATCCAGGAGGCGCTGAACCCGATGGGCGTGGCCGTGGTGATCGAAGCCAGCCACATGTGCATGCAGATGCGCGGCATCGAGAAACAGCAGTCGGCAACCACGACTTCGGCATTCACGGGCATTTTCCTCTCCGACCACCGCACGCGCGAAGAGTTCATGACCCTCATCTCGCACCATTACCGTTAAACCGGAAGACCCGGAATACGAAAAATCCGCACACCAACGAGGTATGCGGATTTTTTATTGCTGAGGCCGTTACGCCTTCTTCAGGTCGACCAGCACGCTGTTCAGCGCCTTGTTGAGCGAGTACTGCGACAGGGGTTTGATCAGGAAATCGTTGCAGCCCGCCTCCTTGGCCAGCCCGGCGTCGTTGGCATAGGAATAGGCCGACATGGCGATGATCGGGACCCCGGACGACACGGCCCGGATACGCCGCGTGGCTTCAAGCCCATCCATCACCGGCAGGCGCACGTCGATCAGCACGGCATCGGGCCGTACACGTTCGAACTGCTCCACGACCTCGGCGCCCGTGACGGCGCGCACGAGCCGGAAACTCCGGCTCAGAACCGCCTCGATCAACCGGAAACTGGGGTCCGAATCCTCGCCTACAAGCAGTGTCCAGCGGTTCGAAGCGCCCTTTTCGCCCGCAGCAGCGGCAGTATCCTCCGCCGGAAGGTCCCGGTGTTCCATCGGAATCGAGAAGCAGAACCGCGTCCCCTTGCCCACCTCCGACTCGACGCCGATCGTTCCGCCGATCCGCTCGACGATCATCTTCGAAATAGCCAGTCCGAGGCCGGTTCCCGAAGCAAAGTCGTTCAGTTTGACGAAGCGGTCGAAAATGGCCCGCACCTTCTCCGGGGGGATGCCCATGCCCGAATCCTGGACGTAGAATTCGACGAAGTCGCCGCAAACGTCGAATCCGAAACGGATCGACCCTTTCTCGGTGAATTTCGCGGCATTGTTCAGCAGGTTGGTGATGACCTGCGCCAGTCGGTTCTGGTCGCAGACGATCCGTACGTCGTCGTATTTTTCCTCGAAGACAAGCTCCACACCGGGTTTCAAACGCGTCTTATGGACCTCATACTCCGAACGGCACAGTTCGTTGAGGCTCATCGGTTTGAACTTGAATTCGAGCGTCCCGGCCTCGATCTTCGAAATATCGAGAATGTCGTTGATCAGTTGCAGCAGCAACTCGGAATTGGTGTCGATGATCTCGGCAAACTGCTCCTTCTCCTCCTCGGTTTCGGCACCCCCGATCAGCTTGGCAAAGCCTACGATGGCGTTGAGCGGCGTACGGATTTCATGGCTCATGTTGGCCAGGAACGCCGATTTGAGTTTATCGGACTCCTCGGCGCGGATACGCGCCTCGACGATCTCCAGTTCGGCATTTTTCAGGTCCGTGATGTCCCACGACACACCGATAATCAGCGGCAGGCGGTTTTCGACCGGAACCAGCGATTTCGAGGTGTTGACGATGCGCGTCTCGCCCGAAGTGTTGACATACTCTTCGACAAGCGTCACCCGCTCGCCTGTGCGCAACAACTCCAGGTCGTCGCGGCGGAAATGCTCGGCATCCTTCGGATTGGGGAAAATCTCCGAATCGCTGTGCCCGATCGCTTTTTCGATCGGAATGCCCGAATATTCGGCGAAGGCCTGGTTCCAGTAGAGATAGCGGAAATCGTTGCCCGGGTCCTTCACGAAAAGGTAGACCGGAATATTATTGAGGATGCTGTCGAGGATCGAATTCATCTCCTTGACCTTGTTCTCGTGCTCGATGCGCAGCGTCACGTCGCGGCCGAAGAACCAGACGATCTCGCGCTCCTTGAAATGGTCGTAAATAATATAAGCCACAACGTCCCACGCCATGATGCGGCCCTGGTCGTCCTTGAAACGCACGGTATATTTGTGCGAACCCCCGTCGCGGCGGATTTTCCGCAGCCGGTCCTCCCACTGCTGCCGCGTACCCTTGAACGACCAGAACTCGTAGACCTTGTGGTTGGAAAGTTCGTCCGTAATATTATGGCGCAGGCGGTACTGTTCGTTGGCGTACTCCATCGTGCCGTCCAGGTCGCAGGCGTAAATCTCCTCGTCGACGTTGTTCAGCGCATATTTGACCATCTCCAGTTCGTGCTTGGCAGCCTCGGCATCGGTGATGTCGCGGCAGATGCAGAGCGCATGATCGCCGTCGAGCGGAAAGATACGGTTCTCGTAATTATGGGTTACGCCTTCGAGCGTGATGTCGTGGTGCGACGAAGAACCGCATCCCGTGACAAAGACGTTTTCGAGGTTGTTGTGTACGTTGCGGTAGGCCTCGGGGGAGAGCATCTCCCGGATATTCTGGCCGACGATCTCGCTGCTCGGGGCACCGACATGATTGGTATCTTCGGACGAAACCAACTCGACGAGTTGTCCCTGCCGGTCGAGCACGGTAAGCATGTCGGGAATGGAATCGAGAATTTTGCAGGCGTAGCGTTCCCGGAAGCGTTCTGCGGACCCGGCCTCCGGGCCGAGTTGCTCTTCAAGTTGCTCGATCCGGCGGATCAGCTCCTCGCGGGAGCTGTTGTCATATCGGCTCATAATAATTCAGTTATTGCAGTAGGACCCAAGACAAAGATAACATAATTTACAAAGAATAGTTCCCGGGGTGAAAAATAATAGGGTGCTTCGGACCCCGAAATCGCCGGAAAAGCCGGAAAAACAGTATCTTTACCCGGCAAACTAACTTCCTTCACTGCATGAAACTTCTTCACGTCTTCGCCTGTGCCGCCGCCATGCTCGCAGCAGGCAACGCCACGGCGCAAAACCCCGCCCCGGAAAAAGAGACGGTCATCGTCGACTTCTTCATCCACAACCGCATCGTTCCGGCTCCCTATGCCGAAACGTTGCGCGAATACGTCCTCGGGGCTTTTGCCGAGCGGGGACGCCACAACGTCGTCGACGCTGCGAACTCACTGGCCGGATCGGTTCCCGTATCGGGCATCACTACCCCGGAGACCGCCGAGGCCGACATGAGCGTCTTCCTGGACATGCGTGCCCCGCAGGCCGCAGCAGCCGACGCCCGTTACCTGGTCAGCGGCTCGATCGTGGATTACAAATTCGAACACATCCAAATCGCTTCAGTCGACAACAAAACCCCACCCCGGCAAGGCTTCAAAGCCACGTTCCGCATCGTCATTTCGGGCCTCGACCTCAAACTGGGCAAGCGGCTGCCCGACGAACCTTACACCCTGACGGCCACGGCTCCGGCGGCGACCGATGCCGACATGGCCGCGCTGGCCCGCATCCGCGGCTCACTGGGCTATTACATCGACCGCAACTTCAAGTTCGAGACGCTGATCCTCGACCTCTGTGCACCCGATAAAAAAGGCCGTACCCGCGAACTCTACATCCACAGCGGCACGCAGATGGGTGTGAAGACGGGCGACCTCTTCCTCGTTTACGAAGAAACCGCAGTCGGCGGGGTAATGATGCGCCAACAGGTGGGCCGCCTGCGCGTGAACGATGTCGAAAATCCGGATGTCGCACGCTGCAAAATCGCTAAGGGCGAAGACGAGATCACGGCGGCATTTCGTGCGGGCCGCAGCCTGATCTGCGTCAGCGACGGCAAGGCGTTCGGCTTCTGACCGGCAAAAATACCGATGTTCAACCGGGATTCCCTGCGGGGAGTTCCGGTTTTTTCGCGCCCCGAAAACGGCTCATTTATACGTGTTTCGGACTTTGGGGCGCCAAACGTTCGCGCGGGGAACGAAATTTGAAACGACATGCAGGACAGCAAACCAAAAAAATTTCAAACACCATGAACGTCAAAAAAATCCGTTACATTGCACTCGCACTCGTTGTAGTTGCGTTCTGCTCGTGCCAGAAAGAACCCTCGACGTCGGATCTCCACAGGGATTATCTGGTCTACACCGCTCACGATACCGGTACCGACTTCGCCGCGATCGACACTTACTACCTTCCCGACAGCATCCTGATCATCGGGAACAGCGACAAAACCGAATACTGGAAAGACGCCGACGCAATGGCGATCATCGGCACGGTGGCCGAAAAACTCGACGATGCAGGCTACACACGCACCGAAGACAAAGATGTTGCCAGCGTGGGTATCCAGCTCAGCTATGTCAAAAAAGTGACCTATTTCGTAGGTTATGATTATCCCTACTGGTGGTGGTACTATCCCTACTACTGGGCTCCCGGCTACTGGGGCGACTGGGTAGGCTGGCACTATCCTTACAGCGTTTACTACGGCTACACGGCCGGTTCGCTGCTGATGGAAATGCTGGACCTTCAGGCCGATCAGGAGAGCGGCAAGAAACTGCCCATCGTATGGGACAGCTTTATCGGCGGCCTGCTGACTTCCGATGCCGACCTCAACCAGCAGCGCACGATCGCCGCCGTCGAGCAGGCGTTCGAACAGTCGCCTTACCTGGCCAAATAGTTTAACAGCAAAAAAATCGTCCGATTATGAAAACATCGAAATACCTCAAAACCATCGCTTTCTGCGCTGTTATGCTCGCTGCGGCCATGCCGGGCAAAGCGCAGGTATTCCCCAACACGTACATCAACATCGACTGGCAGGTAGGCATGCCTCTGGGCGCCGATTTCGCCGACAAGACCTCGGGATGGGGCATGAACTTCGAAGGCGGCTACTTCGTAACGCCGGCCATCACCGTAGGTCCGTTCATCTCCTACCAGACCAACCTCCAGAGTATTTCGCGCCAGACGCTCGACCTGGGCAACGGCTCGGCCCTGACGACCAACCAGAAGCATGCGCTGTTCCAGCTGCCTTTCGGCGTCACGGGACGCTACAACTGGCTTACCGACAGTGTATTCCAGCCCTATGCAGGACTGAAACTGGGCGCCAGTTACGCTGAAATGTCGTCGTACTACTACATCATCAAGCAGTACACCGACACCTGGGGATTCTACCTCTCGCCGGAAATCGGCGTGTCGATCTTCCCGAGGCCCGACTACCGGCTGGGTTTCCACGTAGCGCTCTATTACAGCTATGCGACCAACAGCGGCGACGTGCTGACCTACTCGATCAATAACATCAATAATTTCGGAATCCGCGTCGGTATCTCTTTTTGACGCCGTGGGTGACGCCTCAACAGGGAGCGCCGGACTTTGCAAAAGGTCCGACGCTCTTTATGCGTCCGAATTTGGTGGTTTGGTTTTAAAAACCTACCTTGGCGGAACCAAAACCATTGGATGTTTAAAAAGGATTCGGCATCGTAGGAATCCATGCCTTAAAATGGATTCCGTTTTCTTCGCACATCCGGACTACGCTGTCCGGAGGAGTTTTTATGTACCATTTTCCGCCGTCGACGCACGGCAAAAAATCAAAAAACTATGAACAAAGAAAACAAAGAACCGATTTTCGAATTCGATTTTACCCTCATAGCCAACTTTTTCTGCGGCATCGACCGACAGGGCCCCGGCAGTGACGAACAGACCCTGAAAGCATTGGAATTCATCAACCCGAACCGCCCGGGACTGCGCATCGCTGACATCGGCTGCGGCACGGGACGCCAGACCCAGATGCTGGCCCGGCATCTCGACGGTACGATCACAGCCGTCGACCTGCTGCCCGAGATGATCGCGGGACTGGACGCACGGATGCGGCAAGCAGGGCTGGACGACAAGGTAACGGGCATCGTAGGCTCGATGGACGACCTGCCGTTCGCCGACAATTCGCTGGATATCATCTGGGCCGAAGGTTCGATCTACAACATCGGCTTCGAAAGGGGACTGACCGAGTGGCGGCGCATGCTCAAGCCCGGCGGTGCGATCGCCGTGACGGAGTGCTCGTGGCTCTCGGCCGCAAAACTCCCGGAGTCGACATTTATCCGGGAGAATTTCCCCGAGATCGACACCCCCGCGGCAAAAATCCGCATCCTCGAAAATGCCGGATATATCCCCCTGGCCCACTTCATTCTGCCCGCAACCTGCTGGACGGACAACTATTTCGATCCGGTCGCCGTACGCATCCCCGGCTTTCTGGAGGAGCAGGGGCACAGTCCGGTAGCCGTTCGGATGGCCCGCCTGATGGGCGAGGAGAGGGAGCATTACCGCAAATACGGGGCGTATTACGGTTATGTCTTCTACATCGGCCTCAAACCGGAAGAGTAATCCCTTCCGCATAAACGAAAGACCCGCTTTCCTGTGAAAGCGGGTCTCTTTTTTTCGGGTTCCGGGTTATTCCCGGGAAAGGGCGTCGATACGCGCCAGTTCCTCCTCGGAAAAGGAGGCGTTTTCGAGCGCCCTCAGGTTGTCCTCGATCTGCGCCGCAGAGCTGGCACCGATGATCACCGACGTAACGCGATTGTCGCGCAGGAGCCATGCCAGCGCCATTTCGGCCAGCGTCTGGCCACGCTGCCGGGCGATGTCGTTCAGGGCCCGGAGGCGTTGCAGCATGGCATCGGTCAGCACGTCGCGTTGCAGCGAACGGCCTGCGGCCATGCGCGAATCCTGCGGAATGCCGTCGAGGTAACGCCCCGTCAGCAGTCCCTGCGCCAGCGGCGAGAAGGCGACGAAGCCCGAGCCCGATGCGGCAGCCAGCGACAGCACGCCCGAAGTCTCGGGCTGGCGGTTGAAGATGTTGTATTTGTCCTGAAAAAGCAGGCAGGGAACATCGCGTTCGGCAAGGTAGCGGAAGGCAAAGCGCGCCGCTTCGAGCGGGTAGCGCGACAATCCGACATAGAGCGCCTTGCCGCAGCGGACGATGTCGACCAGTGCCTGAAGGGTCTCTTCGAGCGGCGTCTCGGGGTCGTGGCGGTGCGAGTAGAAGACATCCACGTAGTCGAGTTTCATGCGGCGCAGGCTCTGGTCGAGACTCGCCGTGAGGTATTTGCGCGAACCCCAGTTGCCGTAGGGCCCCGGCCACATGTCGTAACCCGCCTTGGTCGCGATGAACATTTCGTCGCGGTAGGGGCGGAACGAGCGTTCCATCAGGCGGCCGAAATTCTCCTCGGCCGTACCGTAGGCTGGCCCGTAGTTGTTCGCAAGGTCGAAATGGGTGATTCCGCGGTCAAAGGCATAATGGGCCATCTGCTGTACTTTGGAGAAGGTCTGCTCGCTGCCGAAATTGTGCCACAGGCCCAGCGAGAAGACGGGCAGCAGCACCCCGCTGCGCCCGGCACGCCGGTAAACCATACCGTTCGCATAACGGTCCGGCGACGGTTGATAAGAAGATTCGATCATGGCTGTAAAATGTTATTCTAAAAAGGCTCCCTTTTCAAAGGGAGATTCAGAGGGGTTGTCGAAACAGATGTGCAAGGCGCATTGATCATTTCCGGTCAATGTGCTTCCAACCAGTTATTACCCACACCGGCATCGGCGATCAGCCGGACCTTGAGCTGTGCGGCGGACTCCATGCATTCGGTGACGATGGCCGTGACGCGCTCCTGCTCCGTGCGGAGCATGTCGACGACCAATTCGTCGTGCACCTGCAGGATCACCCGCGAGCGGATGCCCTCGGCGATGAAACGGCGGTGGACGTTGATCATGGCGATCTTCATAATGTCGGCGGCAGAACCCTGGATCGGGGCGTTCACGGCATTTCGCTCGGCAAGGCCGCGGGCAATGGCGTTATGTGACGAAATGTCGTTGAGGTAGCGGCGGCGACCGAAGATCGTCGACACGAAGCCCTCCTCCTTGGCCTTTTCGACCACATTGTCCATATACTCCTTAACCCCGGGGTAGGAGGCGAAATAGCCGTCGATGATGTCCTTAGCCTCCTTGCGGGGGATTTCGAGCCGCTGGCTCAGGCCGAAGGCCGAAATGCCGTAGATAATGCCGAAATTGGCCGTCTTGGCCCGGCGACGCTCTTCGGAAGTCACCTCGTCGAGCGTTTTATTGAACAGTTTGGCAGCCGTGGCGGTGTGGATGTCCTCGCCGTGCTCGAAAGCCGCGATCAGCGACTCGTCGCCCGAGAGGTGGGCCATCAGCCTCAGCTCGACCTGACTGTAGTCGGCCGAAAGCAGCAGGTGGTCGTCGTCCGAGGGGATGAAGGCCTTGCGGATGCGGCGGCCCATGTCGTCGCGGACGGGGATGTTCTGCAGGTTGGGATTCGTCGACGAAAGGCGTCCCGTGGCGGTCACGGCCTGGTTGAACGAGGTGTGGATGCGTCCCGTGGTACGGTTGACCAGCTGGGGCAGCGCCTCGACATAGGTAGAAAGCAGTTTCTTCACACCCCGGTATTCGAGGATCAGGTCGACGATGCGGTGCTTGTGGGCAAACGACTGGAGGTAGTCCTCGTCGGTGCAGAACTGCTTGGTTTTGGTCATCTTGGGCTTCTCGGCGATACGCATTTTGCCGAACAGCACTTCGCCCAGCTGGCGCGCGGAGTTGATGTTCAGGTTCGCCTCGCCCGCCTCGGTGCGGATGGCCGACTCCAGCTCCGCCAGTTTGCGGTTCAGTTCGACGGCATAAACGGCCAGCGCTTCGGAGTCGATCCGTACGCCCGCCATCTCGATGTCGGCCAGCACGGCGATCATCGGCTCCTCGATCTCGAAATAGAGGTGCTGAAGGCCGATCTGCTCGACCATGGGGTAGAGCACATGCTTGAGTTGCAGCGTCACGTCGGCATCCTCGGCGGCGTATTCCTTGACGCGCTCGATGTTGACGAGGTCCATCGTCAGCTGCTTCGAACCCTTGCCGATGAGCGATTCGATCTCGATCGGTTTGTAATTGAGGTATTTTTCCGAAAGGGCGTTCATGTTGTGGCGCGACTCGGGATCGAGCAGGTAGTGGAGGATCATCGTGTCGTACAGGCGGCCCCGGATCGTGATGCCCAGCCGGCGCAGTACCATCAGGTCGAACTTGATATTCTGGCCGATCTTGGCGACCGTTTCATCTTCGAACAGCGGCCGGATGATCTCGGTATATTCGGCGGTATTCTCCTCCTTGAACGGGACGTACCACGCCTTGAACGGCTCGACGGCCAGCGACAGACCGACGATGCGGTCGTTGAAGATGTCGAAGCCCGTGGTCTCGGTGTCGAAGCAGAATTCGGGGTATTTCCCGACCGCGGCGATCACCTCGCGCAACTGCGCGGCACTCTCCACGAGGGTATATTCGTGGGGCGTGGTCTGGGCCGTTTTGAACTGCATCGCCTCGGCTTCGGCCTGCAATTCGGCCACCGGAACCTCCTGCGACGACGGCAGCGGCACGACCGGGTCGCCGAACAGGTTACCCTGGCCTGCCAGCGCGGCTTTCTTCGCCGCAGCCGACTTGGCACGGGCCATATCCGCCAACTGGGTTTGCGCCTCCTGACGCGGACCTTCGGAAAGTTCCTCAGCAGGTGCGAGATTCGTGAGGTCGTTTATGAATGCCTTGAAATCGAGTTCGGCGAAGACCCCGCGCAACTCGTCGATATGGGGGTCACAAACCGTGAGGTCCTCCTCGCGGAACGGGATCGGCACGTCGAGGCAGATGGTCGTGAGGCGTTTGGCCAGCCGCAGGTTGTCGGCCCACCCGGCGATATTCTCGCCCTGCTTACCCTTGATTTTCGAAACGTTGTCGAGGATGTTTTCGACCGTGCCCCACTCCTGCACCAGTTTGCAGGCGCTCTTCTCGCCGATGCCCGGCACGCCGGGAATGTTGTCCGAGGCGTCGCCCCACAGCGCGAGGATGTCGCGCACGAGCTGCGGATCGTCGATGCCGTATTTCTCGCGGATCGCATCGCGGCCCACGATCTCGATGCTCCCTTCGGCGCCCCGCTGTTTGTAAATGCGGCAGTTGTCGCGCACCAACTGGCCGTAGTCCTTGTCGGGCGTCACCATATACACGTCGTATCCGGCCTCGACGCCCTTCTGCGAGAGGGTTCCGATCACGTCGTCGGCCTCGTAGCCCGCGACTTCGAGGATTGGGATGCACATCGCTTCGAGCACCCGCTTCACATAGGGGACCGAAAGCAGGATGTCCTCGGGAGTTTCGCTGCGGTTGGCCTTGTACTCGGGGAAAATATCGCGGCGGAAACTGCCGCCCTTGGGGTCGAAGGCTACACCCAGCAGGTCGGGCCGTTCGCGTTTCTGGATGTCGCGCAGGAACTTCACGAAGCCGAACACCACGGAGGTATTCATCCCCGCACGGTTGCGCATGGGACGACCCAAAAAGGCATAGTAATACTTGAAAATCAACGCGTAGGCGTCGACCAGAAAGAGTTTTTTCATATTAGATAAGTTGCGTCAGTTAAAGTCACTTTTCCCGTCGCGGCATTTTCACAAATCCGCCGCGCCGGGTATCCCTTCTTATATCAATCCTTGTTGTCTTCGGCAAACCACTCGGCAAACGAGGTTGCGGTTTCGTGGAGCTTCAGCGAATGGAGCACGACGCCCTCGGGCAGGCGGGCGGCGATGCGGGCGGCGAAATCGGCGAGCATGTTCTCGCACGTCGGCTGATAACCGACCGCAACGACATTGTCGAAACGCTCCGCGAGTATCCGCCGAAGCTCGGCCCCGACCCCGGCGTCGCGCAGCACCAGCGCATGGTCGAAGCGCGAAACAATCTCCTCGTTCACAATCCGTTTCAGGACACCGAAATCGAGCACCATGCCGCATTTCGGGTTCGCGGAATCGGCCGTCGGGGTGCCCTTGACCGTCACGAAAAGGCGGTAGGAATGTCCGTGAATCTCGCGGCACGGGCCGTCGTATCCATCGAGCGCGTGGGCCGCCTCGAACGAAAATTCTTTTGTCAATCTGATAACTGTCATAATGCAAAGATAGTGTAAAGCTGAAAATATTCACTCCGATTGGACGTTTCTGTTTAAAATTAGTTATATTTGCCCGACTATGAAGCAGATTCTCGCAGATATTACTCCTGTGGGCAGCAACAATTTATTCGTAACCCACTATTGGCCCGACAAGCAGACCGATCCTCCACTCCATTACCACGAAGATTACATGCTCTGCCTGACGCTTCACGTGCGCGGCAAACGCATCCTGGACGACGTGGTCGAAGATTTCACCGAAAAAGACCTCGTACTGATCAATCCCGGCACACCGCACTGTTTCAAGCGCGACGCTGCGTATGCCGATGCTACGTGCGAAACCTCGACGGTCATGTTCAGCCACGACATGCCGGAGTGGAAACTCCTCTCCCTGGACCACATGAAGCCGATCCGCGACCTGCTGCTGCGCCCGGTGGCAGGGTTGCGCTTCTCCAAAAAACTGATCGACACCGTGCTCGACCGGATGCTGCAACTGCCCCGGCTCAGCGGTTTCGAAGCTGTATCGCTCTTTTTCAGCATCCTCAACGACCTTGCCACGGCGCCGCCCGAAGAGGTCGAACCGATCGGCTCACGCCACAGCGGATCGTACCAGGACGACCGGGTACAGCGCATCGTACTGTTCGTGGAGGACAATTATTCCCGGAAACTCTCGCTCGAAGAGATCGGCCGCGCGGTGGGCATGTCCCCGTCGTCGGTATGCCGCTACTTCAAGCGCCGCACACACCAGAACCTGTGGGAATATATCAACAGTTTCCGCATCAACCGCGCTGCGCAACAGATCATTGAGACGCAGCTCCCGATTTCGGAGATCGGTTCCCGCTGCGGATTCAGCAACATTTCGAACTTCAACCACCTGTTCCGCGGCCATCTCGGAACCACGCCCAGCGACTACCGCCGGCGGTTCCGGACATCGCCGCTCACGGCGGAGTGACCCGCATACACAAAAAAGGCGACTCTTCGGGAGTCGCCTTTTTTCGTATTATCAGCACCGATTAGCGCAGTTCGACCTTGTAGGGCGAGTACATCAGGACACCCTGCTGGCCGAGGGCCTCGCGCACGGTGTTGTACTCCTTCATCATCAGGCCCAGTTCCGAACGAGCGAACGCCGAGCGGACACTCACGTTGAGCGATGCGATGATCGCGGCAAAACCCGTCGGCTCCTCCTTGACTTCGACCACGCGGTAGCTGTCGCCCAGTTCCGCCTTGTCGACGGCCAGTGCAATGGCGGTTTTCAGGCCTCCGTAGGTGTCGATCAGGCCGATCTCCAGGGCATCCTGGCCCAGCCAGACACGACCGCCGGCGATGTCGAGGACCTTCTCGATCGGGAGGTTACGCCCTTCGGCAACGTGGTCGGTAAAGGTCGTATAAACCCGGTCGACACCGCGCATGATCATGGCGCGCTGAACAGGCGAGAGGGGCTCGGAACCTGCGAAGTCGGCCGCAGCGTTGCTCTTCACGCCGTCGACGGTAATGCCCAGCTTGTTTTTCAGGGCGTCGCGCGTGTCGAGGAACATGCCGAACACACCGATCGAACCCGTAAGGGTCAGTTTGTCGGCCACGATAGCGTCGGCCGGGCAGGAGATGTAGTAACCGCCGCTGGCTGCATAGGAGCCCATCGACACGATGACGGGTTTCTCGGCACGCAGGAGTTCGATTTCACGCCAGATGACATCCGATGCCAGTGCGCTTCCGCCGGGGGAGTTGACACGCAGCACGACAGCCTTCACCTTCTCATTGTCGCGCACGTCGGCGATCTTCGAGGCCAGCGTATTGCCGTAAATTTCCTTGCCGTAACCCTCGCCGTCGACGATCTGGCCGTCGGCATAGACGATAGCCACCTGGTCGGCGGAGATATTTTTGAGGTCAGCACCCACCTGTGCGGCATAGTCACCCAACGTGATGAAGTCGTAGTCGTCGGAGACGCCCAGTTCCGCAAAAATATCTTTCATCTGGTCTTCGTAAACAAGGCTGTCGACAAGTCCCTTTTCGAGGGCCTCCTCGGGAAGTGCGACCTCCAGTTTGTCGGCCATTTCGTTCAACGTCTTCAGTTCGATCCCGCGCGACTCGGCGACGGCTTCGGAGATGACGCCCCACATCGAGCTGACGAGTTGCTGCATCTGCTCGCGGTTGGCGTCGGACATCTTGTTATAGATATAGGGTTCTACGGCGCTCTTGTACTTGCAGGCCGTGGGGCGGAACACTTCGGCCTTGAGGTCGAGTTTGTCCAGCAGGCCCTTGTAAAACATCAGGTTCATGGCCAGTCCCGACCACTCCATGCCGCCTTCGGGCTGCATGTAGATCTTGTCGGCGGCCGAAGCGATGTAGTACTGCCCCTGCGAATAGACCTCGTTGTAGGAGATGACGAACTTGCCGCTCTGCTTGAATTCCACGATCGCCTCGCGAAATTCCTCCAGAATCGCCGAGCCGGTAATCCCGCCGTTGCCGTTCATGCGCAGGTAGATACCCTTGATGCGATCGTCGTCACGGGCGGCTTCGAGCGCGCGGAGCGCCTTCAGGAGCGGCAGCTGCCGCTGGGTCTGGAGCGTCATCAGGTCGAGACCCGCCAACGGGTCGGACGAAGGAGCGTCGGTCAGCAGTTCCGAGAAGTCGATCTTCAGGATCGACTCGGGATGTACCACCACGCTCTTCTCCATCGAGCCGGCTATGCCCAGCAAAATAAAAATCCACAGGAAAAACACCAGGAACGTCCCCACGACGACCGCGAGAAGCCCTGCCAGAAAAGTCTTGATAAAATTCATAATTGTTATAATTTGTTGTTGTCTTTCGTTTGTGTAATGATGCAAATATAGCGATATTTTACGAAAAACAAATAAAATTTATCGTTTTTCGATAAAATAAATCCATACACTATATATATTATCTAAAATATACGTTATCTTTGGTGTCGTAACGACACTTACTATTCAGCGGAGCGTTTTACCGAACCGCATGCAGTTCGGTTTTGAACCCATTTCGCTTTTTAATACCTTTGCAAAAAAGAACCGAAATATACAATATGGAAGAAAAAATCAAACGGTTGCTTGCGTCGGTCGTCCATCCGGAAACGGGACAGGACATCGTCACGAGCGGATTTATCGAACATACGGCAGCAGCCGAAGGTAAAGTTACGGTCGTGCTGCGCTTCGCCAAGGCCCGCGACCCGTTTGCGGTGAAGATCAAGAACCAGGCCGAGGCCCTGCTGCGCGAGGCATTCCCGGGCGCGGAGGTGCTCGTGGTCATCAAAGAGGGCGGCGCGGCACCGCGTCCCGAACCCAAGTCGCAGACCACCACGGGCGGCATTGCCCGGGTGATCGCCATTGCTTCGGGCAAGGGCGGGGTAGGTAAATCGACCGTCACGGCCAACCTGGCCATCGCTCTGCGGAACATGGGTTTCCGCGTCGGCATCCTCGATGCCGACATTTACGGGCCTTCGCAGCCCAAGATGTTCGGCCTGGAGGGTTATGTACCCGAAGCCGTCGCCGAGGACGGGGTAGACCACATCGTCCCGGCTGAGTCGATGGACATCAAACTGATGTCGATCGGATTTTTCATCAAGCCGACCGACGCCCTGTTGTGGCGCGGCGCAATGGCGGTCAGCGCCCTCAAGCAGATGATCCACCAGACCAAATGGGGAACGCTCGACTTCCTGCTGGCCGACCTGCCTCCCGGCACGGGCGACGTACACCTGTCGATCATCGGCGAACTGAAGATTGACGCCGCGGTGATCGTCTCGACCCCCCAGCAGGTGGCTGTCGCCGACGTGGTGAGGGGTGTGGAGATGTTCCGCAACGAAAATGTCAACATTCCGGTGGCGGGCATCATCGAAAACATGGCGTGGTTCACCCCCGCCGAACTGCCCGAAAACCGCTATTACATCTTCGGCCGCGGCGGAGCCCGCGCATACGCCGAAAAGAGCGGGGTGGATTTCCTGGGAGAAATACCTATCATCCAGTCGATTATGGAAGGAGGAGAGGCCGGAACGCCCGGGGCGGGGATCGACTCCCGTGTCGAGGAATGCTACCGCGACATCGCCGGAAAAATTGTCGGTAAAGTGATGAAAAACGGTTGATAACTTGTCGAAAACCGGGTTGATAACCGATGATAAAGAATGAAAAGTCGGGGCGGAAAAATTTGCTTTTCGAAAAAGGGAACGGGTATAAAAATCTTTTCGCCGAAACCAAATTTTCTTTTCAGAAGTTGTCACGACGGGCAAGGGGTCGAAACCGGAACAGAATGTTAAGAACAAATGGCTGTCGATATGTGAACAACCCTTTTCAACAAATGTTTATTACTTTTCTATTTTATTGATTTTTAAATAATTAAATTAGTATTTAAAGAACAGTAAAAAGAGAAAATGTTGATCGCCGGATTTTGGGCGGAGTTGTCAACAGTATGAACAGCTATTCTATTTATTCTTCTTTATTTATTTAAATTTATTAAAGGAATAAAAATAAAAAAATGAACGTGGAAAACTCAGCCGAACTCAGCCGCCGTATCGGGGAACTCAAACGGGAGAAAAACGCCGTGATCCTGGCGCACTACTATACGACGCCCGAAGTGCAGGCCGTGGCCGACTTCCTGGGCGATTCGCTCGCCCTGTCGGTCCGGGCGCAGTCGGTCGATGCGGATATTATCCTCTTCGCCGGGGTGAACTTCATGGCCGAGACCGCGAAAGTCCTCTGCCCCGGGAAAAAGGTGCTGCTCCCCTGTCCCGAAGCGGGATGCTCGCTCGCTGAGTCGTGCGATGCGAAGGAACTGGCCGCTTTCAAGGCGCAGCACCCGGGCCATACGGTCGTTTCATATGTGAATACGACGGTCGGCGTGAAGGCGCTGACCGACATCTGCTGTACGTCGTCCAATGCGCTGAAGGTCGTGGAGTCGATACCTGCCGACCAGCCGGTCATCTTTGCGCCGGACCGTAACCTGGGGGCCTATATTCAGAAACTCACCGGGCGGCAGAATATGCTGCTGTGGGACGGCGCCTGCCATGTCCACGAGGAGTTTTCGCTCGAAAAACTGTTGAAGCTCAAAGAGGAACATCCGGCGGCGAAGGTCGTCGTGCATCCCGAGTGCCGCGCCTATATCATTGCGGTAGCCGACTATGTGGGTTCCACGGCGGGAATCCTGGAATATTGTGGCCAGAGCGATGCGCAGGAGTTTATCGTGGTGACCGAATCGGGTATCCTCGCCGAAATGAAGAGGCGTTATCCCGGGAAAACCTTTATTCCGGCGCCTCCCGACGACGAGACCTGCGGATGCAACAACTGCAAATATATGAAGATGGTGACGCTGGAGAATATCTGCGCATGCCTCGAAAACGAGTCGCCCGAAGTGCTGCTCGACGAAGAGGTGCGCCGTTCGGCGGAGCGTTCCATCCTGAATATGATCAATGTCAAATAACTTTTAATACTTTTTATGAAGAAAATCTTTTTACTGCTCGCCGCGGCATGCGTCACGCTTTCGGCAGCAGCCGACGAGGGTATGTGGATGCTGCCCTACCTCCAGAAAATGAACAGTAAGGATATGAAGGCCCGTGGGTGCAAACTCACCTCCGAGGAGATCTACAGTATGAACAAATCGTCGCTCAAGGATGCCATTGTCATCTTCGGAGGCGGATGTACGGGCGAGGTCGTATCGCCCGACGGATTGCTGTTCACCAACCACCACTGCGGTTACGGTTCGATCCAGTCGCTGTCGTCGGTGGAGCACGACTACCTGAAAAACGGATTCTGGGCCATGTCGCGCGCCGAGGAGCTTCCGGCTCCGGGGCTCAAGGTGCGGTTTATCCGTCAGATCGTCGACGTGACGGCCGACGTGCTGGGTGCGGTACCCGATATTGCCGGTGGATCGGAGCGCGAGAAGCTGGTTGCCGAGCAGGTGAAAGCCGTTTCGAAGCGTCTTGGGGGTGAGAATCCCGGTATGGAAGTAGAGGTAAAGCCCTTCTTCGGGGGGAACCAGTATTTCGCCTTTGTGATCGAAGTTTTCACGGACGTGCGCCTGGTCGGTGCGCCTCCCACGTCGATCGGTAAGTTCGGCGGTGACACCGACAACTGGATGTGGCCGCGTCATACAGGCGATTTCTCGGTCTTTCGGGTCTATGCCGGACCCGATAATAAGCCGGCAGAGTATTCGCCCGAAAACCGCCCTTATAAGGCCGAAAAATTCCTGAAGGTTTCGCTCAACGGATTCGACGAAGGCGATTTTGCGATGATCATGGGTTTCCCGGGTTCGACGCAGCGTTATATGACCTCCTACGAGATCGACCGCCTGCTCGAAGTGGAGAACCCGCAGCGCATCTTCATCCGCGGCGAACGGCAGGCCATTCTGAAAGAGGACATGGCGGCCAGTGATAAGGTGCGCATCCAGTATGCTTCGAAATATGCCCAGTCGTCGAATTACTGGAAGAATTCGATCGGTAAGTCGCGCGGCATCAAGCGTCTCGATGTGAAGGGGCGCAAGCAGGAGCAGGAAGCTGCATTCACGGCCTGGGCGGCGAAGAATACGCTGCCTACGGAGGGGTATTCAAATGCGCTGAATATGATCCGCGAATCGGTGGAAGAGACGGCTCCCTATTTTGCTTCGAGCCAGTACCTGAGCGAGGCGATCGGCCGTGCCGTGGAGATTCTCGTGCCGGCGCGTTCGGCCGTTACGAAGAAAGGCGACGCGCTGAAGGAGTCGCTGCAAAGCTTCTACAAGGACTACAATATGCCGACCGACCGGCGTGTGGCAAAGCGGATGTTCCGGATTGTCAGGGAGAATTGCAAAGAGTTGCCTTCGGTATTCGCCGATGTGATCGATAAGCAGTTCGGGGGTAATACGGATGCATATGTGGATTATCTCTACGATAATTCGGTATTCGCCGATGAGCAGAAGGCCCTGGCGGCCGTTGAAGCCGGAACCGACGTTTCGGGCGATCCGGCTGTGGTGCTGAGTAAGTCGTACAGTGCTAAAATGCGTGAACTGGCGCTTGCTCAGGTAGCTGCAAAACAGAAGTTTGCCGATGGACAGCGGCTTTATATCGCCGGCCTGATGCGCATGCAGCCCAACAAAGCATGGGCTTCGGATGCGAACTTCACGCTTCGTCTGACCTATGGACGCATTCTGCCCTATGATCCGGCGGATGGCATTCACTACAATTACTATACGACGCTCAAGGGGGTGATGGAGAAGGAGAACCCGCAGAATCCGACGGAGTTTACGGTTCCTGCCAAACTCAAGGAACTTTATGCAGCGAAGGATTTCGGTCGCTACGCCAATAAGAAAGGCGAGCTTCCTGTCGGATTTCTTGCCGATTGCGACATTACGGGCGGCAACTCGGGTTCGCCGGTTCTCGATGCGAAGGGCGCCCTGATCGGGCTGGCTTTCGACGGTAACTGGGAGGCGATGTCGGGCGACGTGGCATTCGAGCCCGAATTGCAGCGAACGATTGCTGTCGATGTGCGTTATGTGCTGTTCGTTATCGACAAATTCGCCGGCGCCGGGTGGTTGCTCGACGAATTACAGTTCGAATAGCGGCCGGTTTTTCCGGTGAGATCAAGGAGGCGTGCCCGGCGGGTGCGCCTCTTTTGTTAAAACCTTTCACAAAATATGCGCTTTTCGTTCCCGATTCTCTTAAAAATTCGTAATTTTGACAGAAATTAGTAAGATTGTATATTGATAAGTCTTGTACTATTTAGGTCAAACGGTCGTAATCGCCTGTTTTGCCGCTTTGCGGCACTTAAGCCCCTGCCTGAGGCGGGGATTTGGGGATGGGGCAGATTTGTAAACGCAGCTATAGGCTGCGGGAACGGCGGTCGGATGCATAATTGAGTGTAATACTTTTTTTATTATGTAGTTTTTTATGGCAAAAGAGTTTAAACGCTACCTCGTAACATCGGCCCTCCCCTATGCGAATGGTCCGGTACATATCGGCCACCTGGCGGGAGTTTACATACCTTCGGATATTTATACCCGTTACCTGCGGCTCAGAGGACGCGATGTCATTTCGGTCTGCGGATCGGATGAGCACGGCGTACCCATTACGATCAAGGCCCGCAAGGAGGGTGTGACGCCCCAGCAGATCGTGGACCGTTACCACGCGCTGATCAAGAAGTCGTTCGAGGGACTGGGGATGTCGTTTGACATTTATTCGCGAACGTCGTCGAAGACTCATGCTGAAACTGCGTCGGCGTTTTTCCGGAAACTCTACGAAGAGGGTAAATTCATCGAAAAATCGTCGTTGCAGTATTACGACGAGGAGGCGCAGACCTTCCTGGCAGACCGCTATATCGTGGGAACCTGTCCCAAGTGCGGGAACGACCGGGCTTATGGCGACCAGTGCGAGAAGTGCGGCTCTACCCTCTCGCCCGATGAACTGATCGATCCGCACAGTGCGGTGTCGGGTTCGGTGCCTGTGAAGCGTGAAACGAAGCATTGGTATCTGCCGTTGGATCAGTATGAAGGATTCCTGCGCGAATGGATACTGGATGGACATAAGGAGTGGAAGACGAATGTTTACGGACAGTGCAAGAGTTGGCTCGACGGCGGTTTGCAGCCGCGTGCCGTGAGTCGTGACCTCGATTGGGGGATTCCGGTTCCGGTAGAAGGAGCCGAAGGCAAGGTGCTCTATGTCTGGTTCGATGCTCCTATTGGTTATATATCTGCTACAAAGGACCTTACGCCTGATTGGGAACGTTACTGGAAGTCGGAGGACACGAAGATGGTCCACTTTATCGGCAAGGACAACATTGTGTTTCACTGCATTGTATTCCCGTCGATGCTCAAGGCGCATGGCGACTATATCCTGCCGGAGAATGTTCCGGCCAATGAGTTCCTGAACCTCGAAGGCGACAAGATTTCGACTTCGCGTAACTGGGCTGTGTGGTTGCACGAATACCTCGAAGAGTTTCCCGGCAAGGAGGATGTGCTGCGCTATGTGTTATGCGCCAATGCGCCCGAAACGAAGGATAATGATTTTACCTGGAAGGATTTTCAGGCGCGCAACAATAACGAGTTGGTAGCTATTCTGGGTAACTTTGTGAACCGTGCGTTGGTCCTAACGCAGAAGTATTATGGCGGCAAGGTTCCGGCATGTGGTGAACTGACCGATTACGACCGTCAGTCCATTGCCGAAGTAGCTGCCGTGAAAGCTTCGCTCGAAGGAAATATTGAGAATTACCGTTTCCGTGAGGCGCTGAAAGATGCTATGAACATTGCGCGTATCGGTAATAAATATCTGGCTGATACCGAGCCGTGGAAAGTGATCAAAACCGACCCGGTCCGCGTGGAGACAATTCTGAATGTGGCTTTGCAGATTACGGCCAATACGGCGATTGCCATTGAACCCTTTATGCCCTTCTCGGCGGCGAAGATTCTTGGAATGTTGGCTGTCGACAAGTTTGGTTGGGAACGTTTGGGTGCTATGGACCTGATTTCGGCCGGACATACCATCGGAGAACCTGCCCTGCTGTTCGAAAAAATCGAGGATGAGGTGATTCAGGCGCAGTTGGATAAACTTGCGGCGACCAAAGCGGCCAATGAAGCTGCTGAAGCCGTTCAAAATATTGAACCTCAGAAAGATACGATACAGTTTGACGATTTCCAGAAAATGGATATTCGCGTTTCGACGATTTTAGCGGCGGAGAAAGTCGCCAAAACGAAGAAATTGCTGAAACTTACGATTGATACGGGTATTGATAAACGCGAAATTGTGTCGGGTATTGCCGAGCATTTTACGCCTGAGGAACTTGTAGGACAGCAGGTATTGGTGTTGGTGAATCTCGCTCCGCGCGAGTTGAAAGGTATTCTGTCGAACGGTATGATCCTGATGGCTGAAGATGCTTCGGGAAAATTGCGTTTGCTGAAGCCCGGAGAGGCGACGAACAATGGAGCTGTCGTCGGATAATGAAGTAAATTTTCGATAAATCTTTTAAACGAATAAGATATGGAAAATACAGATTGGAGCGCTATAGGCTTCGACTATCGCAAAACCGATTACAATGTCCGCTACTCCTATGCCGACGGCAAATGGAGCGACATGGTGGTTACGGATGACGAGTATATCCAGATGCACATGTCGGCTTCGTGCCTGCACTATGGCATTGAACTCTTCGAGGGTCTCAAGGCCTTCCGCGGTATTGATGGTAAGGTGCGCCTTTTTCGCGTTGCTGATAATGCACGGCGTCTCCAGTCGTCGGCAAAAAGATTGTGTTTGCCGGTTCCTTCGATTGAAATGATTGTCGATGCTTGTATCGAAGTCGTCAAGCGTAACGAACGTTTTATTCCGCCCTATGGTACTGGAGCTTCATTGTATCTGCGTCCTGTTATGTTCGGAACGACAGTCGGACTGGGTGTTAAACCGGCCAAAGAAGCATTGTTGATCGTTTACTGCTCGCCGGTCGGAGCTTATTTCAAATCGGGAATTAAACCGATCCGGGTTGCTATTGACCGTGAACAGGACCGCGCTGCTCCACGTGGAACAGGCGACGTTAAGGTCGGAGGTAACTATGCGGCCAGCCTTTTATCGGGAGAAAAGGGACATGAATTGGGGTATTCGAATATCATGTATCTCGATGCTGCTGAGCATAAATACATCGAGGAATGCGGAGCTGCCAATTTCTTTGGTATCAAGAATGGTAAGTATATCACGCCTAAATCGCCTTCGGTATTACCTTCAATCACCAATATGAGCCTTCGCCAGATTGCTAAAGATATGGGTCTGTCGGTTGAAGAACGTCATGTTCCGGTTGAAGAATTGGAATCATTCGACGAGTGTGGGGCTTGCGGAACGGCCGCTGTTATCTCCCCTATCGGATATATTTATGATATGCAGACCGGGAAATCGTATGATTATGGTGAAGAAGTTGGTAAGAATTGTATGGAACTTTATACGCGTTTGCAGGATATTCAGTATGGACGCGCAGAGGATAAATACAATTGGTGTACGATTGTTTTGTAGAATCTGATTTGCTGTAATAAGAAAAGCCGCTCATTTGAGCGGCTTTTCTTATTGTGTTCCACGTGGAACTTGTTAGATGTTTTGTTGGTTCCACGTGGAATATTTTGTTTATCGTCCGAACTTTATCAGTAAAACATTTACGTCTGCTGGTGAAACTCCGGGAACACGTGAGGCTTGTCCGATGGTTTCGGGACGAATGCGGGAGAGTTTCTGACGGGCTTCAATGGTCAGTGCATTCATCGAGTGAAAGTCGAAATTCGCAGGAATGCGAATGTTTTCAAGCCGATGTAACTTCTCTGCGATGAATTTTTCGCGTTCGATATACCCTTTATACTTGATTTGTATTTCTGCTTCCTCGATTGCTTCGGAGCTTATTTCATTCGAGGTGATGAATTTCCGAAGTTTGGGCAACACTGTTTGCAGCGAATCGAACGTGACATTATTGCGCATCAGGATGTCATAAAGCTTACGCCCCTGCGTCAAAGGGTCCGAATTTATTGATTTTAAATAGTCGTTAATTTCGGCTGCTTTGATGCTCTGTTCGCGGGCGAATGAAATAAGCGATTCTACGGATGCATTTTTTTTGACGAAATGATCGTATCTTTTTTGCGGAATAAGCCCGATTTGATAACCTAATGGTGTCAAACGGATATCGGCATTGTCCTGACGGAGTAAAATGCGGTATTCTGCCCGGGAGGTAAACATGCGATAAGGTTCGTCGACGCCTTTGGTTACCAGGTCGTCGATCAGGACCCCGATGTAGGCTTCGTCGCGTTTCAACACGACAGCTCCCTCCCCTGTCAACGCCCGATGGGCATTGATGCCCGCCATCAGTCCTTGGGCTGCGGCCTCTTCATACCCTGTCGTGCCGTTGACCTGTCCGGCAAAGTAAAGTCCCGAAACCAGTTTTGTTTCGAGCGAATGATGCAACTGTGTAGGCGGGAAATAGTCGTATTCGATGGCATAGCCGGGACGGAAGATGTGTAAATCTTCGAATCCGCGAATTTTATGCAGGGCTTTCCACTGGACTTCCCAGGGCAGCGAGGACGAAAATCCGTTCAGGTAATATTCGTTGGTCGAGTTCCCTTCGGGTTCAAGGAAGAGTTGGTGCTGTTCTTTGTCGGCAAAGGTGCGGAGTTTGTCTTCGATCGAAGGACAATAGCGCGGACCGATGCCGCAGATGGTTCCATTAAAGAGCGGCGACTGGTCGAATCCGGTACGGAGTATGTCGTGAACTTCGGCCGAAGTGTAGACCAGAAAACAAGGTAATTGTTTTTCGACCGGCTTTGTTTCGGGCGAAAAAGAGAACTTGGCGGGGTTCTCGTCGCCGTATTGCGGTTCGAGAATTTCGAAGTCGATGGTCCGGGCATCGAGGCGCGCCGGGGTTCCGGTCTTCATGCGTCCGGTCTCGAATCCGACGGCCCGGAGGCTCTCCGTGATTCCGTGCGAGGCGGCATCCCCTGCCCTGCCGCCTTCGGCGTGCGAGGTGCCGCAGTGCATCAGTCCGCTGAGGAATGTCCCGGATGTGAGGATGACTTTGCGGCAGGAAAATTCGACGCCCATGCGGGTGCGTACGCCCCGGATAACGGGTTTTCCGGAAACAAGACCGGTCTGGTTTCCGTTGTCCGGATTGGCGTCATGAGCCGTGTCGAACAGCAGTTCGGTGGCTGTGTCCTGCCAGATATAGAGGTTCCAGGTGTTTTCGAGCGTGTGTCGCCACTCCTCCGAAAAGCGTGTTTTGTCGCACTGCGCCCGGGGACTCCACATGGCGGCGCCCTTCGACCGGTTGAGCATCCGGAACTGGATGGTCGTGAGGTCGGTAATGCGGCCCATTTGTCCGCCTAATGCGTCTATCTCTCTGACAATCTGTCCTTTAGCTACTCCGCCGACTGCCGGGTTACACGACATGGCGGCCATCTTGGCCATGTCCATCGTGAGCAGCAGCGTACGGGAACCCAGGCGTGCGGCGGCCGAAGCGGCTTCGCAGCCGGCGTGTCCGCCGCCGATGACGATGATATCGTAGTCGAGTGTCATCGGCTTACCTCCCAGAATTTCAGGTATTTATCCTCCTTGCGGTGCATCTGTGCGTTGGTGCGGGGCGTCTTGTCGCCCTGTCCGCAGAGGTGCAATACCCCGTGGACCACTACCCTGCGCATCTCCTGGAGGGTCGAAGCGCCGTATTGGCGGGCGTTGTCGGCCACGGTCTCCACGTCGATGAAGATGTCGCCCGAGACGATGCGGGCATCCTTGCGGTCGCTGTAATCGAAGGTGATGACATCGGTAAAGTAGTCGTGCCCGAGGTATTGGCGGTTCATCTCCAGCAGGCGTTGTGCCGAGCAGAAGATGTAGGTGACATCGCCGAGCGTATAACCCTCCCCTTCGGCCACCTCGCGCAGCCATTGGGCTGTGAGGCGCTTTTGCGGAAGGCGGTAGTTACAGTCGTCGGTAAAGTATTTGACAGCCATTTTTCGTTGTTGTTATAGCGTGCCTGTCCCGGGGTGTCCGGCGCAGGGGCGGACGTTGCCGGCCGCCGGGCGGAACCGCATGGGACGGCGGTTTTATTTCTTGAAACAGTCCTCCGCCCGCATCTTCTGCCCTGCGTTGGGCGGATAGATGCCGAAGACGAGTTTGAACTCCGTTTCCATCGTCATCACGTTGACCGCCGAGCCGATGGTTCCGAGTTGTGCGTTCTTTGCCACTTTCTGGCCCTTTTCAACGCAGATCGTCCCCATGTTGGCATAGGAGGTTATATATTCGCCGTGAGCGACGTAAACGTCGTATTTGTTGGTTATGCGGTTGCGCTTTATGTCGACGACCTTGCCGTCGTAGATCGAAATGACGTGCGCCCCCTTCGGACCGGTGATCTCAGCCATGTTCTCCTTGTAGCGTTTCACGCGCCCTGCGGTCACCGGAAGGCGCAGACCGGAGGTTTTCGTCGAGAACGAGGCGCCTTCGGTATTGCCTTTGGTCAGCTTGCGCAGTTCGCTGATCGCCACGTCGAGCTGCTGCTCCTGCGAGAGTTTGCGCTGCAGGGCGGTTTTCTCCTTCTGCGACATTGAGCGGATGCTGGCCCGGGCGTTGCGGGCGTCGCGTTCGAGTTTCTCACGCTGCGCCGAGAGTTTCTGCGTCACCGAGTCGAGCGACCGTTTACGGCGGTCGAGGGCCTCCTTTTCGATGCGGACCTGCACGGTCAGGGCCTCGATGTCGCGGAGTTTGCGTTCGCGCAGCGAGGAAACCTCGCGCAGGGCCGTGATCTTGCGCGCCACGTCGGTGAAGTCGCGCGACGAGAAGATGAACGTCAGGTAATTGTTATGCTTGTAGTTGCGGTAGGCTTCGCGCACCATTTCGCCGTACTGCGCCCGGTCGCGCGCGAGCGTCGCCGAGAGGTTGCCGGCCACGCTGTCCGTACGGGAGATCTCCTCTCGCAGCAGGCGCGCCTGTTTTTCGGTTTCGTCGAGCAGTTGGTTGCGCGAGTCGATCTGACGAGCCAGTCTGCTCACCCGCTCCTCGGTGGCCGAGCGGCCCTGCTGGAGCTTCGAAATCTCCTGCTCTTCGTTGGCGATCCGTTTTTCGAGGGCCGCGATGACCCGTTTCTGCTCCTCGATGCGGTTGTCGGTGGTCTGTTGGGCCACGGCGGCGAGGGAGAAGAGCAGGCACGCAAGGGTCAGTATCCGGAGCGGTCTCATGGGCGGGTTATTCTTGGGGTTTGGGGCTCTTGGCGGGTTGTTTCAGCCGCATTTCGATCTGCTGGGCGTCGTACTCCTTTTCGAGCGCCCTCCGCCAGTAGATTTCGGCCATGAACTGCTCGCCGAGTTCGTGCAGGATGTCGCCGTAGTGAACCATCAGTTCGGGGCTTTTCTGGCCGTCGAGCGCCACGGCTTTCTGCAGGATCTTCTTGGCTTCGTCCAGGCGGCCCAGTTTGAAGAGCACCCAGCCGTGGGTGTCGAGGTAGGTCGGGTTGTTGTCGGTGAGCGCCACGACGCGGCTCGACATCGTCAGCGCACGTTCCAGGTCGCGCTCTTCGAGCGAGAGGAAATAGGCGTAGTTGTTGAGCACCACCGGGTTATCCTTCCAGTAGCCCAGGCTGCGTTCGTAGGCCTTGTAACACTCCTTCATGTCCTTGCGGTAGGAGCCCGATTTGGCGGACTGCGCCATGCGGGTTTCGTCCCACTCGGGGGCTCCGGCGATGGCTTTCTGGTGCCAGGCGTCGCCGATCATGCCCCAGATGCTGCCTTTCAGCGAGTCCGTGTCGGCGAAACGCAGTGACTCCTTGTAGGCCCGGACCGCTTTGTCGTACTGTTTCGCATAGCTCATCACGTGCCCTTTCGAGATGTGGAAATCGACCTTTCCGGGGAAGAGTTCCAGGGCGCGGGTGACGTATTTTTCCACCGAGTCGGGGTGTTGGAGGTAGCTCTCGATGTCGATCACCGTCCGGAAATAATCCTCCACGGGAGGCTCGTCGGCGAGGTGGTTCTTGTAGAGCGCAAGGGCCTGTTCCAGTTCGCCCGAGGCGATCAGGTGGCGGGCATAAAGCTCCACGACCCGCTTGTCGTCGGGGTAGCGGATGGCCAGCGTCGAGGCCAGGTCGTTCAGTTGGAAGTAATATTCGCGGTAGAAGCGCGTGTCGGAGGTGAACTGTCCGAAGCGTTTGATCTTGGTTTCGAGCGGCAGGTCGTCGGAGCGGAACAACTGCCGCGTGACGGCCAGCAGCGACCGGTAGTCCTGGCGTTCGGCGTGGAAGTCGGCCAGCGCCATCAGCGTCTGCACGTTCGTGGAGTCGATCGCCAGCGCGCGGTCGTATTCGGCGCGGGCCAGCGAGTCCTTTTTGGCAATGGCATAGAGGTCGCCCAGGACCACGTGGTGCTGGGCCTCGTAGGGGGCGTCGTCGACCATGGCCCGGGCTTCGACCACGGCTTTGTCGATCTGGTTTGTAGCTACCAGCAGGCGCCGTTTCATGATGCTGAGGAACGGAATGCGCCCGAAGCGCAGTTCTGCCGAATCGAGCGTCACGAGGGCCATGAACGGGTTTTGCTTCTGCTCGTAGAGGGCTGCCAGGATGCGGTAGTTGTCGGGGTCTTTCGGATCGTCGGTTTGCAGGCGGCGGTAGACTTTCAGCGCGTCGTCGTAACGACCGGCGTAGATGAGCGCCTGCCCGTAGAACTGGTGGTACCACTTGTTGGTCGAGTCGAGCCGGAAAGCCGTTTGGGCCAGCTCCACAGCCTCGTCCGGCGAGGCGTACATCCCGTTCGAGGCAAGTTCGTAGTAGGCCGGGGCGTAGGTTGAATCGTTGCGGATAGCTTCGTGGAACAACTCCCGGGCCCGCACCGAATCGCGGGCGATGGTGTTCTGCTTGATGCCCTCGGTGTAGAGCCTGT
>JAEZTA010000052.1 GCA_023443765.1 Bacteroidota bacterium | reverse complement strand
GGCCGAGAGGTTGAATGCTGTGCCATAGACTCGTACGGCGACCGTGTCGGCGTGTACCACGAACTGCCGCGACGCGTCGTGCGCCACATCGAAGTAGGCTTCGCCCGTGATGGTCACTTCGCGCGGGCCGTCGCCGAAGCGGACCGGGAAGACGAGGCTCGATTCCGAATTGAGCCAGACCTGCGTACCGTCCGAGAGACGGAGCGAGAACTCCTTGCCGCGCGGCACGGTGACGGTGTTCGTCACCGCAATCTCTTCCTGGGCCTCCTCTTTGTGGTAGGCCAGCTCTTCACCGCCGATCTCGATGCGCGTACCGTCCTGCTCGACCAGCATCCGTTCGCCGCCCTCTTCGAGCGCTACGTTCTCTCCCGACGAGAGGGTCAGCACGGCGCCCCGCACTCCGGGTGTTACGTGCTCGATATAGGCCTGCTGCGCAAGCTGCCCGGCCCGGCGGTCGAGCGCCCACCAACTGCCTCCGGCCAGCAGGGCCAACGCTGCTGCCGCCGCCGCATATTTCCGGACTGTGCCGGCCAGAGCCTGCATCCGGCGTTTGCGGGCTGCTTTGCGGATATTGCTCCATACGCGCCGCTCGTCGTAGCCGTAGATGCGGCCCAGCAACGGAAGGCTCTCTGCCGATTCCTCCAGTAGTTCCAGCAGTTCGCGGTTCTGCGGCGAGCGGTCGAGCCATTCCTGAAGGATTGCCAGCTCCTCTTCGGTAGCTGTCCCTTCGAGGTGGGCTTTGAGGATCTCTTTGATCTGGTTTTCGAAACTCATTTCGTGTTTTGTACTTTTTAGGTCGGTTTGGTCGGTCGGGAACCATCGGTTTCTATGGAATAGACCGAAAAAAAGCGCGCCGGACATACAATGCCGGCGTTTTTTTGTGAAAAATTTGTAGGGTGGTTACAGAATGTAAGGTTAAGCCCGGATTTTATCTGCTTCCTTTCAGCTTTGCGGGATAAATTGCGCGGGATTAAAACCGGATTTATTCGGGGATTTGGATGCTAAAAGAGCGAGAAGAAGAACATCGACATTTTGCGAAGGGCTTTGAACGAGCGCGACATGTGGGTTTTTACGGTGTGGAGCGACAGCGACAGCAGGCGGGCCGTTTCGACGTAGCTCTTGTGCTCGATGCAGATCATCCGGAAGATGCGGCGGCCCTGTTCAGGGAGCGCTTCGATTCGTTGGTAAAGACCTGCAACCTGCTCGATCAGAGCTTGTTCGTCGGCCAGGGAGCTCTCCTCGGCAGCCAGGCGCACCATCTCCTTGGAGTTAATGTCGTAGAAGCGGTTCTTCATGCGGGTGTGCAGGTGGTCGAGGGCTGCGTTGCGCACGCAGCGGTAGAGGTAGCTCTCCTTCTGGCGGATCTGGCTGAAGTCGGTATCGAGCAGCGTGATGAAAACCTCCTGCACGATGTCCTCGGCTTCGTGGGCCGAGCCGACGATGCGTTCCGCATAAAGCGTCGCCAACCGGAAATGCTGGCGGAATAACGTTTCGTATTCGGATGTGATTACAGTTTTCATGGGGACTTTTCCGCTGACGCATACGGGGTTCCGCTACAAAAATAAGCGCTTCGGATGAAAAATGCAAACGATTTGTTACATTCTTTCGTCCGAAACGCTTATTTCAGGCGTAGAAACGCCTCCGGGAGGGGTCAGGAGTGCCTGCGGGCCAACTCTGTTTCGAGGTCGGCGATCGAGCATCCGGTGGCTTCCAGCAGCACGAGCAGGTGGTAAACGAGGTCCGAGGCTTCGTAGATCATCGCCTCGCGGTTCTGGGCCACGGCCTCGATGACGGTTTCCACGGCTTCTTCGCCGACCTTTTGCGCGATCTTGTTGACGCCGCGGTTGAAGAGTTTCGTGGTGTAGGAGCCTTCGGGCATCCCGGCGTGACGGCCCTGGATGACGCTCTGCAGGTAGCGGATGAATCCTTCGTTTTCGGGCGTGGCCTCCCCGAAGCAGGTTTTCGACCCGGTGTGGCAGGTCGGGCCATGGGGGATGGCGCGGATGAGCAGCGTGTCGTTGTCGCAGTCGGCGGCTACCGACACGATGTCGAGGAAGTTGCCGCTGGTCTCGCCCTTGGTCCAGAGGCACTGGCGCGAACGGCTGTAAAAGGTGACGCGGCCTTCGGCGAGGCTCTTTTCATACGCCTCCCGGTTCATGTAGCCCAGCATGAGGACCTGCAGGGTGCGGTCGTCCTGGATGATGGCGGGAACGAGCCCTCCGGGGAGTTTTTCGGCGTCGAGCGCCGAAAATGGTTTTGCTTCGATTTTCATAGTGGTTTATAATCTGACGTTTATATTGCGTTCGTTCAAGGCTTGCTTTAATACGGGGATCGGAATCTCGTTGTAGTGGAAGATGCTGGCCGCCAGCGCCGCGTCGGCGCGGCCGAGGGTCAGCACGTCGGCGATGTGGTCCACCGTCCCCGCACCGCCCGAGGCGATGATCGGGACGGGTAGTTCGGCGAGCTGCGCAAAGGTGTCGCACGGGTAGCCGTTCTTCGTGCCGTCGTGATCCATCGAGGTGAAGAGGATTTCGCCCGCGCCGCGGTCGGTGGCCTCGCGGGCCCAGGCGAAGAGTTCGCGCTCGGTGGGGCGTTTGCCGCCGTGGGTCGTGACGATCCAGCGGCCGTCGACCGTCCGGGCGTCGATCGCCGCCACGACGAACTGCGAGCCGTATTTGGCCGCGATGGCGTCGATCAGCGCGGGATTCGCTACGGCAGCGCTGTTGAGCGTGATTTTGTCGGCTCCGGCATCGAGCAGCCGCCCGGCATCGTCGACCGACGAGATGCCCCCGCCGACGGTGAACGGGATGTCGATGCGCGCGGCGATGCGCGCGACCAGTTCGGTGAAGGTCCGGCGGCCCTCCTCCGAAGCGCTGATGTCGAGGTAGACCAACTCGTCGGCTCCTTCGGCAGCGTATTTTGCTCCGAGTTCCACCGGGTCGCCGACCTGTCGCAGCCCCACGAAGTTGATGCCTTTGACGGTCTGGCCGTCGCGGATGTCGAGGCAGGGAATTATCCGTTTCGCAAGCATTGTTCGAGGTCTTTGAGGGTGATGCGTCCTTCGTAGATGGCTTTGCCGACAATGACGCTTCGCAGGCCTTGCTGGTCGAGTTCTTCGATGTCGTCCATCGACGAGATGCCGCCGCTGACGGTGATTTCGACCGCCGGGAAACGCCCCTGCAGGTCGGCATAGAAGGCTGCCGAAGGGCCGCACAGCATGCCGTCACGTGAAATATCGGTGCAGATAACCTGCGTGAGCCCCTGCGGGATAAATTGTTCGATCAGTTGGGGAGCCGTGAGGGACGAACTTTCGAGCCAGCCCTGGATGGCCACTGCGCCGTCGCGGATGTCAGCGCCGAGGATCAGCCGTTCGGGGCCGAATTCCGTGAGCCATGCGGCGAAACGCTCGGGTTCGCGGACGGCGAGGCTGCCGCAGATGGCCCGGCGGGCTCCGGCGGCGAAAACGTCGAAAAGCGCCTGGCGGCTCTTGATGCCGCCGCCGTACTGCACTTCGAGCGAAGTTTTCGTGGCGATGCGTTCCAGCACCGCGAGGTTGCGGGGTTCGGAAGCCTTGGCGCCGTCGAGGTCGACCATGTGGAGGCGGCGGATGCCCGCCTCTTCGAAGCGGAGCGCCGCTTCGAGCGGGTCGCGGTAGTAGGTCTTCTGGCTGGCGTAGTCGCCCTGCGTGAGGCGCACACACTGGCCGTCGATGATGTCCGTTGCGGGTATGATTTCGATCATGGTGTCAAAGGTTTAGGAAATTCCGTAAAATCTGGGCCCCTGCCGCGCCGCTCTTTTCGGGGTGGAACTGCGTGCCGAAGAAGTTGTCGCGGGCAAGCGCGGCGCTGAACGGGCGGCCGTAGTCGGTTGTGGCGGCGGTTGCGGCGCAGAGTTCTGCGGCGAAGGAGTGGACGTAATATACATAGGTCTCTTCGGCAAGGTCGCGGAACAGCGGAGTGCGAAGGTCCGAAATCGTATCCCAGCCCACGTGGGGAACTTTGAGCAGGGCGCCGTCGGGGGTGACGGAGGGCAGCCGCAGGACCCGGGCGGGGAAGATGCCCATGCAGCGGGCGTCGCCCTCCGCACTCGAAAGACACATCAGTTGCATGCCGATGCAGATGCCCAGCACGGGTTGCGTGAGGGTGGGGATCACGGTGTCGAGGCCCCGCTCGCGGAGTTTCGACATGGCCGAAGAGGCTTCGCCGACTCCCGGCAGGATCACCTTGTCGGCGCGGCGCAGGACGGCGGGGTCGGCCGTGAGCGTGAATTCGGCTCCTGCGCGGCGCAGGGCGTCGGCAACCGACCGCAGGTTGCCCGTGGCGTAATCGACGACGGCTATCATAGGACTCCTTTGCTGCTGGGGATGTCGTAACCGAAACCCTGCCGGCCGACGGCCATGCGCAGCGCGCGGGCGAAGGCTTTGAAGATGGCTTCGGCTTTGTGGTGGTCGTTCTCGCCGCGGGCGGAGATCTGCAGGTTGCAGCGGGCGGCGCAGCAGAGCGAGTGGAAGAAGTGGCGGAACATCTCGGTGGGAACGTCGCCGACCCGTTCGCGGGCGAATTCGACATCCCATTCGAAGTCGATGCGTCCCCCGAAGTCGATGAGCACCAGCGCCCGGCAGTCGTCCATCGGCAGGGCGAAGCCGTAGCGGGCGATGCCGGCCTTGGAGCCCAGCGCGCGGTCGATAGCCTCGCCCAAGGTGATGGCCACATCCTCCATGGTGTGGTGTTCGTCGATGTCGAGGTCGCCCGTGGCGTCGACGGCCAGCGACACGCCGCCGTGGTGGGCGATCTGCGAGAGCATGTGGTCGAGGAACCGCAGTCCGGTGGAAATCTGGTCGTTGAAGTCCCCGCGGCCGTCGAGGTCGAGGCGGACGGTGATCTGCGTTTCGCGGGTTTCGCGCCGGATTTCGACCCGGCGTTCGCCGCGGCGGATGAATTCGGCGATTTCGGCCCACGAGTCGGTAACCAGTGCGCAGGCGTCGGCGGCTCCGGCCTTTTCCAGCATTTGAGCCCCTTCGGCGGCGGGAGCCAGCAGGATGCCCCGCGCCCCGAGGTTGCGGGCCAGCAGGATGTCGGTCACGCGGTCGCCGATGACGTAGCTTGCGGCAAGGTCATACGCACCGCCGAGGTAGTCCCCGAACATCCCCGTGCGGGGTTTGCGCGTGGGGGCGTTGTCGCGCTCGAAGGTACGGTCGATCAGTTGGTCGTCGAACGTAACGCCCTCGCCGCGCAGCGTCGCGAGCATCTTTTCGTGGGCGGGCCAAAAGGTGTCTTCGGGGAAGGACTCCGTCCCGAGGCCGTCCTGGTTGGTGGCCAGCACGAGGTCGAATCCGAGGCCCGTGAGGGCTTTCAGGCCCGAGATGGCTCCGGGGATGAAGGCGAGTTTTTCGAGGCTGTCGATCTGTTCGTCGGCAGGCTCGGCGATGATCGTGCCGTCGCGGTCGATGAAGAGGGCTTTTTTCATAAACGGAAATTTTTGACGGTTTCGAGCATCCGGGCGTTTTCCTCAGGAGTTCCGACGGTGATGCGCAGGCATCCTTCGCAACCCGGAATGCGCGAGCGGTTGCGGACGATGACACCCGCCGAGATCAGTGCGTCGTAGAGCCGGTCGGGGTCGGGTGTGCGGACCAGAATGAAGTTGGCGTCGGAGGGGTAGACCTGTACGATCGCCGGGCAGTCGGCCAGCGCCCACGTGAGGGCGTTGCGCTCGGCGCAGAGTTCGGCGACCTGCGGCGCAATGTCGCAGGAGAGCCGTTCGGCGACGGCCTGCTGCGCGAGGCAGTTGATGTTGTAGGGGTATTTTACCCGGGCGAAGAGCGCTGCTACGGGCTCCGACGCGAAGGCCAGCCCGAGGCGGAGCCCCGCCATGCCCCACGCCTTGGAGAGGGTTTGCAGGACGATCAGGTTGGGGAATTCGGCGAGCCGGGCGAGGAATCCCGGGGTGTCGGAGAAGTCGATATAAGCTTCGTCGAGCAGGACCATGCCGTCAAACTCGCGGAGGAGCCGCTCGATCTCGTCCGCCGGGAAGGCGTTGCCCGTGGGGTTGTTCGGGGAGCAGAGCCACAGCAGTTTGGTGTGTTCGTCGGCCGCGGCGAGCAGCGCATCGACCGGGAGTGCGAAGTCTTCGCCGAGCGGGACCTCGCGCATCTCGACATCGTTGACATCGGCTGCAACGCGGTACATGCCGTAGGTCGGGGCGATCGAGACGGCGTTGTCGACGCCGGGGCGGCAGAAGATGCGGTAGGCGAGGTCGATGGCCTCGTCGCTGCCGTTGCCGATGAAAATTTGCGCTTCGGGGACGCCTTTCAGGGCGGAGATCTGCTGTTTGAGAGCCTTCTGGTGCGGGTCGGGGTAGCGGTTGACGCCGTTGTCGTAGGGGTTCTCGTTGGCGTCGAGCCACGTCGAAATCTCCCCGCCGGCGTATTCGTCGCGGGCCGTGGAGTAGGGTTTCAGCGCCCGGATGTTGGGGCGGACCAGTTCGTCGAGCGGTCTCATAGGTTACCTCCTTTCATGCGGACGCGCACGGCGGCGGCGTGTGCTCCGAGGCCCTCGGCGTCGGCCATGGCGATGATCGTCGGAGAGAGAAGCGCGAGTCCGTCGCGGGAGAGTTCCTGGTAGGTGATCTTGCGCAGGAACGAATCGGTGTTCACACCGCTGTAAGCCCGTGCCCAGCCTCCTGTGGGCAGCGTGTGGTTGGTCCCCGAGGCGTAGTCCCCGGCGCTTTCGGGCGACCAGGGGCCGATGAAGACGCTGCCGGCGGCGGTGATCTGTGCGGCGGCGGCCCAGGCGTCGCGCATCGAGATGATCAGGTGTTCGGGGGCGTAGGCGTTGGCGAAGTCGATCATCTTCTCGCGGCTGTCGAGGACGACGATGCGGCTCTGGCGGAGCGCTTCGCGGATGGTGTCGCCGCGGCGCAGCTGGAGCAGTTGTTCGCCGACGGCCCGCTGGGCGTCGCGGGCGAACTCGACCGACGGGCAGACCAGCACGGCCTGGCTGTCGCCTCCGTGTTCGGCCTGCGAGAGCAGGTCGGCGGCGGCGAAGGCGGGCGACGCCTCGTCGTCGGCCAGCACCAGCACCTCCGAGGGGCCGGCAGGCAGATCGACGGCCACGTCGTTGGCGCCGACGAGCTGTTTGGCCTTGGTGACGTAGCGGTTGCCCGGGCCGAAAATCTTGTCGACGCGCGGAATGCTCTCCGTGCCGTAGGCCATGGCGGCCACGGCCTGCGCTCCGCCGACGGCGAAGATGCGGTCGACGCCGCACAGGTCGGCGGCATAGAGGATTTCGGGTGCTATCGTGCCGTCGGGGCGGGCGGGGGTGCAGAGGATCACCTCCTTGCAGCCGGCGACGCGCGCCGGGACGGCCAGCATCAGCACCGTGGAGAAAAGCGGGGCCTTGCCGCCGGGGATGTAGAGCCCCACGCGGCTGATCGGCAGGGCGCGCTGCACGCACCGTACGCCCGGCATAGGTTCGGAATCGACCTCGGGGGTGAGTTGGGCGCGGTGGAAGGTTTCGATATTGGATTTCGCGGTGGCGAGGGCCTCCTTGAGTGCGGCGGGGATGAGGGCTTCGGCGGCGGAGCGGGTTTCGGCGGGCACTTCGAACGTCCGGGGTTCGCGCCCTTCGATGCGGCGGGTGATTTCGCGCAGGGAGCGGTCACCGCCCGATTTTACATCGGCGAGGATTTCGGCCACCTGGCGCGTGATCTCCTCCTCCTGGCGGGTGACGCGTTCGGTGAGGGCCGGCCACTCCGCACGTTCGGGGTTGTTGTAGATTTTCAGGATTTCCATAGCGGGTTCCGGGGTTTTAGCGGATCATATTTTCGAGTGCCAGGATCAGGATGCCTTCGGCGCCGATCGCCTTGAGGCGTTCGATGCGCTCCCAGAGCTGTTCCTGGGAGATGACGGCGTGGATCGAGCACCAGCCCTCCTGCGCCAGCGGCAGCACGGTCGGGCTGCGCATGCCGGGAAGTATCTGGATGGCGTCGTCGAGCCGCTCCTTCGGGAGGTTCATCAGCACGTATTTCATGCCGCGGCTGTCGAGGATCGAGTTGAAACGGAAGGTGAGCTGCTCCATCTCGCGGCGTTTGTCGCTGTCGAGTTCGGGGTTGGCGATGAGCACCGCCTCGGAGAAGAGAACCTTCTCGACCTCGACCAGTCCGTTCGAAATGAGCGTGCCGCCCGAGGAGACGATGTCGAAAATGCCGTCGGCCATGCCCACGGCCGGGGCGATCTCCACGGAGCCTTCGATGGTGTGGATTTCGGCCTCAATGCCCTGTTCGGCGAAGTAGCGGGCGAGGATGTTGGGGTAGGAGGTGGCGACGCGTTTGCCGCGGAAGAAGCCGGGACCGTCGTAAGCAGTCGTTTTGGGGACGGCCAGCGAGAGGCGGCAGCCGCCGAACCCGAGGTCCATGACCTGCTCGACGGGGAAGCCCTTTTCGGAAACCTCGTTCAGTCCCACGATGCCCACGTCGGCGACGCCCATGGCCACGGCCTGCGGGATGTCGTCGTCGCGCAGGTAGAGGACTTCCAGCGGAAACCCTTCCGCGCGGGAGATAAGTTTGCGCTTGCTTTCGGCAACGCGGATGCCTGCTTCGGAAAGCAGGTCGATGCTCTGTTCGTTCAGTCGGCCCTTGGCCTGGATGGCAATTCTCAGCATATTCGGTGTGTGTTTGATAGTTTTTCTGTTTTTAGGACACCCACCCGCGGCACGGCACATAAAAAAGCCCACCCGCAGGGGGTGAGCTTCATGTATAAATATTCGTTTACATATACATAATCGACCTACCCCTTGGTAAAGTGGTGATGGTGATGATGGATATGGTTGAAATTCGTCATTTGTACTTTCGTTGGGGACAAATATAGGGTTTCTGTTTGAAAAAACAAAATCCGGGCCGGAAATTTTTATTCGGCGAACAGGTCGGCGAGCAGTTCGTCGAGCGAAGAGTAGAGCGGAACGCCGTATTGTTCGCAGGTGACCTTTACGTTATCGTAGCGGTAAAAGGTTGGTTCACAGGCAACGTGTAGTTTGCCCGAACGGATGTGGATGCCCATTTCGAGCAGCGTGATGGGCGATTTGCTCGTCCCAAGGATGTTCATCACGATCAGGTCGGCTTTTTCGAGGTGTTCCAGTTCCCAGCGTATCTGGTAGTGCATGTCTTCGGTCGTGCCGTCCAGCCCGGCGGCGCGCCGCGGGTTGAAGAACAGGTAGCGCCCGTCGTTCCGCGCGCGGAACCGCCGGATCGTTTCGGCCTGCCAGTCGACGCTGTTGCCCATGTCGATCGTTCCGGCCAGGAAGATTTTGGTGTAGGTCGCTTCGTCGACCGGGGTTTCGGATTTGGGCTGCTGCTCGGCAACGTCGGGCGGCAGGGCGCTGCGGCTGCACGAGGCGGCCAGCAGCAGGAGTAGGCAGGTCAGTCGTTTCATCGTTGCAAATATACACCAAAACGGCGAAAAGAAAAGCGGAAGCATCGGAATATTCCCCGTGCGGAAAGGTGAAATATGAAATGAAATTGCAGTTTTTAAGAGTTTTTAGTATATTTACGGCCTACTTACAGGAAAACGGCCCGTGCAGTGTGCCGGAGCCGTCCGGCTGGCCTTTCGGATTGTTACTTGTCGTCCGGGGCGTGTGTGCGGACCTTTCATTTAAAACGAAAATAGAATGTGTGACCCTATTCAGTCGATCGCGACCCGTTTGCGCGGGCTGCGCGAAGCGCTCGAACTGACGGAGCAGGAAGTTGCCGAAAGTTGCAACCTTCCGGTCGAGCAGTACAGGGCGATGGAGAGCGGCAGGACCGATTTCTCGGTGAACGTGTTGCAGACCATCTCCCGCCATTACGGGATCAGCCTCGATGTGCTGATGTTTGGCGAAGAGCCCAAGATGAATGCTTATTTCATTACCCGCGCGGGAAAGGGCATATCGGTCGAACGGCAGAAAGCCTATAAATACGAGGCGCTGGCGGCGGGATTCCGCGACCGGAAGATCGACCCCTTCATCGTGACCGTGGAACCGGCTCCGGACGATGCCCCGATGCACCTGAACAGCCATGCCGGGCAGGAGATGAACTACGTGCTGGAAGGCCGCCTGCTGATCGGGCTGAACGGCAAGGAGATCGTGCTGGAAACGGGCGACAGCCTCTATTTCGATTCGAGCCAGCCGCACGGAATGAAAGCGCTCGACGGGAAAACGGTCCGGTTTCTGGCCATAATAATGTAAGGTATGGTAGAACGATTCTTATCCCAGACTACATTCTCCTCGCAGGAGGATTACCGGAAAAACCTGCACATCCGGGTTCCGGAGAATTTCAATTTCGGTTACGACGTGGTGGATGTCTATGCCGCCGAGCAGCCCGACAAGAAGGCGCTGTTGTGGACCAATGACCAGGGCGACGAAGCGCAGTTCACCTTTGCGGACATCAAGCGCGAAAGCGATCGAACGGCCTCTTATTTCCAGAGCCTCGGCATCGGGAAGGGCGACGTGGTGATGCTGATCTTAAAGCGCCGCTACGAATTCTGGTTCTCGATCCTGGCGCTGCACAAGCTGGGGGCGGTTGTGATTCCCGCGACGCACCTGCTGACGAAAAAGGATGTCGTCTACCGCTGCAACATGGCCGGGATCAAGGCGATCGTCGCGGCGGGCGAGTCGGTGATTACCGACCACATCGCGGCGGCCATGCCCGAAAGCCCCACGACCAAGCTGCTGATAAGCGTGGGTCCCGAGGTTCCCGAAGGGTTCCTCGACTTCCATGCCGGCATCGCGGGGGCGGCGCCTTTCGTGCGCCCGGAGCATGTGAATACCAACGACGACATCATGATGATGTATTTCACCTCGGGGACGACCGGCGAACCGAAGATGGTCGCCCACGATTTTACCTATCCGCTGGGGCACATCACCACGGGCCTCCTGTGGCACAAGCTCCACGACGACAGCCTGCACCTGACGATTGCCGACACGGGTTGGGCCAAGGCCGCATGGGGCAAGCTCTACGGGCAGTGGCTGGCGGGGGCCAATATTTTTGTGTACGACCACGAGAAGTTCACCCCTGCGGATATGCTGCGCAAGATCGAGCAGTACCGTATCACGTCGCTGTGTGCGCCTCCCACGGTCTACCGCTTCCTGATCCGCGAGGACATGAGCAAATACGACCTTTCGTCGCTGGAGTACTGCACGACGGCAGGCGAAGCGCTGAACGGCGCGGTGTATGATGCGTTCCGGGAGTTGACGGGCATTCGCCTGATGGAGGGTTTCGGGCAGACGGAGACGACGCTGACGCTTGCCACGTTCCCCTGGATGGAGTCCAAACCCGGAAGCATGGGCGTGCCCAATCCCCAGTACCGGATCGACCTCCTGACGCCCGACGGCCGTTCGGCCGAGGACGGTGAGCAGGGGCAGATCGTGATCCGTACCGACGGGGGCAAGCCCCTCGGGCTTTTTAAGGGTTACTACCTGAACGAAGAGTTGACGCACGAGGTGTGGCACGACGGCGTTTACTACACGGGCGACGTGGCCTGGCGCGACGAGGACGGCTATTACTGGTTTGTGGGCCGGGCCGACGACGTGATCAAGAGTTCGGGCTACCGCATCGGGCCGTTCGAGGTGGAGAGCGCCCTGATGACCCATCCCGCTGTTGTGGAGTGCGCCATTACGGGTGTGCCCGACGAAATTCGCGGGCAGGTCGTGAAAGCGACGATCGTGCTGGCTGCGGCTTATCGTGAGCGGATCGGGGATGCCCTGATCAAGGAGTTGCAGGACCATGTGAAGCGCATCACGGCTCCTTATAAATATCCGCGCGTGATCGAGTTCGTGGATTCGCTGCCCAAGACCATCAGCGGCAAAATCCGTCGCAAGGAGATTCGCAACAGCGACGAAGCGAAGTAATATTCCGGTCGAAAACCGGCCGGCTGAAAAGACCGGGGCCGCTCAGGCTGAGCGACTCCGGTCTTTTTGCGGATGCGGGGCCGGGCCGCATGTTGTACGCGGTCGCAGGATTTTAACAAAGTTGTGTATTGCGGTTCTGAAAAAGTTTCCTATTTTTGTAAAAGGAAAGCCTGAACCCCGAGGACGTGGAGAAGAAAGAGAAGTTGGAAGATTTGCTTGTTTCCGTAAGCGAGAACGACGATTACGCTTTCCGGGTTTTCTATGATCTCTATTACCGGAGCGTTTTCCGGTTCACCTACTATTTCCTGCGCAACAAAGCGGCCTGCGGCGAAGTCGTAAGCAATGTCTTCGTCGCCATCTGGAAGTCGCGCGTCTCGCTGCGGCGGGTCAGCAATATCGAAGCCTATCTCTATGTCGTCGCCCGTAACGAATCGAACCGTTACCTGAGGGAGTGCCAGGCGCAACGGCGCTGCCTGTCGCTCGAAGAGATTCCCATCGCGGTGATCGACCTCAATTCCCCCCCCCACGATGGAGATGCTCCCGATAGCCGTCTGGTAGAATCCGAAGTCGAGGAGCTGGTGCGGCGTCTGGTCAACGACCTTCCCGAACGCTGCCGTACGGTGTTCCTGCTCAACCGGCAGGAGGGACTGTCGTCGCGCGAGATCGCCGAGGCGCTGTCGCTCTCCGAGAGCACGGTGCGCGTCCAGATCAAGATCGCCGTCGATCGAATTGTGACGGGGATTCGCAAACATTATCCCGACCTGAAGCTGGTTTCGCTGCTCATGTTCCTGTTCTCGTCGCGTTTCTGACGATAAGATCGAAAAAATACGAAAAAAAGCCGCGGTTCCCTTAAACGGAACCGCGGCTTTCGTACTCTATAACTATATACACGACAAAAAAGGAGAAATCATGCGAATTGAGGATACGAAAAAGGAGCCGGAGATGGCGGAGATGATCGAAGGTTCGGAAGGCGACCGCCGCAGGCTGTCCGAATTGCTGGACGGCATCCGGGTGGGCCCCGGGGTCGACGCCATGGCCGATGAGATGCGGGAAGCGGTGTGGGCCGATGTCCGCACGCGTATCCGCCGCGAGGGAATCCGGATGCGGATCGTCCGCTATGCCGCGGCTGCGGCCGTGATGGCAGGCGTGGTCTGCGGCAGTTGGTTCATGGGTGCGAGCCGGGTGGAGAGCCGCATCGTCGCCGAAGCTCATCCCGTGATCATCTCGACGCCGCTGGGCGTGAAGTCCGACGTGGTGCTGCCCGACGGTTCGCGGGTGCGGCTCAACGGCGGCACGCGCATCGTCTATCCGACCCTGTTTGGCGACCAGCGCCGTGTGGAGGTGGATGGCGAGGCCTATTTCGAGGTCGAGCACGACGCCCGCAGACCGTTCGTGGTCGTCACGGGGGATGTAGCCTCGACGGTCCTCGGCACGACCTTCAACGTGCATGCCTATTCGGAGGACGACTACTGCCAGATCACACTGGCGACGGGCAGTCTGCTGGTGGACGGCGGCCACGGGGCGCGGAGCGTGCGGCTGCGTCCCGGCGAGCAGGGATTTTTCGAAAAGACCTCCGGGATGCTGTCGCTGCGCCGGGTGAATGTCGACCACGTGCTTTCGTGGCGTGAGGACAAACTCTATTTCAGGGCCGAACCGCTGGCGTCGATCGCCCGGACCCTCGAACGGCAGTTCAACGTCAACATCGCGATTGCGGACGAGCGGCTGCGCAAAATCTGCTTCACGGGCGAGTTCGTCGACGGGGAGAACATCCAGGAGATCATGCGCATCATTTCGGCCGACAGCCGCATCCTCTACCGGAGCCGCAAAAACCATTTCGAACTTTACAGAAACCGATAGCAACAAAGAGAGATTCAACCTAACTGTTTTTCACTACAACCTAAATTTTAATCCTTATGAGTAAAAATTCTACCAGCAGAAGGTCCTTCCGGGACCTTTTCGGACGGCGGACACTGTGCCGACTGAGCGGATTGCTGATGCTGTGTTGGTTCATGGTCGGTGCGCAGGCTCTTTACGCGCAGAATCCTGTGATTTCGTTGACGCTGAAGGACGCCACCGTGCGCGAGGTGATCGAGGCGGTCAAGACGCAGAGCGGCTACTCGTTCTGGTACCGGGAGAGCGAAATCGACCTCCGGAAACGGGTTTCGGTCGATGCACGGGAACAGAATGTCGTGAAACTGCTCGACGGCGTGCTCGCCGACCAGGGGATTCTGGCGAAGATCGAGGGACGCCACATTGTGCTTTACAAGCCTGAGCAAGGGCGTTCCGGCAGCGAATACCAACTGACGGGCCGTGTCGAGACGGAGTCCGGCGACCCGATCGTGGGTGCGAACGTGCTGGTCGACGGCACGACCAACGGCATGGTGACCAATACGAAGGGTGAGTTCGCCCTGAATGTGACGCCCGGCGCACAGCTCAACGTCTCGTTCATCGGCTACAATCCCGAGACGGTGGCCGTCGGCAACCGGACGCGCCTGACCGTGGTGCTGAAGGAGAACAACCAGATGCTCGACGACGTGGTGGTGATCGGTTACGGCGTGCAGAAGAAGGTCAACCTGACCGGTTCGATCGCCGTGCGTCAGATGTCGGAGATCGAGAACCAGCCGATGACCCACGCTTCGCAGGCACTCTACTCGATGCCCGGCGTCTACATCAACCAGGCTTCGGCGAAGCCCGGCAGCGACGGGGCGACGATCCGCATCCGCGGCGTCGGGACGATGAGCAGTTCCAGCCCGATGGTGCTGGTCGACGGCATGGAGTATTCGCTCAGCGAACTGAATCCCGGCGACATCGAGACGATCTCGGTGCTGAAGGACGCTTCGGCCTCGATCTACGGTTCGAAGGCGGCGAACGGCGTCATCCTGATCACCACGAAGCAGGCCCGCAAGGGGGCTCCCGTGGTGAAGCTCAGCGCCAACTTCGGTATTCAGTCGGCGACGTATGTTCCCGACGTGGTGACCAACCCCATTCAGTACATGCGCATGCGCAACCAGGCCGAGCGCAACGAAGGCAAGCTGACGGTGACCTACAACGACGACGACATCCTCGAATACGAGGAGGGCATGAAGCACGACCGTTACATCTATCCCGCTTCGGACTGGTATGACCTCTGCTACGAGAACGGTTTCCTCCAGCAGTACAACGCCCGTGTTTCGGGCGGTACGGACAAGATTTCCTACTCGCTGGGCGGCGGTTACATGAACCAGCGGGGTATTATGGTCGCCAACGACGATGCCGAGCGTTTCTCGTGGGACATGAAGATCAACGCGCAGGTGACCAAACGCCTGAAGGTGGGCGTCAGCCTGCTGGGAAACCTGCGTTACAACACCGACCCGATCTACGGCGTTTCGACGACGGTCAACGTCATCAACCGCGCCCTGCCGATCTTCGGCACGCAGCTGCCCGACGGCAAGTGGCTCTCGACGTGGCTTTCGACCCCCGGGCGCAACAACCCCGAGAACCCGTTGATGGAGCTGAACGAAGGCAACACCCGGCGTCAGTATCACCGCATTCTGGGCCAGATCAACATCGGTTACGACCTGCCGTGGGGCATCAAGTACAACGCCAACCTGGGCTATGTGAAGATCGACCACTATTCGAAGGACTTCAAGCATGCGATGTACACCTACAATCCCAAGACCATGGAGCGCAAGGATTTCAGCGCCTATGTGTCGGCCAAGGATTGGGACAACAACTCGATCAACTACACCTTCTACAACACCCTTTCGTGGGGCAAGAGCTTCGGCGGCAACCACAATCTCAACATCATGGCCGGCACGGAGTACAAGCGTTACGACAGCAAGAACTTCCAGGCCAAGAAGCGCGACTACTTCAACAACCAGCTGACGGCCCTGTCGGTCGGGGCCACGATGGACGAAATCTCGGGCGGCTCGTCGCTCGAACTGCTCTTCTCCTACTTCGGGCGTATCACCTACGACTACAAGGAGAAATACCTGATCGACGTGACGGCGCGTTACGACGGTTCGTCGAAATTCGCCAAAGGCAACCGCTGGGCCTTCTTCCCCGCCGTATCGGTCGGCTGGCGTATCGACAAGGAGAATTTCCTGCAGAACGTCCGGCAGATCAACGTCCTCAAGCTCCGCGGCTCGGTCGGCGAGATGGGTAACCAGGCCATCGGCAACTACGAATACCTGATGGCTGTGCTGGCGAGCAAGGATTACAATTACAGCTTCAACGACGTGCTCGCAGGCGGCGCGGCGATCAAGGACTTCGTCGACGAGAACATTTCGTGGGAGACGACCCGCACGTACAACCTCGGTCTGGACTTCGAGGCCTTCGACCACCGGTTGTTGTTCAGCGTGGACCTCTATAAGAAGCGCACCGAGGGTATTCTGCGCGACGTGAAGATCCCGGCGCAGATCGGCAACCTGAACGGCCCGAAGCAGAACATCGGCGTGGTGGCCAACGACGGCGTCGAGCTGAACCTCCAGTGGCGGAGCACGATCAAGAATTTCCATTACAGCGTGGGCGGTAACTTCTGCTACAACAAGAACATCGTCGTGGACCTCGACGGGCAGGAGTATATCAAAACCTTCAACATTATCCGCGAGGGCGAGCCCATCGACGCATGGTATCTCTACCAGGCCGACGGATTCTACAACAGCTACGAGGAGATCGCCAATTCGGTGACCGTCGGCAGCGGCGTGAAACCGGGTTACATCCGTTACAAGAACCTCAACAACGACGACAAGATCGACGACAACGACCGCGCCGTCAGCGGTAACCTGACCCCGAGCATCACCTATGCCTTCAACTGCTCGCTGGGCTGGAAGGGAATCGAGCTTTCGGCGCAGTTCCAGGGCGTCGCCGACGTGAAGACCTACCTTTCGGGCAACCTGGCCGCCCCGTTCTGGAACGGCGCAGGCGTGCTGAAGGAGTGGGCGACCGATGCGTGGACGCCCGAGAACCACAACTCCCGCCTGCCGATCCTCCACACGGCTACGGGCGCTCCCGAAATGCACGACTACAAGAATACGCAGTGGCTTTACGATGCGTCGTACCTGCGTTGCAAGCAGTTGCAGCTCTCGTACACCCTGCCCAAGAAGTGGATTTCGAAACTCGGCATGAGCCAGTGTCAGGTCTTCGTCAACGGCGAGAACCTCTTTACGATCTCCCCGCTGAAGATGTTCGACCCCGAGATCGACCTCTCGTCGACCAACCTGATGCAGTATCCCTCGCTCAGGACGATCAACTTCGGTTTCAACATCACTTTCTAATCGCTTCAAATACGGAAAATTATGAAAAAGATAGTATTCGGATTGATGCTTTGCGGTGCAGTGACGCTGGGTTCCTGCAACCTCGACACCATTCCTACCGACAAATATACGGTCGAGACGTTCTGGGAAACCGAAGAGGGAACCGAGGCCGCTATGTCCGGGTGTTACAACATCCTGACCAACAGTGCGCTGTTCGGCGATTCGGCGCCGCTGCTCGAAGAGACCTGCACCCCCAACGCCTATAATTACAACAATTCCGGCGGATACAACGTCATCGCGCAGGGCACGCACACGGCCAACAGTTCGGGCATCATCGCCAACCGCTGGAAGAAGTGCTACGAGGGTATCGGGCGCTGCAACACCCACCTGAACCGCCTGCCCGGCGCTGTGGTGGCGGACGACCGCCGGATCCAGATGGAGGGCGAGGCCAAATTCCTCCGCGCACTCTATTACTATATGCTGGTGACCTATTACAACGGCGTGCCGCTGCTCCTGGCAGAACCCGTCTATGCACACGGTTCGCTGCCCCGCGCTTCGCGTGAGGAGGTGGTGCGGGCCATCCTCAATGACCTGAACGACATTATCGACCGCGGGCTGCTCGACTGGACGTGGACGAAGGCGGCCGACCAGGGGCGTGCCACGCGCGGCGCGGCGATGGCCCTCAAGGCCCGCCTGCTGCTCTTCGAGGCCAGCAAACTGATCAATCCCTCTAACGATGTCGAGAAATGGCGGGCAGCGGCCAAGGCGGCCAGCGACGTGATCGAAAAGGAGGCGCAGGCAGGTTACGACCTGTTCGGCGACTACCGGAAACTGTTCCTGCCGGCCAACGAACACAGCTGCGAGTGTGTCTTCAACATCGAATTTTCGAAGACCAAAAATACCGCAGTCAACTCGTTCAACGTTTACAGCATCCAGTACCGCAACAATGCGCCGCTGCTCGACCTGGTGAATGCTTACGAGACGAAGACCGGTGGTCCGGGGACGATGGGCAAGTACGACAACCTTGACCCCCGTTTTGCGGCGACGAACTTCTATCCCGGAAGCACGTTCCTCGGCAAGGCCAACTGTCCGGCTTCGGAGGTGTGCCAGTTCACGGGCTTCGCGCACAAGAAGCTCACGATCTACGACGAGCAGAAGCGCGATTCGGACGACAGCAACGGCGAAACCAACTACATGTTCATCCGTTACGCCGACGTACTGCTGATGTTCGCCGAAGCGCAGAACGAGGTCGACGCATCGCCGTCGAAGGAGGTTTACGACGCGGTGAACCGTGTGCGCACGCGTGTCGGCATGCCGACCTACACCTTTGGGACGAAGAGCCAGGCGGAGATGCGCGAGATTATCCGCCACGAACGCCGTATCGAGTTTGCCGGCGAGGGCCTTTATTACAACGACATCCGCCGCTGGATGACTGCCGAACTGGACATGAATGCCGTGATTCAGGACTATGCGGGTACGGACATCGCCGTCCGTGCGTTCGATCCCGATCGCGACTACTGGTGGCCCGTTCCGGCGGATCAGATTCTGCTGAACAAAAAACTCGAACAGAACCCCAATTATTAATCCGACAAACTGCAAATTGTAATTATGAAAAAGTATCTGTGGATTCTGGCGGCCGTATGCTTCCTCCAGGCATGTAGCAAAGATGAAGACGAAGGTCCTTATGTGCCCTGGAGACCCGAAGACCAGAAGGAAGAGACGATCGATCTGGATAAAGCTACGAAAGTGATGATCCTGCCCGAGCAGAGCAAAAACCGTATCCTGATGATCGACCAGCCGACGGGAAAGATCGCCTGGGAGTGGAAGGCCGCCGACAGCGGGCTTTCGACCAGCGAGCAGGCCTGGTTCAATACGCCGGACGAGGCAAAACCGGTCTACAACCGCACGTGCGTGCTCGTCACGGCTTCGGGTGGCGGCGTGGCCCTGATCCGCATTGCGGACAAGAAGGTGCTGTTCTATGCCAAGCCGGGCGGAAACCCCCACTCGGCCGAAGTACTTCCCGATAAAAATATCGTCGTGGCGTCGAGTACGGGCAACCTGCTGAGCGTCTATGTCTACAATGAGGCCGCCAGCTATGTTTCGAAGCCCGCCTTCACCATGTCGGTCTATTCGGCCCACAACGTGGCCTGGGACCGCAAACGCAACTGCCTGTGGACTGCCACCGGGGCCCAGCTGCTGAAACTCTCCTACAACGGCAACCGCACGGCTCCCGAGCTTTCGCAGGTTTACTCCTACGACATGGGGACGGGGAACACCATGGCGCACGACCTTGCCCCGGTTTACGGCGAGGAGGCGATGTATGTCACCACCGTCGAGCATGTTTACAAGTTCGACTGCAAGACGGAAAAGTTCTCCGACGTGCAGATTTTCCAGCAAAAGGACATCAAGAGCATTTCGACGGGGCCGGAGGGTTATCCCACGATTGTGATGCGTCCCACTTCGGGTGGGTCCAACTGGTGGTCGGCCGAGGTGTCCGACCTCGGCGGCAACCGCCTGTTCAACCGCGCGGGTTACCAGATTTACAAGGCCCGCTGGTATGTGGAGAACCCGTTCGGATACCCTGAGGTGCACACTTTGTAACACTTAAAACGTTAAAACCATGAAAAATATCCGAAAATATATGATGGCTGCGGCGTGCATGGCCGCAGCGTCGGCGCTGGTCGCCTGTACCGAGGCTGTGAAACGCGATACCGAGGAGGAGATTCAGGAGATGACCGTTCCCAGGAAGCCCGGGCCGATCACGAAGGTTCCCGCCACGCTGACCTGCAACGGCGGCGAGGAGTTCACTTTCTCGGTGACCAAGGTGCAGTGGGCCGAGACCTACGAATGGAAGATCGCCGACCAGGAAAAATCGAAAATCTCGATTATCGACGGGCAGGGAACCAACGTCATCACCGTCAGGGTGGTCAACGACGACGTGGTGATTCCCGCGCAGTCGGTGTCAGTGGTGGCCAAAAACGAACTGGGGACGAGCAAGGTGCGCGAGTATTTCGCGGCGATCACCGTCTCGGTTCCCATCGAACTGCCGGGTTACTCGATCCGGAAGTACGGCAAGCGCTGGTGGATGACCGAAAACTGCCACGAAGCGGGCGAAGACGGCAACCTGGGCGTTGCGCCCGACCTGACGACCTTTACCGTCGCAGGGCTTGAGGCTTCGCACCTGGCACGGCTGGATGCCGCCAAGGGGCGGTTCTACACGTGGTACGAGGCGATGACCGGCATTTCGGGCTGTACCTCGGCGCAGTGCCCCTATGTGCAGGGGTATGAAGGTACGGACGACGTGGGCAACGCGTTCAAACTCGACGGCACGGAAGCGGGCGAGTACGGCGTACAGATTCGCGGCTGCTGCCCCGAAGGCTGGCACGTGGCCAATGCCAACGATTGGTGGGACATGTTGATGGCCATCAAGAGCGAGTATGCCATTCCCGACGATTTTACGTTGGGCGGTTATACCTTCTCCGGCGGGCACGACGGGAAACCCGAGAATGCGGCGACGAAATCCTCGTTCTACACGGCAGGCTGCACGGTTAAGAACATGGGTAATGTCGGTGCGTGGCTGCGCGGCGGCAATGGTCGTGTGGCCGACGGCGGCATCTGGATTCAGTCGAGCCTGACGCTCACCGATGCCGGCGAGGCGCTCCTGCAATTCGTCGAAGGGGCCGAAAGTATCGGTTTCGGCTGGTATCCGCTGGGCTACCAGAAGGCGGACAACAGTTTCAACAGCAGTGCGCTGGGGAAATGGGGATATATGTGGTTCATCGGGCAGACCAATGCGACGACGGCCCGTTCGCTGGTCATCAGCGGCACGAGCCTGAACCTGCAGACCAAAACCAACAGCGAGGCGGCGAAGGACATTTACCTGAGCGTCCGTTGTGTGAAAAACTACACCAAATAACCCGGTGCGATGAAAAAGATTCTGTTAACGGTTGCCGTGCTGATGTGTGCGGCGAGCCTGAAGGCCCAGTGCCTCGGCGTCGGCAGTTCGACCAGCAGCATGAGCCCCGAGGAGATGGCGCAGGCGGCACAAGCGGGCATCGAATATGTCGAAATCGGAATCAGTGGCCGCGGAACGGTGGCTGAGATACGCGAAAAGGCCCTTCATGCCAAACAGAAAGCCGACGAGGCCGGGCTGAAGGTGTGGTCGTGCCACCTCCCGTTCTCGCGCACGATGGATATTTCGGTGCTCAGCGACAGCGCCCGGATGGCCAACGTCGAATTCCTGACCGAGATGATCGCGATCTGCGGCGAGCTCGGGCCGAAGAAGCTGGTGCTGCATCCCAGTTCGGAGCCGATTGCGGACACCGAGCGCGAACAGCGCATCCTGAACAGCATCGCCTCGATCGGCGTGCTGCGTAAGGCGGCCGCGCAGATCGGTGCGGACCTCTGCATCGAGGATCTGCCGCGCACGTGCCTCGGGCGGAACTCCGCCGAGTTGCTGCGCATCATCGCCCCATATCCCGACGTGAAGATTTGTTTCGATACGAATCACCTGCTCTCGGAGGACCTGCTGCATTTCGTTGAGGCGTGCGGCGACCGGATCGGCACCGTCCATATCTCGGACTACGATATGGTCGACGAGCGCCACTGGCTTCCCGGCAAGGGTAAGATCGACTGGCCGATGTTGTACAACGTGCTGATGAAAGCCGGGTATAAGGGCGTTTTCATGTATGAGCTCAAGCGCGGTGAAGGATCGTTCGACGAGATGGTAGCCATCTACGAAAAGATGGCTTCCGATGCGGCGGAGGCGGAGTAAAACTGTTCCTGAAATATAAAAAAGAGGTTACGAATCGTCGTAACCTCTTTTTTAGTGTTTCCATACTTTTTTAAAGCCTAACTTACGGCTGATTTTTGCCGCCTTATCCGGTGTTACACCAGACCATACAAGTAAATTTGTCGGAAATCCCGAAACCGGGCACCGTGTCGTCGCGCATCGTTTTTCGGGCTGCACCGACGGCTGCGAAGTCTGGCTTTACGAGGTGATCGGCGGCAAGTATTCGTGGTTCTTCGACCACGACATAGACACCGGCGAGGAGTTGTGGAAGTTTTTCGGCACCCCCCCCCTCCCGTACTTCAGAGGCTCCTTTTATTTTAGAACTCGGTGACGGTCGTTTGTCCGTCCATCCACGCGATCATGTTCAATACGAGGTAGTTCCAGTTCTGGAAACCGCCGTTGAGGATCGGCTCGCCATTGTCGGGTTGGTAGTATTCGTGGAGCGTGCCCGTCTTCTCGTAGTCGCGGCCGAAGAGCGTGACGGTCTTCAGCGCCATATCCCGGGCGTCGTCCGTGAACCCGTATTTGACAAGCCCCCGCCACACCATATAATTGGAGATCCCCCACAGCGGGCCGAGCCACGACGAAGGGTTGGAGCTGGCCTTGACGTTATACATCTTTTCCAGCTTCGAGAGCGTCCGGATGCCATAGGGAGAACTGAATGTACGGGTATTCCGATAGTGTTCCGCAACCATGCGCTGTGCCTGTTCAGGCGTGGCAATCCCGGCCCACATGGCCAGAAAACCGCTCCACACGTCGATACGCTGGATCAGGCATTCCCAATGTCGCTGGGCCCCGATGTGGTAGGCCCACTTCTCCGTATCGACGGGCTTGAGGTTGAGGTCGACGCTGTAATAGAAGCCGTCGCGCTCGTCCCAGCAATGTTCGCGGATGGCCGCCAGAAGCTTCTCCGCATCGCGGTCGTAATCGGCCTTGATCTCGTTGAACCCCAGTTGCTTGGCTAGATAGCTCATCGCCTGAAGTTCCTTATACATCAGGCAGTTGAGGAAAATAGACCCGGAACTGCGGTCGGGACGGTAGTAGGTGCAGGGATCGTTGTCGACGCCGATCATCACGTCGTTCTGCCAATAGTAGAGCCCCGTGAGTTTGTGGTAATAACGCGTCTTGTAGCCCTGGATGAAATACTGCATGTTGGGGAACTTCTCGCGCAGCCACTCGGCATTCCCGCCGTCGAGCTGCGTGAGCAGCGCCGCATGCTGGGCCAGCACGGGTTTATGCATGTTCTCGGTGAAGATATTGTCGGGCTTCTTGAAGAAACCCTCCTTCGGGTTACGTTCGATGACAATCGGACACCAGCCATCGGCACCCGAATAGGCGAGGAAATTGAGGACACAGCCCCGCTCGTAGACTTTCGCCTGCTCCATCTCCTCCTCATTGCCACGGTTGGTCAGCAGTTGGCGCAGGGCGATATTGAACAGCCATGAATCCCAATCCCAGAGTTGGTTGGCATAGGCCATCGTACCGGGGGTCAGGAATGGGTAGAGGAAGGCTTGCCCGGCTTCACGGTAGACCTTCTTGAAGTCGCGGCCCGTATGCTCGGTGATGAGTTTCTTGTATTTGGCATAATCCGCAGCGGGTTGCGCGGCACTTGAGGTCGCGATCAGGAGTATGCCGCCCAACAGGGCGGTGGAAATCGTTTTCAGGGTCATTTGCAGTTCTATTTGAAATTGTTGGTAAAGATCGTACGGGGTCCGTTCCGTGGTATCGTGAGGTACGGGTTTCGGCGGTCGGCCCAGCACCCAGGCGGAAAGCGACAGAGAGCGGCAGGAGCAGGCCGGTTATCTTGCGTATAATTCGTATGGGGTTAAAATGCAGGAGGACCGCTTTCGGCGGTTCTCCTGCACAAGGTTTTTTAGAATCCGACAAGGATGCCGGTCATCTTTGAATAATCGTAATCGTTGGGACATGCCAGCCGCAGGGCCGCGAGGTAAGCAGGCTTGGCGTTGTTGGGAACGTTGATCGTCGCGGGGAAGTAACCGCCGAAGAGCCACAGACTGCCGCCTCCGCGGATATGGAATGTCGGGGCAGATTCGCTTCGCAGGAACGTCAGGCTCTGAAGCGCCGTACTCGAAGGAGCGATGCAGTATCCGTCGATGTCGATGAATGACTTGGGCAGGGTGAGAGAGGTCAGCGCAGGAGTGCCGAATACGGGCTCCAGACCGTCGTTTACCGTGATGCTCTCGAACTCGCTGCCCGGCTCGAAAACGAACGTTGCGAGGTTGGGGCACTCCTGGAACGTGAACGAGGTCAGTGTCTTGACATGCGGCGGAACGATCATGCGCGTGACGGCCGAGCCTTTGAACGCACCTTCCTGAATCGTAGTCAGCGACTGCGGCAGGACAAATTCGGTCACCTGTGGCAGGTTGCCTGCATTGGCCAGTACGAACCACTGTCCGATGGTCGTGACACCCTCGGGAATGACGACCGTCTGCGTGCCCGATGGAACCGTACATCCGGTCAGCGTACCATCGGAGATCGTGAACCAATCGGCGGGCGACGGATCGTGCCACTTGGCATAGAGCGTCACGTCCTCGGAGACCTTGGTCATCGGGAAATCGAACAGGCGCGTACACTCCTTGTCGGTGAACCAGCCGCCGAAAACTTTACCGGCATATTCCGGACGGAAATAGTCGACGTACTCCCCGCTGCGCAGTACCTGCGGATCGACGGCCGGAGCACCGTTCATGTTGAACGTGACCGTATACTCCACATAGAACCACTTGGCGTAGAGCGTCATGTCCCCGGCAACGGGCGTGTTGAAGTCGAACTCGTGTTCGAGCAGTTCGTCGGAACACCAGCAAACGAACTCTCCGCCGTCGATCGTGATGGGAGCAGGGAAGAGTTTATTCGTCGGGATCAATTCGCCGGCTCGTACATGGATGGGCGCGAAGTTGGTTCCGCCGTTGGAAACGATAGTTACCGTGTACAGCTCCCCGGTATCGTCTTTCGAGCAGGAGGAACCCATAAGCGTCACTGTGGCCATGAAGAGCGCGGCGAAGCACTGAAGTCCGGTTTTACGTAATGTGATTTTCATATTCGGGTTGATTTTTTAGATTGGTTTTATCTGTATCGGTACGTGCCGATGACCTGCATGATCCGTGCGGCGATGTTACGCATACCCTTATCCGAAGGGTGATTGGCAACGCCCTCGTTGGCGAAAAGCCCGATGGCGGCGTTGGTCTTATCGTTGGCGAACAGGTCCGAAAGGGCAATGAACGGATAGTCGTGGGCGGAGGCATAGCGCCGGAGCATGTCGTTGACGGGGCTGGGCCAGAAGCCTTCGACGATGACGACCTGCGTATCCGGGCCGGATAGCTGCCGGATCAGGCGGTCGTAGCTCGCCAGGAAACCGGTTTCCATACCCTCTTTGAACTGCACGTTCTCCGAGATCTTGATGACGACGAGGTCGCTCTTACCGTATGTGGCCAACTGTGAAAGGTCGTAGGTCGTCCAATCGCGTTCGAAGGTCGCAAGGTTGCCCCACGAGACCTTGACCGAGGGTTCGAGGCGTTCGAGGCTGGCCTTGACGATATGCACGTAGTCGCTGTCGCGGCACGAGGCGGCCATACCCCAATTGCCTTCCCAGCCGATGGCCGGGGCGGGATCGTGCGCAACGATGCTGTTGCCGTAGAGGGTGACGGTGCGTATTTTCTTGCCCGATGGGCGGCTCTCCTTGCCGCAAGCGCCCGTAAGGACGATGAACAACAGCGACAGGAGGCACGAAAGGCGGATGATCGTTTGATTCATGGTTGTGTCGTTTCGTGGTTTACCACCAGGTATGACGATCGGCGGTTTCAATCGTGCGCGGCAGCCAGACCTTATAGCGCGTCGTTTCGTCCCATGTGTTGCCCGCAGAACCGAAGTCGCAGAAAGCGATCGGACGGAACGAGGCTTTGTCGCCGCTGTAAATGCTCGTCAGCGCATTGACCCGGAAGGCGAGCCATGCGAAGGCGGGTTTATCGGTCGTCATGGGGGTCATCGCCACCTTGTTATCCGCATCGTGCTCGATGGAGAGGGTCTCGTCGACAAATCCGTCGTTGAAACGGCTGTCGCGGGCGTAGACCACAGGACCGCGTACAATGGCCTGCGACTCTCCGAGCAGGAGCAGACGGCCCTCCATCTCCATGTCGAGGGTTACGATGTCGCCCGCCGACCAATTTCGCTTGATGCGGCAGTAGCCGCCTGGCAGAATCGCCCCGGAGAACGGCTCGCCGTTGATCAGCACGCGGTTGTTGCGGCTCCACAGCGGAATACGCAACGCAAGGGTGAAGCCCGCTTTTTTATCCGGATTGACACGGATGCCGATGCGGCCCGTGGCGGGATAGTCGGTATCGACCTGCACGGCGATGCTGCGTCCCGAAGCAAGCGACACCTTGCCCGACAGGGGATTGTAGAGGTTAATGCAAACCGTGTTCGCATCGGCAGTCAGCGCTGTTTGCGGAATGAGGGCAAAACCACGCGGGCCATTGGCCTCGCAGCAGTTGAAGTTCAGTCCGCACTGACGCTCGCCGATGCGGCGGAAGCCTTCGAGCGGGACATATGACGCGAAGTTATGGCCTCCCTGCTTCAGCGACGCCTGCAGGGCGTTATACATTGATTTCTCAAGTTGGTCGACATAGATTGTATTCCCCGTGACGCGGAACAGGCGGTCGCAAAGCTCCATCCACGTATAGGTCACGCAGGTTTCGTTGGAGAGGTAGGCGGGGATTGCCTGACGGCGGGCTCCGTGCCAGAAACATTCGGTCGAGCTGGCGCTGCCCGCGATCGTGATCTCGTCCTCGATGATCTTTGCGGCGGTCATCTCGACGGCCTTGAGGTAGCCCGGTTCTCCCGTGACCTTATAGAGTTCCAGCAGGCCAATGTAGCACGACATCATTTCGTAGGCCTTATGACCGTTGTCGGTCCAATGCATGGCATCGGGGACGGGCAGGAAACGCTCCGCAACGGGTATGCCGGCAAGCGCTTTTGAGACCAGCTGCGGACCCGCCGGTGTTTCCCACTGCGAAACGATGTAACGTGCAAAATCGAGGTAGCGTACATCGCCCGTATTATTATAAAGGAAGACCATCGGTTCGAGGATCGAACCGGCGGCAAGTCCCCGGTAGTTGCCCAGCGTGGCGATGTCGGCACGTCCCGGGCCGATGAGGCGCAGCAGGTTGTCGGCGACACGGCGTGCGGCATCGAGTGCACGGCAGTCCTGCGTCATGCCGTAATAGGTCTGAAGTCCCAGAAGCGTGTATTTCTGGCCCCAGACGTCCCATTGCGCAAGGCGGGCATCGGGTGCATAGTTGCCGATATATCCGTCTTCGGATTGCGTTTCGAGTAGTTGGTCGACGGCATAGCGGATCTTGGCGAGCAGCTTGGCATCCGAATTATAACGGTAGGAGTCGCAGGCGCCCAGCATCCACTTGCCCCAAAATTCGCTCTGCCACAGCATGCGCTCGGTCTTATTGGCATAGGGTTTAAGTATCTCGTCGAGGTCTTGCGTCATGACGCGGCTTGCGATGCATTCGTCGATGCGCAAGCCAATGTATCCGCCGACTCGAACCCCCGTAATGGCCGGAGTGCGGGGAGCGGCGAGAACAGCCAGCGAGAGCAGCAGCGGGAAGATCGTGATGAATCTTTTCATAGTCTTATTTTTTCTTTTCGGTTTCAATAACTTCGCGAATGGCCTCCAGGCGGGCATTGCCCTCCCCGAAGGTAGGGGTGAGCCAGCCGCCCTCACCGTTCTCGTTCCAGGCGTAGATGACAGAGAGGTTGCCGCCCAGCACTTTGCGGCTGTTCGCACGCACCCATTCGATGGTGCGTTTCAACTGCGAAGCGATGCGCTCGGGCGTCTGTCCCGTGTACCAATAGTCGGACTTGGGCAGCGTAGGATGGTCCACGGCCCACGGGCGCATATCGTAGCCCACGGTCATCGACGGGAGGTATTTCATGCCGAAGTACTCCGTGCAGGCCGAGATCACCTCCCACGACTTCGCATCGCCCTCCGTGAGGTGGACGTAATCGTTCGGCCCCGGGGCCTTGCGGCCTGTGTCGGCATTGTTATAGGTGGTCAGGAAATCGAATCCACAGCGTTTGAACTTCGCCTGGAAGGTCGTATCGCCCTGACATTCGGTGACGGCGCCAATCATTAGCTCGCCCGCACCCGCGGCAGCGGCACGCCGACGGTATGCATCCAGCGCCCTGCGCGTGGCCTCCTCGCCGCCGAGGTCTTTGATGATCTCCTGCGAGTTGAAGAACGTCATGACGGGTTTGCCGTCGACACGCAGGTAGTTCTTTTGCTTGAACAACGCGATAGACTTGTCGCAGTAGGCGTTCCACGTCGCAGGCGACACGGGCAGGCAGGAGAGCAGGAAGAACTCCAGTCGGTCGTGGTTGGGTGCCGCGAGGAAGAGGTCGAGCACCGTGTTTAGCTCGTCGAAAACCTTTTCGCGGCGCACGCTCGTTTCGTACCAGCAGATGCCCCAGAAATCGAGCCCCGCATCAGCGGCATAGTCGATCTGCTGCTCCATCACACCGGGCTTATCCTCCCGCCAGCCCCAGACGGGCGAACGATCGGCGTACTTGCTCGTGAGCGTGGGACTGATGTGGAACGTATGGCCCGTTTCGTCGGGCGTGACGCTCCAGCCGCCGAAGTACCACGCCCCCACTTTCGGGCGGACACAGGAGGGTTTTTGCGCGGAGAGTCCCTGCAGGAATGCGATCGACAAGAGAAGTAGAAGGAATCTTTTCATGGTCTTCAGTTGTTTTAAGGTTCGATGGCGGCGCGGATGTATTCCAACCGTAGATTGGCTTCCCCGACCGAGGGGGTCAGCCAAGCTCCCTCGCCGTACTCGTTCCAAGCATAGATGACCGCAAGGTTGCCGCCCAGCACTTCAGAGGTGTGTTTTTCGGTCCATTGAATCATCTCGGAAAGATGGCTGCCCAGCAGCCGGGCCGTGACGCCCGTGTACCAGAAGTCGGAAGCGGGGAGCGTCGGATGGTCCGTAGCCCAAGGCCGCATGTCGTAGCCCGCGGTCATGGCCGGCATGAACGGCAGGTCAGTGGTAGCGGAGATCGACCAAGCGGTCCTGTCGCCCTCCATCAGTTCTGAATAATCGTTCGCGCCGGCTTTCCGGCGGCCGAAGTTAGAGTTGTTGTAGGTGGTCAGGAACTCGAACCCACTCTGACGATAGACGGAGTTGGCCGGTTTCGCCTGCACGGCGGCACCGATGAGTGGTTCCTTCACTCCGGCGGCAACAGCCGCGGTGCGGTACTGCGCAAGCGCTTTGGCCATGCCCGTCGCACCGCCCATCGAGGCAATGGCCTCATCGGAGTTGAAGAACACGATCACGGGACGTCCGTCCACCTTCAGGTAGTTAGGTTCCTTCATCAGGGCAATTGCCTTGCGACACCACGTCTCCCAGCTCGCAGGAGATACGGGGTGGCACGACAACAGGCAGAACTCCAAGCGGTCTTTGTTCGGCGCCTCCAGGAACAGGTCCAGCGCCGTGTTCAGGTACTCCATCTGCGGGTCGGCGACCAGCGTGTTTTCATACCAGCAGAAGCCCCACCATTCAAGCCCGGCATCGGCTGCATAGTCGACCTGCCGCTGCATGATGGCCGCAGTATCCTCACGCCAGCCCCAGACAGGCTTGCGGGCGTTGTCGCCCACGAGTGAAGGGCTGATGTGGAACGTGTAACCGTTGGCATCGGCCGGGAAGCTCCAGCCGCCGAAATACCAGGCTCCCACCTTCGCACGGAAGCCGCCATCGCCTCCGCCCGGCGTCCCTCCGTCCTGCTTATCGCAGGAGGAGAGGAGTGCGAGGGCGGCAAACAGAATTAGATATGATCTCATACGCATCGGGAATTAATAACCGGGGTTATTGGGCAACAGGTTCGGATTGGCCAGGCAGTCCTCGTTGGGAATGGGCATCCAAATTTGGTATGCCGTGATATTGCCCACGAGCACCGAGGCGGCATTGCGGTTCCATGTGCCCCAGATATCGGTCTGGGTATTGGTCGTATGGATGGCCTTGATGGTCGAGTAATAACGCCCGAAGCGAACGAGATCGAACTTGCGGTGCTGCTCGAAGCAGAGCTCTCGTGAACGCTCGTCGAGCAACTCCTGCGTGAAATCCGTACGGCGGTAAACCTGCTGCAGGTCAGCGATGTCGGCCCCGGGCTTCAGCGCACGGATGCGCAGTTCCTTAAGGACAAGGCGTCCGGCCTCGTCGCCATTGATATGCGCGGCGGTCTCGGCCTTCAGCAGTAGGATGTCGGCGTAACGCAGCAACGGATAGTAACCATAGTAGGCGTCATCGTGCTTCGAAGCCGTATACTCGATGCGGAACTTTTGGGCACAGTACTGACCGTCCTCCAGATTCTGCTTCGGCTGGTAATACTGCGTACCGTCGATGGTCACCAGCGAGCAGCCCGAATCGCCCAGACCGCCGATGTTCCAGCTCATACGTTTGTCACGCGTTTCGTCGTAACGCAGGTAGACCTCCTCGAACGGACGGCAGGTTCCCCAGCCTCCGGTCTGCGTGCCTGCGGCCAGTTGGTAGTACATCAGTCCGAAACCGATCTTTTTCTGGGGCGACGGGGCGAACGAGAAGAGATTTTCTTCGGCCTGCTTGTCCTTCGACTTCTCGCAGAAGAGCGTGCGGTAATCGTCGGTCAGTTTGAAACCACTCTCAGCGATGATGTGGTCGAGAATATCGTCGGCATCGTTGTACATCTTGTCGGCATCGACCCATGCAAAACTGTTGAGCTGGAAGTTGAGGTCCGCACCGACGTTGTTGAGCTTACAGCTGGCCAGGAAGCAGTAGAGCTTGGCAAGGTAACCGCCCGCAGCCCAATGCGAAGCACGACCGTTGATCGTCGCGGCCGAAGGAGCGATGTTGTCGTAGGCATACTGAAAATCGCCGAGAGCCGTACGCATAACTTCTTCGAGCGTATTGCGGCCTGCCTTGGGGGCGTGCGGCACGGCCGTATATACGGGTACGCCGCCGAAGACCATGCCCAGATTCATGTAGGTCCAGCCACGCAGGAAGCGGGCTTCGGCAATGACCTGGTCCTTGCGGGCAGCGTCCATCTCGACGGGTCCGATCTTATCGAGCAACTGGTTGATGCTGTAGATCGCCGAGTAGGAATGTTTCCATAGGTCCCGGACATTGAGGTTGGTCTTGGTGACCAGCCCGTTCTGGAATTGGTCCATATTGGAGTTGGCGTCGGGCGACGAATAGGGATTGCCGCCGATTTCGTCGGTCCCGACGTTGCCGATGAGGAACAGGCCCGTACGGTAGTCGACGCCGAATGATGTGCCGATCTGCCCATAGCAGCCCGTAAGTGCGGTCTCGATGTCGCTGGCCGTCTTATAGTAATTCGATGTCGCGGTGAAGTCCATCGGCGTGGTCGACAGGAAGTCTGAACAAGCCGGGGCGGTAGCCAGGGACAGCAGCAGGACGGGATAAAGTATCTTTTTCATCTCTGATAGTCTTTTGGGTTAGAAAGAAAGGGTTACTCCGAACGTGTGCGTCGAGGCGTGGGGATAACCGATCGTATCGAAGCCGCTCAACAGTGCATTGCCCGAATCGACCTCTGGGTCCATGCCTGTATAAGGTGTGATCGTGAAGAGGTTATAGGCCGAGTAGTAGACGCGGACGTTTCGCAGACCGAGCTTCTTCGTGAACCCCGAAGGCAGATTGTAGGCGAACGTGAGGTTCTGCAGGCGCAGGTACGATCCGTCCTCCACGTAGTAGCTCGAAGGCAGCGCCGAAACCGTGTTGTAGTAGTTGGCGTCTGCATACGAGGGATAGTCGTTGGTCGGGTTCGAGGGCGACCAATGGTTGTGCCAGAAATTACGGGTGATGTTGAAGTATTCGCCCGGATAAGCACCCTCGAGTTCATAGCGGGTCGAGTTGAAGATCTTCGCTCCGTAGGAGTAGGTAAAGTAGATGCCCAGTTCGAAATCCTTGTAGGTGAAATTATTGCCGATACCGCCGAAGAACTTGGGCTGACAACTGCCCAGGATCGTCTGGTCGCTGGAGGTGATCTGGTTATCCTCCGAACCGTCGGTATTGCGGAACTTGAGCGTTCCGGGACGCGGCTTGCCGATCGGAGAGCAATCCGCCACCCCGGGCTTAAGCTGCCATTCGCGCTGATCCCAGGCGATGTGGGGATCGTTGGCCGGGTGGATACCTTGTTTGTCGGTCCATCCTGAGAAGTCGTCCATCTGGTAGACGCCGTCCTTCTCGTATCCGTAGATCACGCCGATGGGCTGGCCCTTCATGATACGGCCCACGTCGTTGATCTTGATGTAGGACAGCGACCATGTTCCGGTCCCGATGGGTGCTTCGTCGAGCCCGTTACCGATCTCCAGCACCTTGTTCTTATTGGCGGCGACGGTCACGGAGCTTGTCCAGCTGAAATTCTTCGTGTTGATGTTACGCGTGTTGATGCCGATCTCGATACCGCGGTTGTCGACTTTACCGAGGTTCTGCCATTGCGCCTTGAAGCCCGATTGTGCCGGAATGATTGCCTCATAGAGCATGTTGGTCGTACGCTTGTCGTAGAGGTCGAACGTGAGGTTGAAAGCGCTGTTCCAGCAGTTGAGGTCCAAACCGATGTTATACTGAGTGGTCGTCTCCCACTTCAGATCGGGATTGGGCATTGACGTGGGGCGCAGACCCAGCTCGTCGCCGTAGAACGAGTCGCCCATGTGGGCCATATATTGGAAGATGGGGATGTTCGAATTACCCGTCACGCCATAGCTGAGGCGCAGTTTGAGGTTATCGATCTGGCGCACATCGCGCATCCACGGTTCGTCGGAAATGCGCCATGCGAATGCGGCCGAAGGGAAGTAACCCCAGCGATTGTTCTCGCCAAAGCGATCGGACCCGTCGGCACGGAAACTTGCCGTGAAGAGGTAGCGGTCGAAGACCGTGTAGTTCACGCGTCCCAGGTAGGACATACTGCGCTGCGGACCCGCATTCGATGTGGCACTTTCGAGCGTCACGCCCTTGTTGATGTCGAACACGCCGGTCGTTTCGTCGGCAAAGTTACTTTTGACGATGCTGCTCGTGACATATTTGCTGCCGCTGATCTGAAACGCGGCCATCGCGTTGAGACGCGTATTGTTCTTGAAAACCTTATCGTAGCTCAGGGCGTTGATGTTGTCGTAGCCCGCCCACGAGGAGTTGGTGACCGACGCACGCCCCCTCAGATACCAACCCCAGGGAGTCTCCTTGCTGTAGAATTCGTTGCAGTTCGACGGTGCGGTCGTGCCGCTCACGGTCGACGAGAGGTAGAGCCCTTCGAGCAGTTTGTAGCTGACCGTGGTGCTGACCGAAAAGTTGGGCGCGGTGGTCTGCTTGTAGACATAATCGAGGTTGCGCGTAGGCTCCTTCCAGCCGCCTTGCGTCTCCAGATCGTGGGGGTTGTTGAAGACCAGCGGGCGCGACACGATGGCCGACTGCAGGACCCCCATGTTGTTATATCCCGCACCCGAGTTGGCCGCACCGTCGTAGATCGAGTACGAACCGTTGAGATTGAGCGAAAAATTGAAGCGCTTGTGCGAATGGTCGAGGCGCAGGCGGCCCGTGATACGCGTATAGTCGTTATTGCGCAGCAGACCCTGCTCTTTGTTGTAGCCGATACTACCGGCATACTTAGTATCTTTCGTACCGCCCGTGATCGAGATGTTGTGGCTCGTGGAGATGGCCGTGCGGTACATTTCGTCCTGCCAATCGTATTGCGGCAGTGCGTAGACGTCGCGCGGGATCATCTTCGAGGGATCTAGTTCGCCCGGATTTTCGAAGAAAAGCCAATCCTGAAAATAGCCGTACTGCACGCGGCTCTGGTCGGGAAGGAGCGTCTGGTCCTTACGGTAGTCGATCCATTCGTTTCCGTTGAGCATGTCGATCTTACGTGTGCGGGTCGAGATGCTGACCGAACCGTCGTAGGTGACGATCGGTGCGCCTTCTTGTCCCTGACGCGTGGTGACGATGATAACGCCGTTCGCGCCTTTCGCACCGTAGATAGCCGTCGACGAGGCATCCTTCAGTACGTCGACCGATACGATGTCGGCAGGATTGATCGAGCTCAGGGGGCTGATACTCGCACTGCGGCCGTAGCTCGATGAAGCCATCGGAGCATCGGAGCCGTTCATCTGGATGCCGTCGATCACATAGAGCGGGTCGCTCGTGCCGGCGATCGAGTTCGCACCGCGGATCAGCACTTTCGACGCCGATCCCGGCGCACCCGAGCCTACAGTGATCTGCACACCCGCGATGCGGCCCTGCATGCTGTTGAGGAACGAGCTTTGTCTCGATTCGCGGAGCGTCTTCTCGCTCAGGCTTGAGACCGAACCCGTGAGGTCTTTCTTCTTGACGGAGCCGTAACCGATGACGGTTACGCCCTCGATATCCATCTGGTCAGGTTTCATCACGACGGTCAGTTGTCCGCTGCGGGGTACTTCGACTTTCTGCGTCAGGTAACCGATATAGGAGACTTCGAGCGTCGTTCCCGCAGTGACCTGCAGCGTGAAGTGTCCGCTGATGTCGGTCGTCGTACCGGACTGCTTGCCGGAGACAACCACGGTAGCGCCTACCAACGGTGCATCAGCTTCGTCCTTCACGGTCCCCAGGACGGTCGTTTGCTGGGCGACGGACGATGCCGTAGCGAAAAGCAGGACGAAAAACAGACCGAACGGTTTGAACGCCGGGCGTTTGCTTGGTTTAGGTTCATTCATAAGTTTGGGTTTTTGTGGGTTATTTAGCTTGCGTTAATGATCAGAGATGTCGCCCCTGTGTAAACTCGCGGTAACGGTCGGGTGTGTAGCCCGTTTTTTTCTTGAAGATGGTGGAGAAATATTCCGCATTGTTGAAGCCTGTCTCGAAGGCGATCTCTTTGATCTGGGAGTTGGTGTTGGTCAGCAGTTCCATGCTCTTGCGAATCTTGATCTCCTGGATATAATTGATCGGCGAAAAGCCCGTGTATTGCTTGAAGATGCGGCGAAACCACGAATAGCTCATGCCGATGCTCTCGGCGATCACCTCGGGAGAGATGCCCTTGTCGTAGTTCTCAGCCACGATGATCTTGGCTTTGTTGATCTTGTTGACGATCTGCGTATCTTCGAAGTTAGACTGCTTGTTGTAGGAGTAGGCAAAACCCAGCAGGTGGTGAACGATGCCGCCAAGCATCTGCTGGTAGCCCGGACCCTGCTCGTTGGCGATGCGGATGGCCTGTTCGTAGAGATCGACGATCTCGCTCTGCAACCCGATGTTGAAAACCGGTTTGCTGCGCTGGAAGAACCTGTTCTCGACGTGGCGGTCGATGTCCGCACCCGTGAAGCCGATCCAATACTCTTCCCAGCCGGAGGCGGGCTGTGGATAGTAGTTGTGCCATTCGCCCGGAAAGAGCAGGAACATCGAACCCGTGGTCAGCTCGCGCGGCGCGTAATTGCGTGAAAAGAACGTCCCGCTGCCTTGCTTGATGTAGAGCAATTGGTACTCCTCCAGTATGCGGCCCTTGTCCGGGGAAAAGAGGTAACGCGGTGGGTGGTTCTGCGGCGGGTAGATGCTGTTCTTTTTAACCTGCTGATGTCCGACTGTGTTGATCGTAATACCCCACGACATATCCTGCTCACTTGCAACAAGATATTTAAGGTACTTTGTTTTTTGGGATTCATCCATTGTGTTAAAAAGTTTAATTTGTAGTTTATTTAGGTCTTTTGGATAGTTTGAATGTATGCTTTTTTTGCTCTGAATGTAAAGTAAAACCAAAAAAAAGTAAGAAAATGTCGATTTGGCAAAATGTTAATTCAATAGGTCAAAAAGCAAAGCCCTTGTTGATTTATTATTAATTCCTTTGTGCATAAATAATTTATGTACTATGGATAAGCACTGTTTTCTGGCCTTCGATCTGGGAGCTACGAGCGGACGGACAATGCTCGGTACGATCGGCCTCGAAGGGGTTGAACTGCGTGAGCTGACGCGCTTTCCGAACGCCATGATTCGGATCGGCGGACACAGCTGCTGGAACATCCCTGCACTTTACCTATATATACTCGACGGACTGCGTGCCGCGGCTCGCGAAGGCATCGTTCCCGAATCGGTCGGGATCGACACCTGGGGCGTCGATCTCGCATTCGTGGGTGACGACGGAGCCCTGCTCGGACTGCCGGTAGCCTACCGCGACCGGCAGACCGAAGGAATACCCGAACGATTTTTCTCGGAAGTGCTCTCCCGCAGCGAAGTGTATGCGATGACGGGGATACAGATTCTGGATTTCAACACGCTTTTTCAGCTTTACGCCCTGAAGTGCCGCCGTTCGTCGCAGCTCCGCGCCGCACACCGGCTGCTCTTCATGCCCGACGCGCTGGCCTACTTGCTGACCGGGAATGCTGTCACGGAATACACCATCGCCTCGACGTCTCAACTGCTCGATGTGCGCAAGAGGGATTTCAGTCCTGAACTGCTCGCGGCGTGCGGCATCGGGCCCGGAACATTCCCGAAGCTGGTCCTGCCCGGAACCCGGGTCGGGACGCTTCGGGCAGACATCGCCGAAGAGTGCGGCACGGCCCCTCTTCCGGTCGTTGCGGTGGCCGGGCACGACACGGCATCCGCCATAGCGGCTATACCCGCTGCAGACCGTAACTTCGCCTATTTGAGTTCCGGGACCTGGTCGTTGATGGGTATCGAGCTCGACGAGCCGCTCATCTCGGTCGACACCGAACGGTGGAACATCTCCAATGAGGGCGGCGTGGACGGCACGACACGGCTGTTGAAGAATATCACGGGCATGTGGATATTGGAGCAGGTGATCGCAGAATGGCGGCGTGCAGGCCGCGAGTACGATTACAATGAGATTGTCCGGATGGCATCCGCGGTCACGGAGAACACGACCTACATCGACCCTGACGATCCCCGCTTTGCCGCCCCGGAGGATATGGTACAGGCCATCGCCGCATACTGTGCGGACACGGGGCAGGTTATGCCGGAGGAGGACGCACAGCTGGTGCGGGCGATCTTCGAATCGCTGGCGCTCAAATACCGCTACGTGCTGGAGCTATTCGTGGCGCTGGCCCCGTTCCCGATTCAGCGGCTGCACATCATCGGCGGCGGATCGCGCAACGAACTGCTCAACGCCTTAACAGCAGACTCGACGGGCATCGAGGTCGTGGCAGGTCCTGCCGAAGCCACTGCATTGGGCAACATCATGGTGCAGGCCCGGGCTGCAGGTGTCGTCGGCTCATTGGCCGAGATGCGCCGCATGGTCGCCAAGGCGATGCCGGGCCGCCATTACCGACCGAAAGACCATGCCCTGTGGCAGGAGAAATACAGACACTTTCTTAAACTCATACCATGAAGAATACAGAACAGACGGCTCGCAATTATGCCGTAGCAAAAGAACGTTATGCAGCCATTGGGGTCGATGCGGACCGGGCGTTAGAACAGCTCGCGAGACTTTCGCTCTCGCTCCACTGCTGGCAGGCAGACGACGTAACGGGATTTGAGAATCCCGACGGAGAACTTTCAGGTGGTATTCAGGCCACGGGTAACTACCCGGGCAAGGCCCGCAACATCGACCAACTGCGGCAGGACATCGCGAAGGTGGTGTCGATGACTGCAGGCCGTCACCACCTGAGCTTACACGCCGTTTACGGCGATTTCGGGAGTGAGAAGGTCGACCGCAACGCCATCGAGCCGCGCCACTTCCAAAGCTGGATCGAGTGGGCGCGGGAGCAGGGGCTGCTGCTCGACTTCAACTCGACGAGCTTCTCGCATCCGCTCAGCGGTGAGCTGACACTCGCCAATCCCGATCCGGCTATCCGGGAGTTTTGGGTCGAGCATACCGTGCGTTCCCGCCGTATAGCTGACGCCATGGGCGAAGCACAGGGAGCGAAAGCCTGTCACAACTTGTGGGTGCACGACGGCAGCAAGGACCTCTGCGTGGATAAATACCGTTACCGCAGTCTGCTCAAAGAGTCGCTCGACGCGATCTTCTCCCACAAATGCCCCCATGTCAAGGATGCACTCGAAAGCAAGTTGTTCGGAATGGGGCTCGAAAACTTCACCGTTGGCAGTCACGAGTTCTACATGGGCTATGCCCTGCGCAACGACTTGATGGTCACGCTCGACATGGGGCATTTCCACCCCACCGAAGAGATCGCGGACAAAATCTCGGCCCTGCTGCTCTTTATGCCCGAACTGCTGCTGCACGTCAGCCGCCCTATGCGCTGGGACAGCGACCATGTGGTCATCCTCAACGACAGCGTAAGGATGCTGGCCGAGGAGGTCGTATGGGCGGATGCCCTGCGCCGCGTAAATGTCGGTCTGGATTATTTCGATGCGTCGATCAACCGCATCGGGGCTTACGCTATCGGCCTGCGGGCAACGCAACAGGCATTTCTCATGGCACTCCTGAGCCCCATCGGGCTCCTGCGCGAATACGAACGCAACGGACGCGGATTCGAGCGGCTGGCGCTCCTTGAACGCAGTAAATCAATGCCGTGGGGTGACGTATACGACTATTTCTGTCTGCAGAACAATGTTCCCGTCGGTACGGAACTGATCGACGAGATCGCCCGTTACGAGCGCGAGGTAACCTCAAACCGATAATGGGATGGAACTATTTTGGGGTCTTTTGATCATTGCACTCGGCAGTTTCGGGCAGTCCAGTTCCTACGTTCCCGTAAAACGCGTGCGAGAGTGGTCGTGGGAGGGGTTCTGGTTGACGCAGGGTATATTTGCCTGGATTCTGTTCCCACTGGCAGGCGCATGGGCTATACTGCCGGAAGGATATGGTCTGGCGTCGCTCTTCACGGCCGAAGGCAGCATCCTGGCCATCGTCTACGGCGCCTTGTGGGGCGTCGGGGGCCTGACCTTCGGGCTGAGCATGCGCTATTTGGGTGTCGCGCTCGGGCAATCCATATCGCTGGGAACCTGCTCGGCGTTCGGAACGCTGCTTCCGGTAATTTTCGGCGGTACGGACCTATTCCACGGGAAGGGTGCGATACTGCTCGGCGGGGTCTGCATCACGCTGGCCGGGATCGCCGTGATCGGATATGCGGGATCGCTGCGTAGCAAGACCATGAGCCGGGCCGACAGGGACGCCGCCATTCGCGATTTCGCACTGACGAAAGGATTGCTGGTTGCCCTGTTGGCAGGCATCATGAGCGCCTGCTTCGCGCTGGGACTCGATGCCGGGCAGCCGCTGCGGGAACACATGATCGCAGCAGGGGTTGCACCCCTGTTCGCCGGACTGCCCGTGGTGGCGCTCGTGACGCTCGGGGGCTTTGTGACCAACGCCGTTTACTGCCTGCGCCCGCATGGTCGCAAAGGCATGAAAGGCTTTCTTTCGGTCCCCCGCGCAGTTTTCACCAGCAACGTGCTCTTCTGCGCATTGGCCGGAGGGCTGTGGTATTCGCAGTTCTTCGGACTGGAGGTCGGCCGGACGTTCCTCACGGATTCGCCCGTACTGCTCGCATTCTCGTGGTCGATACTCATGGCCCTCAACGTCGTTTTCTCGAACATGTGGGGCGTGATCCTGCACGAATGGCGCGGAAGCGGTCGCAGGACGATGTGCGTGCTGGCAGTTGGTCTGGCGTTATTGGTATTCTCCGTATTCTTTTCCTCTTTATTTTAACCGACTATGTTCAACAAAGAGATAAACCGGGCGATCGCCCGTATGGCCGAGGTGGCAGGCTACCTCTGGCAGAAAGGCTGGGCCGAGCGTAACGGCGGTAACATATCCTACAACATCACCGAATGGTGCGACGGTGCGATGCGAGCCCAGACACCCCTGTCCGGACCGATCCCCTTGGGCCGCTGCGTGCCGAAGCTATGCGGGGCGTACTTCCTCGTGACGGGAACGAATAAACGAATGCGTTACGTGGCCTCGGCTCCAATGGAGAACGCCTCAGTCATTCGCATTGCCGACGACGGCAGAAGTTACCGGATTATCGCCTGCGAAGCCATTCGTCCCACGTCGGAACTGCCGGCACATTTGGCGATTCACAATTACCTGCACGCATCGGGACGCACGGATATAAAGGTCGTAGTGCATACTCATCCCACCGACCTCATCGCCATGACCCACAATCCCGCATTTTTAGCAAAAGACGTGTTGGGAAACCTGCTCTGGAGCATGATCCCCGAAACCCGCGCTTTCTGCCCCAAAGGTCTGGGCATCGTCCGTTATGAACTTCCGGGTTCGGAGGTGCTGGCCGACAAGACCATCGAGCAACTCGAAGACTACGACGTGGTCATGTGGGAAAAGCACGGTGCGCTGGCTGTGGGTGAAGATCCCGTCGAAGCGTTCGACATGATCGACACGCTGTCCAAGTCCGCACAGATATACCTCACGTCCCGGGCCATGGGCTTCGAACCGACCGGAATGACCGCCGCGCAAATGGATGAAATGAAACGGGCGTTCGGTCTGTGAACAACGAAAGGGGCCTCTTGACGCAACATAGCCGATGGACATAATTATATAAAGGAGTTATAACTCTTTATACTTTTCAGTAAACATGGAAACCTCTTTCGGGAAGGTTTAAAATCGCTATATGGTTGTCTAACCTTGTTGTGTCTATTCGTTTCACCGAGTTGGGCGCTATGAATGAAGAGGCCTTGAGCGCCTGGTATGCTTCTCATAATTTCGAATCACAGGGTGATGCGGCATATCGTGTTGCCGGGGAAATCGAAAATGCTGCAACATTGGCTGAGGCTGAAGCAATAAAGGCCAGCTATGCAGCGTTTTTTCTTTTTAACGAAAACCCTGATGATGATGAAAGCTTCAATCCTTACATCCGAAATGAGAATCCGGATTACGCCTATGTGTGCAACATTGATGGTGAGGTGCTGATTGGAGGAGAAGTTAGGCTCTTCAATTCCATTACAAATGTCAAAGACACACATGAATACCAGTTGACTCATGACATTTTAGCCAGAGTTGTCGAGCAGAGACGGAATTATCTCAAATCAACCGTGGGTAAACACAAATTCAGGCCGGCAAATCGGCATCCTTTTCAATGATGGTTTACAGTGCAGGAACACTTCAGGCAGGTGAAGGCCGTCTTGATTTATATTTTACATCAGCCCGCTAATCCGGCTAAATCTCGAATCGTTATGAATTCATGTGAAATCGGGCATTATCTAATCCATGGGGAGTTTACTTCCCACAACGAATCACATTGATAGACAATATAGGTATTTGTTATAATTGCCAATCTTAAATAAATCAAATTGATTTTTCATGAATATCATTCGAGCCATAAGTATGGCGGTGCTATGCACCGTCATACTTTCCTCATGTGAGGTAGATTACGATTTTACAGGAAAAGACTTAAAACCACGCGTCGTCGTCAATGCCCTGATCACCCCGCAGGAAAAGTTTGTCGTCCGGCTGAATTGGAGCGGCACGTATACCGACGGCGATAAGTTCAAGGCTGTCATGGACGCTGAGATCCGTTTGTATGAAAACAAAACGGAGGTCATAAACTGCCAGGCTGACAAGGAAGGGATAACTACGACCGACTTTATTCCTACTGCCGGGCGACATTATCGATTGGTCGTTACCGTTCCGAATTATGGGGAATTGTCCGCAGAAACGGACATTCCGCAGGCTCCGGCCGGATCTCTTACTTTTGCACGTCAAAAAGGCTGGTATCGGCATTTCGATATGTCCGAGTTAATGGTCTCGAACGATGCCAAGTCGGTATGGATTCGGGGCAAGCGAAAATACAACGGGTTCACGGATATTTATGAGTTCTATACAACCTCTGCATTCGTCGATCAGATCAATGGCGCCAACGATGCATCCGAAGCCAACGACAAAGGCAGTACCGTGGACTTCGAACAGTTCTTACGAATCCCCTATGAAAACTGCGAAGCAGTTGTCCCGCTCCGGTTTTCTGTTTTCGGAGGCGACGAAAACAAACATGTTTTTCAGGTAATCACCGCTTCGGATACTTATGACCGTTACATGAAATCTCGTTACAAACAGGAACTCAATACCGAATGGGGTGGTGAGGAGAATCCTTTTGTCGAGCAGATTACGGTATATACGAATATCGGCAACGGCCTGGGCATCTTCGCCGGATACAATTACTTTAAAACACCGGAGATATGAAACTGCGGATAATTTGTTTTCTGTGCTCATGGTTCCCCGCAGTGGTTCTGGCTCAGACTCCCGCCGACAGCGTTTCGCGTTCCGCAACGATCGATTCGGTGGTCGTTACAGCCAGGAAACCTCTGATAATCTACAAACAGACAGGTAACGTCGCTGTAAATATCGAACAACTCAAATATGCGCCGTTATTCGCCGGCGAGAAAGATATTTTCAAGTTCCTGCAACTGCTCCCTGGTGTTTCTGCGGGTAAGGACGGCATGTCTGGCCTGCTGGTACGCGGCGGCAGCAATGACCAGACGTTAATTCTCTACGACGATGTGCCGATCTACAACCAGGCGCACGCATATGGTATTCTCTCGATATTCAGCGGCGAAACGGTTCAATCCGCCGAAGTTTCGAAAGGCTACATTTCTCCCGCCTACGGATCGCGTCTCTCGGCCCTGACGCAGATTCGCACACGCGACGGAGACCGTCAGGATCACCGGCAGTCACTCACTGTCGGAACGCTTTCGCTGGCCGGAACTGTAGACGGCCCTATCGTGCGGAATAAAGGCTCGTATCTCGTTTCTGCCCGTTACTTCTTTCCCGAAGCTGTCCTGGCAATGGTCGGCAATGCCGTACGTTTCGGCTTCTATGACCTGACCGGAAAACTCTCTTACGATATTCACCCCAACCACACCCTGAGCCTGGGTGTCTATTCCGGTGACGACCACATGACCAACAAAGAGGATTACGCGCGAAACGAATACGGCTGGGGTAACACCACGGCATCGCTTCGCTTGGAATCACGATGGAACGACAACCTGCGTTCCTCGGTTGTCGCATACTATACCTATCTGCAAAACCGGCAGGAATCGGAATATAAGGATGATGATTTTAACAACAGAGGGAAAACAACCTACAAGACACATGAGTTCGGAGCTCGCTTAACATTCGACCAGCGTCTCACAAAAGTATGGTCGCTCGATTACGGAGCGAATATTTCGCACCAGCGTTTTATGCCGATGCACACGAAGGGTTTCATCAACGGGCAGAATAAAGAAAGAGGATATCCCGAAGAACAGCTTACATCAGGAGCGCTTTTTCTGAATAATCGTTTCCAATGGGGCGGCTGGCGGGCCGATTTGGGTATTCGGGGCGCTGTCTATGATAATTCGGAGCACACCGGGTTCGCCGTAGAACCTCGTGCGCAACTGTCCTATGATTTCGGCCGGGATAATGCGATCTGGCTTTCGGGTACGATAAACTCACAGGCATTGGTGCAATATAACCGGTACTACTATTCGATGCCGATTGACTTTTGGACTCCCTTCCGGGACGGGAAGCTGCAACATTCCTGGCAAATAGCTCTCGGGGGTAGGGCAAGGCTCCGCGAAAACCTGACCTTGTCGCTGGAAGGATACTACAAGCAGATGCGTAACCTGCCATTGATTTATGACAGCGACGACTACCTGCTTGGCCGCGGCGGCTTTGTCTACGGGACAGGACGGGTGTTCGGCATCGAGGCGATGCTCCAGTACCAGACTGAACGGCTCTCCCTGTCGGCATCGTATACCTATACCAACTCCCGTCGCCGTTCGGACGGCGTGACGTATCCCTTCGAATACGATGTGCCCAACGACTTCAACACCTTTCTCAGTTACGACGTAATAAAACGACCGGGACGCCGTCATTCGTTTACATTCAACCTGTCATGGCGCTCCGGATTGCCGTACCGCCTGACCAACGAAAGTTATCCCGACACGAACGGGAATCCGATCGTGGGAATCACGACTTATCCGACGATGCGGATGCGGAATTATTTCAGGTCGGATATCAGCTACAACATGGAACGTCGTAAACGCAACGGGGTGCGCAGTTGGCAATTTTCGATTATTAACTGGACTTGGCACAAAAATCCTGTAAGCATTTATCCCCATCAAGGGGAGTACAAAGCCACAGTTTTAGTGCCGTTCATGCCGTCGGTCTCTTATACCCGGACGTTCGGGAAGTAATTGGCCGTGCAATATTGATTAAGACAAAATATGAAAGGGCTGCTCAACAAGGCAGCCCTTTCAACTGTTATTTAACTTTTGCCGCGAAGCTCTTGGCTGGCTTGAATGTAGGGATATTGTGCTCCGGAATTACAATAGTGGTATTTGGGAGATATTGCGAGCAACCTTACTGCAAATAATATGCGGAATTGGAGGCCCCAAAAGCCATATATGATAATTATTCGACCAAAATTGCTTTTCCCGATCGTTTTATCAAACGGTGTCGATGTCGGAAAAATAGATGTCGAGGTGTCCGTTGAACTGCATGAGCGAATTATACAACTCGGAAAATGTCAGGGCATAGCCTGATCGCTTTTGGGATTTGAGGTCGGCGATATGGGAGTGGAATAAATCGCCGACGGTTCGGTTCTTTGCATGGTTGTTCACTCGATCATGTAAGGATGTTGGGGTAAATTCCTTGTCCTCCGCCTGAAAGTCGAGAATCTGCTCCCGATACTTTCTGATCTGCTCGGCTATGATCTGTTCAATGCGGGTTTTGTCGGGGCAATTCCTGCGGGGTTTGTTCTTTTCAAAGTCCCAATAGACGGGGTTTACCGAGATTCCGATGCTGGAATACTTGCGTTTTCGGTCTTTTGTAACCCGTAACATTAACGGGGATTCGTTGTTTGCCAGTACTTTGGACTTGTAGCAAACGACTTCAACTGTTGCGTTCATGGTTTACACAGCGGTTTACACGACCTGCCGTAACCTCACGTAAAACCGCGGTGAAAGGGGAAAATAAAAAAGACCTGCATCACTGCAAGTCTTTGATTTTCAGTGGGCCCAGAGGGGCATGATCCCACGACCTTCGGATTATGAGTCCGCTGCTCTGACCAACTGAGCTATGGGCCCGGTCCTGCGCCTGTGGGCGCTTTTGTGGCGCAAAGATAGAAATAAATTCGGAAAATCCATGCGCTTTTTGCGGAAAACCCGAGCTTGGGAAAAGGATATTTCAGGCAGGATGAAAATAATTCTCGGTTTTTGATTCTTAATTCTCAATTTTTTGCTACCTTTGTCCCGCTTAAGCAATAATTAAAAACAAAAACAGCGAAATGAAAAAGGGTATTCATCCGGAGAATTATCGTTTGGTGGCGTTCAAGGACATGTCCAACGACATCGTGTTTTTGTGTCGGTCCGCCGTTTCGACAAAAGAGACCATCGAAGTGAACGGCGAAACCTATCCCGTGTATAAGATGGAAATTTCCAACACGTCGCACCCGTTCTACACTGGTAAGATGAAGTTGGTTGACACCGCTGGTCGCGTCGATAAGTTTATGAGCCGTTACGCAAAACGCTACGATAAGAAAGGTGCGAAGTAATCACGCTTCCGCATTTACAGAATAACGGGCTGCAACGTAAGTTGCGGCCCGTTGTTTTTGGCTCCGGCACGGAATTTTCAGGCTTTGTGAAAAATTCTGAACAAGGTCTTGTTTTTATGTATATATTTGCGCCCGAAGGCGAACAAGATCGTAAAACATAGAATGTTGGAGCCATGAAAAACAAGATGAAAAATAGCGTGATCGCAGCGGCGCTGGGTGTCGTTGTGGTCTTTTCCTCCTGCGTGAGCAAGCAGGTCGCAGTCCAGGCGGAGAGTCAGCGCGATTCGCTGGCGATGGTCGTCAGCGCGAAAGATTCGCTGATCAACGCCGTATTTGAGGACATCAATGCCATATCGGAGAACCTTGCGCTGATCAAGTCGCGCGAGAACCTGATCACCGTGGCCGGGGAGTCCGAGAGCGGTCGCCGTCCTATCGAGGAGATCGGCAACGACATTCGGGCCATCGACCGCCTGCTGCAGGAAAACCGGTCGAAGATCGAGTCGCTGCAACGCTCGGCGGCCCTGCTGCGCAAGGCGAACCTGCGCATCGACGGTCTGGAGAAGATGATCACTGACATAAACAAACAACTGGCTGAGAAAAAAGCCGAGGTGGAGCAACTTCGTGAGAACCTGACCCAAATGGGTGTCGAGGTGAAGAACCTCACGGAGGAGGTCGCTGCCCGGAGCGCCCAGGTCGAGAACCTGAGCGACGAGAAGGTCGAGTTGCAGAATCAGCTCAACACGGTTTACTACATCGTGGGGGCTGAGAAGGAGTTGCGCGATGCGCAGATTATCAACAAGCAGGGCTTCATCGGCCGCACGTTGACCATCGGGCAGAACAGCAGCCTCGACAGTTTCACGGTCGCCGATTCGCGCCTGCTGTCGGAGATTCCCATCGGACAGAAAAAGGCTTCGCTCGTCACGTCGCATCCCGAGGGTTCATACGAGTTGGTGACCGATGCGAACAAGGTCGTTCGGAAGTTAATCATCACCGATCCCGTGCGTTTCTGGGAGTCGTCGAAAATCCTGATCATAAGTTATAAATAGGCATTTTGCCGCCTTTATAGTGTTTTACAGGGTCCCTGCCGGTCGCGGCAGGGACTTTTTTTAGCCTTGCGGGCGCCTATTTGCTTGCGATTCTGAATTTTTTTGTAATTTTGTTGTAAAATCACATCACACAGAGTAAATAATTTATGGATTATCAACCCCAACCGCAGTTCGAAGAGTCCTCGCTTAAAGAGAGTTGTACTGCGGATTGTAGTAGTTGTCCTACGTTCCCAGCACCGTTTCGCCGCATCGGCGATTCGACTTACTGCCGGTTTTCGCAGCTTACGTTCGCGGCCGGAGAGGGGGTGACGTTTCCTGCTGACCGCATGGTACGCATCCTTTTCGTCATGTCCGGATCGCTGAAGCTGGAACACGGTAACGATACGGTGCGTCTGGTTACGTCGAAACAGTGCGTATGTCTTGCCCGCAGCGAACGCTTTGTCGTTACGGCCCAGGACGACGAGACCCATGTGGTCGTGTTGTCGCTCATCCACCGTATTGAGTTCTGCGAGCAGGATATTTTCGATAAAGTGATGCCTTATGACTCGGTCGTCCCGACCGAATCGGTCCCCACGCTTTCGATGCACCCGGCAATAGAACGTCTTTTGGGCACATTTTTCACGATTCGCCAGATGTTTAATTGCGTTCGTTACCATCGGATGAAAGCCACCGAGTTGTTCATGATGATCAAGGTGCTCTATACGCCGACAGAACACGCTTACTTCTTCCAGTCGATGATTCAGCCGCAGGACAATTTCCGCGTCTTCGTCTGCAACAATTACGACAAAGCCCAGGGTGTTGCCGAGCTGGCTTCGCTGGCAGGCATGAGCCTTTCGGTATTCAAGCGCCGTTTCGCCGAGCATTTCAACGACAGCGTTTATCACTGGATGATGCGCCAGAAAGCGCTCAAGGTCTTTACGGACATTCGCGACGGCGAGGACAGCACCAAGGCGCTGATGAATAAGTATGGATTCCGGCACTACACGCAGTTCAGCCGGTTCTGCAAAAACTACCTGCAGGCGACGCCTGCGCAGTTGATCAGCTCGATCAAGAAGAAATAGGGACAGCCCCCCCCCGCTGTTATGAAAAAAGGAGACCTTCTGAGGGTCTCCTTTTTTTGTAATGCCATGCTCTGGGCTACTCTTGTCCTAAGTGTCGGGAAGGGGAGGCAACAGCCCGTGTGTGGAGTTTTTCAGCGTTCCAGCACGTAGACGTTCAGGTCGATCCAGGTGCCGTCGGAAAGTTGTTCGCCCTGCATTTCGACGTGGCTGCGGAGGAAGCCGAGGCGCTGCGGGATATGGTTGCTCGGGAGGTTGCCCACCCCGCAGCGGATTTCCACGCGCTGCATGCCCATCTCCTTGAATGCAAGGTCGCAGAGCGCCCGTACGGCAGCCGTCATAAGCCCTTTGCCCTGTTGTTCCTCACGGAGCCAGTAGCCGATCTCGATGCTGTGCTTACTGTTGTCGGCCGATTTGAACCCGATCAGCCCGGCGAAAGCATCGCCGTTGCGGAGCGTGAAGACCGGGTTGGCCGTGTCGGCGAGCATGCCGGTCACCACCTGGCGGGTCTGCTCGATCTGATGCGTGTCGGCCACGAACGGGAGCCAGCGGCCCAGGTGGTGGCGCTGGGTGTCGATCGAGGCGAAGATGTCCGGGGCATCCTCCGCGCGGAGCGGGCGGAGGCTATAGGGGCCGAAAAGGGGTGTCGATTCCATAATGTGAGAATTCGTGGACCCTAAAGGTACGAAAAAATAAGCAGATTCGGATTCCTTATATAAAATAGGTATTGCAGCCGCGGAAATATTCTTCCCGAGAATCCCCGGGATGCCGGGCGGGCCGCAGCGTAATATAGTTGGCCCGGGAGTGCGATATTTTTCTCAGAAGCTGTTGTGTTATTCAAAACTTTTCCTATCTTTGCACCCGATTTCGCCCCTGAAGTCGGGACGATCGGGCGCGGTTCTTTGAGAAGAGTGAAAAAGTAGAAAATTTATCCCGAATAATTTGCGAGGTAAATTTTTTATGCCTACTTTTGCAATCCAAAACGGTGAATACGCCGATGTAGCTCAGTTGGCCAGAGCAGCTGATTTGTAATCAGCTGGTCGGGGGTTCGAATCCCTCCATCGGCTCGGAGAGCCGATGCGAGAAACGGGTTTAAACCCGGTCGGACAGATCGAGCAGCGGCAAAACGAAAGCCTCCCCCGAAGGGAACGACGCAGGAATTCAGGTCGGTCGTCTTCGGAAACGGAAAACGAAACCGGAACAGGGAGCACAAAAAATTGGGAAGTTACCAGAGTGGCCAAATGGGGCAGACTGTAAATCTGCTGGCTTACGCCTTCGGTGGTTCGAATCCATCACTTCCCACTAAAAGAGAGTGCCGGTTGGAGTTGCAAGACCCGGACGCCGCCGAGAGA
>JAEZTA010000043.1 GCA_023443765.1 Bacteroidota bacterium | reverse complement strand
CATAAGTCCCTATATCAGCGACCGTCACGTCAACGAAAAGGAGAAGAAGAATGTGGCCGAGAAGCGGGCCATCGGCGCGGCCGCTGCGGAGCTGATCTCGCAGGACGATTCGATCATCATCGCTTCGGGAACGACGATGGCCTTCCTGGCCCGGGAGATCAAGCCCATCGGCCACCTGACGGTTATCACGGCGGCGGTTCCCGTGACCCAGATCCTTTCGCAGCACGCTGATGTGGATGTTCTTCAGTTGGGCGGCATCACGCGCAGCAGTTCGGTGTCGGTGGTAGGGCCTTTTGCCGAGTCGATGCTGCGTAACTTCAACTGCAGCAAGCTTTTCGTCGGGGTTGACGGCATCGACACCGAGTTCGGCCTGACGACGACCAACATGCTCGAAGCCTCGCTGAACGACGCGATGATCAATGCCGCGCAGAAGGTCGTGGTGCTGGCCGACTCGTCGAAATTCGGCCGCCGCGGATTCAGCAAAATCTGTGACCTGGAGGCTGTGGACCGCATCATCACCGACAGCGGCGTACAGCAGCTTTACCTGGATCGCCTGCGTGAACGCGGCATTGAGGTGACGGTGGTGGATGTCTGAGGTAATATACCTATATATAAAAAGAGCGGCAAAATAACTTTGCCGCTCTTTTTGTGAATCGAAACCCTTATTTCTTCAGCAGGGCCTGCAGACGCTCGGGATAGTCGGTGGTGATGTAATCCACGCCCAGGTCGATGAAATACTTCATGTCCTCTTCCTCGTCCACGGTCCAGACGTTGACTTCGAGTCCCAGGTCCTTAGCCTGCTTCACCCACTGGGGATGTTCGCGGAGCACCTTCATCGAATAGTCGATGCCGGCCAGTCCCAACTTCTTGATGCTCTTGGGGGACAGGTCGCCGTTGAGGTAATAGATTTTGGTATCGGGAATGAGTTTCTTGAAAGCCAGGCAGGCGTTGATCGAGAAGGCGATGATGTCCGTCTGGTCGAGTACGCCGTACTTTTTGAGCTGCTTGACGATCTTTTCGGCTGCGAGGTCCTCGCGGTTGTAATCCGAAAGCGATTTCATTTCGAGGATCAGGCGCGTGTTGGGCTTCGAGGCTACGAGTTTAAGGTAGGCGTCGAAAGTGGGGATGTTCTCGCCGTTGGGCAGCTTGATGGCCGTGATCTCCTTGGCGGTGGACTTCTCCATGTCGACATTCGTGCCTTTGTAGACGCGGTCGTGGTTGACGATCAGCTTGTTGTCGGCAGTGAGCCATACGTCGATCTCCGAGCCGAAGACGCCGATGGCGTCGGCCTTGGTGAACGATGCGATCGAATTTTGTGCCGATTCGGGTGCAGTCCAGTAACCGCGGTGCGAAATTACTTTGGGTTGTGCGACGACGGCGCCTCCTGCGAGCAACATGGCGGCGGCCAGAATAAGTTTTTTTGTCATATCGTTTGAAATGTTAGTTGGTAGCTTATGAAACGAAAGCATTACAAAGTTAGTAAACATTTCCGGTTTTACAAGTCGAAAGGAGATCGAAACTGTTACTTTCATTGGATTGATATGGTGTTTATTGGTTTCGGATGCGCAATTTTCGGGCGGAAAATGTGGCGATAAGCGGATTTTTTTCTATCTTCGTATGATTTATCAGCTAATCATAACTTAAAACCTCTCGATAATGAAAGAAAAAGTCAGCAAGAAATTTTCGGAACTTTACGGTGAAGGCGCTATTCTGTTCGCGTCCCCGGGCCGCATCAACCTCATCGGCGAACATACGGACTACAACGGGGGCTTCGTTTTCCCGGGCGCTGTCGACAAAGGCATCGTCGCTGCGATCAAACTCAACGGCACGGACAAGGTTCGCGCCTATGCGCTTGACCTGGGCGAAAGCTCGGAATTCGGGCTGAACGAGGCGGACAAACCGGCCGAGAGCTGGGCCCGCTATATCTTCGGCGTGTGCCGCGAGGTGCAGAAGCGCGGCGGCAAGATCGGCGGTTTCGACACGGTGTTTGCAGGCGACGTTCCGCTGGGCGCGGGCATGTCGTCGTCCGCAGCGCTGGAGTCGACCTACGCTTTTGCACTCAACGACCTATATAGCTGCGGCATCGACAAATTCGAACTCGCCAAGATCGGTCAGTCGACCGAGCACAACTATTGCGGTGTGAACTGCGGCATCATGGACCAGTTCGCTTCGGTCTTCGGCAAGAAGGGCAACCTGATCCGTCTGGACTGCCGTTCGCTGGAATATGCTTATTTCCCGTTCGATCCGAAGGGTTATAAATTGGTTCTGCTGGATTCGCGCGTGAAGCACGAACTGGTAGGTTCGCCGTACAACGACCGCCGCGCTTCGTGCGAGCGTGTTGCGAAAGTGCTGGGCCAGGAGTTCCTGCGCGGCGCCACGATGGAGCAGCTGGATGCGATCAAGGGCCAGATTTCGGAGGAGGATTACAAGCGCGCGCGCTATGTGATCGGCGAGGAGAAGCGTGTGCTCGACGTGTGCGAGGCGCTCGAAAAGGGCGACTACGAGACGGTCGGCAAGCGTATGTACGAAACCCACTGGGGCATGTCGAAGGACTACGAAGTATCGTGCGAGGAGCTGGACTTCCTGGCTACGGTTGCCGAGGAGTGCGGCGTGACGGGTTCGCGCATCATGGGCGGCGGCTTCGGCGGCTGCACGATCAACCTGGTGAAGGATTCCCTCTATGATAAGTTCATCGCCACGGCGAAGGAGAAGTTCAATGCGAAGTATGGCCACGAACCGAAGGTCTACGACGTGGTGATCTCCGACGGCTCGCGACGGCTGTAACAGTCGATTGTCGGAATGAATAAGCCCGGAGTTTTGCTCCGGGCTTATTCATTTTTGTAAAGAATGGCTTCCTGCGATTCTGCGGCCTCTTCCGGCTACAATTCGTAGTTGACTTCGCAGCCGTAGAGCCCTCCGCCGAGGATCTTCTGCATGAAGATGATGTCGAGGAATTTGTAGCCTTTGTTCTCCCATTGGCGCTTGATGCCCGTCTGGGTGAACCCCGCACGGCGGAAGAGCGCGAGGCTCGCTTCGTTGTCTGCGCCGATTTCGCACCACAACTGATGCAGGCGCAGGGTCTTGCGGGCGTAATCGTAGAGCGTTTCGAGTGCGTCGGTGGCGTAGCCCCGGCCTCGCTCTTCGTAGGGATGGATCAGAATGCCGACCCCTGCGCGGCCGTTGAGCAGGTCGTAGTCGTAGAGGTCGAGCATGCCGACGGGTTTGTGCGACAGCAGGGTCTCGATGATCAGCCGCAACTGGTGCGTTTCGTGGATGCCGAATTGTTGGTTCTCGATGAACTTTTCAAGCGCATGTTGCGAGAAGGGCGATGTCGTACCGCTGACGCTCCAGATATCCGGGTCGTTCTCCCACTCATACATGAGTTGGAGATCGCCCGGCTCGACGGCGCGCAGCCGAATGGTCTTCCCTTCGAGGCTGACCATCAGAGTCCGATAATCTTGTTCCGGATAAGCATCGCCACGCCCCAGGCGTTGGCATTCTCGGCCATCTTCGATACGCGGAACTTGGTGTCTTTGTACACCAGGTTGAGCGAATATTTGTTGGTGGCCGATTTCAGGGGCAGCATGATGTAGTCGCCTGCCGCTGCGAGGTTACCGCCCACGATGACCGTCTCGGGGTTGAACGTGTTGATCAGGAATGCCACTGCCTTGCCGACCTTCTCGCCGGCCTCCTCGATCAGTTCGATCGAAAGGTTGTCGTCGTTTTTGGCCGCCGCGATGATGTCGTCGATATGGATGGTTTTCTGCTGGTCGTATTTCTCCTTGAGGATGGTGTTCACGCCTTTCTGGATCAGGTGGCACATCTTGTCCTCGATGGCGATACCCGAAACCTCGGTTTCGAGGCAGCCTTTTTTGCCGCACGAGCAGATGATCTCGTTGTCGAAGAAGGGGATGTGGCCGAATTCACCTGCAAAACCGCTCTTGCCGTAGTAAAGTTGTCCGTCGACCACGATGCCGATGGCGACGCCGCGGCCCATGTGGAGGTACAACACGTTGCTCTCGTCCTTGGACTTGCCGCAGGTGTACTCGGCATAGCAACGGGCACGGGTGTCGTTTTCGAGCAGTACGCGGATGCCGACACGCTCTTCGAGTACGTCACGCAGCGATTGTTCGCTCGATGTGAAGTACTTGTAGCTACGGCCCGTTTCGGGATTCACGCGCCCCGACATGCAGACGCCCAAACCGAGGATTTTGCCCCGGTCGATGCCGCACGTGTCGATGAAGTTCTCGATCCCCGAGCAGATCCGCTCGAAACACTGCGGACGATCCAGAAGTTCGAACGTAAAATCGTTCTCCTCCTTGATGATGTTGTTCTGCAGGTCGGTGATCATGAACCGCATGTTGTCACGACCGACGTTCACCCCGGCGAAATAGATCGCCGAGTTTGCCAGGCCGAAGATGTTGGGACGTCGTCCGCCCGGGGTCTCCACTTTACCCAGATCGGTCACGATGTTCTCGTCGACCAGCTCCTGGACCAGTTTGGTGATCGTCGGAACACTGATGTGAAGCTCCTTTGTAAGCTCCGAGAGCGTGCATTCGCCGTTGACGGCCATGTGCGCAATGATGTTGCGCTTGATAATGCTGTTCTTGTGCGTAATGCCCTTCAGGGCGTCGTCTTCGTGTTTGTTGAAAAACTCGGTAAGTGATGTCATCCTTCCAGTCTCATTTTTAACTAACTCTGCAAATATAATAAGTATCTTTAATAAATGCAACAAGTTTTTAATAAAATTTAATAAATTTTGCTTTAAAATGAGATATAAAAAATTAACGCCCTGAAAACCAGAGCGTTAATTTTTAAGCGCGACTTTTTGTTTTATAAAGTCGATTTCGATTCCACAACCGCGTCGGCGTTTACCTTACGGATCAGACCCTGGAGCACATTGCCCGGACCGAGCTCGGTGAACTCCGTCACACCGTCGGCCAGCATGTTCTTTACGATATAGGTCCAGCGTACGGGAGCCGTCAGCTGGGCGATCAGGTTAGCCTTGATGGCTGCGGGATCGGTATACGGTTTGGCGTCTACGTTCTGGTAGATCGGGCATGCGGGCGTCTGGAACGGAGCCTCGGCGATTGCTTTTTCGAGTTCCTGTCTGGCAGGCTCCATCAGCGGCGAATGGAATGCACCGCCTACGGGCAGGCGCAGTGCGCGGCGCGCTCCGGCGGCCTTGGCTTTCTCGCAAGCGGCGTCTACGGCCTCCACGGCTCCCGAAATGACCAGCTGGCCCGGGCAGTTGTAGTTGGCGGCTACGACGATTCCGTCGGTCGATGCGCAAATCTCCTCGACTACGCTGTCCTCAAGGCCGAGAATGGCGGCCATCGTGCCCGGCTGGGCTTCGCAGGCTGCCTGCATGGCCATTGCACGCTTCGAAACGAGCTTCAGGCCGTCCTCGAACGAGAGGGCTCCGGCGACTACGAGCGCCGAGAATTCGCCGAGCGAGTGTCCGGCTGCTGCGTCGGGCTTCACACCCAGTGCCTTGGCCATGATGACCGAGTGGAGGAATACGGCGGGCTGGGTCACTTTGGTCTGCTTGAGCTCCTCGTCCGTACCGGCGAACATGATGTCGGTGATGCGGAAGCCGAGGATTTCGTTGGCTTTCTCAAAGAGTTCCTTCGCTGCGGGAACGTTGTCGTAGAGGTCTTTGCCCATTCCGACAGCCTGGGCACCCTGGCCCGGGAATACGTATGCGTGCTTCATAATTTTCACGAATTATATGTTTGCGGTGGCAAAGATATAAATTAATTTCCTAAATTTGCACCGCAATGGTTCACAAAGGGCCGGGCAAGGCCCCGTGTGATTAAATGGGAATGCCGTGAAAATCGGCAGCAGTTCCCGCTGCTGTAAGTTCCGAAAGTTGCCGCAACACACTTTAAGCCACTGGTCGCAGGACCGGGAAGGCGTTGCGGCAGGAACGAGCCAGAAGACCTGCCTTGTGACTTCCTGAGGGGAAGAATCTTTTTTTTCGGATGCATCTGCGGAGAACGGAGCGTCGCAAGTCTTGGTATTTCACTGGTGGAATGCGGTTATGGACGTAGAAAAAGATTCGATTTCGGGAGGTTCCGGGACCGGATTTTTTATTTTACAAACATATCAAAACTCAAAGAACGATGAAAAAATTTCGCATTACCCCCCCCCTCCTTGTTCTATTGGCCGCACTGGCTTTCGTAGGATGCTCGGACGATAACGACGATTCCCGGGTTTCTGCGACTGCGGTTGTGCTTGATTGTACGGAAAAAGAACTTGCTGTCGGCGAAACCCTGCAACTCACCGCAACGCCGGCACCGGCGAATACCTCGGACGATGTGGTGTGGTCTTCGGATGCCGAGGAGTTCGCGACGGTGTCCGAATCGGGCCTTGTGACAGCTGTGGCTGCCGGAACCGCCAAAATCTCGGCGACATGTGGTTCGGTGTCGGCAACCTGTACCGTGCATGTGAGTGAATCCGAACCCGAATTGGAATTTGAGGTGATCTCGTTCGAGGATGCCGAGGGAATGAAGGCGCTGGACGGTACGCCCGTCGCTCTGGGCGAGATCGAGGTAGTCGGCGGTATGGCTGCAGGAAAGCATTCCCCGGCCTTTTGGGCGCAGCCCTTTGCGGCCGAGTATGGCGACCCTGACGGTGTGATGGGGCTGACCTTCGATGCGCCGCTCTTCTCCACCTCGGATGATAACGTGTGGTTCGGTTCTTATTACTGCGATTGCAAGGCATTCGGCTCGCAGATGGATACCTGGGGCGGCTTTGCGCTTTCGCGCATCTGCAACCCGACGGCGACTTCGTTCGATTACAAAAACCAGTTTGCAGCCTATACGACGACGGGCGCGAATTCGACTCCGACGTTTGCCATCGCCTACTGTAACGGCATGATGGGCGGTCAGTACAGCGACCCTGTCATTGATTTCGCTACAACCCCGCGGCAGGTTGATCATCTCTACATGGCTGCTGCGACGATGGTAGGCACTTATTATAAGTACGATTCGGCGGCTCCGACCGACCGGACCTGTGGATTCCAGATCATCGGTTCGCTTGCGGGCGAGGAGGTCGGAAGCGTGAGTGTCGAAATGGTTGCCAACAGTGTGCCCGTGAGCGGCTGGGTGAAGGTGGATCTTTCGTCGCTGGGTAAAGTGGATCAACTTGTTTTCAAACCTGAGGGGCTCAATCCTGTCAAGGATTTCGATCCGGTTTATTTCTGTCTCGATGAAATAGCCTTGGTGAAGGAAGCGAATTAATTAAGCGTAATTTAAATAATCAATGAAATGAAAAAGTTTTTCAGCTTATTGGCTATCGCCGCCATCTTCGCGGCTTGCTCGGACGATGACGGTACGCCGACGCCCGCGCCTGTTCCCGATAAATACCAGGGAGGCTTTTATGTATTGAACGAAGGATCTTACGGACGTACTTCGGCGTCGGTAAACTATTACGATATAGCTTCCGGCCAGTGGTCGCTCAATATTTTTCAGGCGAATAATCCCGATGAGAAGCTAGGCAATACCGGTACAGTAGCGGTGTGTAGTACCGATAATATGTATATTGTGTCGAAGGAAACACCCCGCCTTGTAGAGGTGGGTCTTGCGGATTTTGTGAAAAAGTCGGCCCTGCCCGAGGACGCGCTATCCGGACAAGCTTACGGATTTGCGTTGATTGACGACGGACATGGCGTGCTGACGACTTCCGATGGTGCGTATTCGGTATCGCTCAATCCGATTCAGTTGGAACAGGCTTTTTATGAGGGGCGTTCCCTGTGGGGCGATGTCGCTGTGAAGGACGGCTATATTTTCATGACTACTTCGGCCAATGAAGATTATGTCGTGAAGGTCTATAAGGCTTCGACTCTCGAATTTGTGAAGGACTTTTCCGCCGTTACGACGGGCTTTGCCGAGGCTGGCGGCATGCTGTGGGCAGCTAATAAGGATAAACTTGTGAAGATAGATCCGACGACGCTGACTGCGGACGAGTTCGCATTGCCGGATGGCATTTCAGTTTATTACAACCAATGGGCTTATACGCCATCGGGTTTGCACGCATCGAAGAAAGGGGATGCGCTCTATTTTGTCGAGGGTACCTCTTACGGATACGACGTGTATAAATTTACGATTGCTTCGGGTACCGCGTCGAAACTTTTTTCAGCGCCGGTCGTGGATGATCAAAAATACTCCGTATATGCTTCGGGGCTGAATGTCGATCCTAAAACCGATGATCTCTATTTGTTCTATACCAACGACTGGGGGAGTCATGTGATGATTTACGTAGTGGATGGCGCATCGGGGGAACTGAAAAAAACGTTCCCTTATACGGACGCTGAATACTGGTTTCCCTCGATGGCAGTTTTCCGCTAAGCCGGAGTTTCCGGTGCATTCGGAGATCGAATACTACCCTGCAAGGCTTTCCTTGCGGGGTAGTTTGTGTTTGGAGAAAAGTAGGCGTTATTCGTCTCTGAACTCCATGTGGCAGGGGAGTATGATCGTTTCGGGAGCCGCGCCGCCGGAGACCGGGGTTTGGCTTTCGCGGATGTGCCGCAGCAGGATGCGCACGGCGTTTGCGCTGATCTCCGCAACGGGGAATCGGGCGACGTTCATCCGCGGCGCTGCGAGGCGGAAAAGCGGGTCTTCGTGCATGCAGGCAAGGCCCCGGCTGCCGTCGTTGATGTCGATGCCGCGGTCGTGGAAGTAGCGCAGGGCTTCGGTGGCGAGGATGTGCGTGGTGAAGAAAAATCCGTCCGTGCCGGGCATGGTCTGAAGGATGTGGTCGAGCGTGTCGCAGATGTTCTTTTGGTAACCGGCATAGGCGACTTCGCCGTAGAGGCGGGGATCAGCCGGAAGACCGGCTTCCGCCAGCGCCCGGAGGTAGCCTTTGTGCCGCTGTTGCATGGTCGGGAGGTGGGGCACGGTCGTGATGATGGCGATTTTACGGAATCCCCGGGCGGTCAGGTGGCTGACCAGTGCATGGCTGCTGCTTTCGTTGTCGATGACGACGCAACTGGCTTCCGTTTCGGTAAGGCAGCGGTCGAACAGCACAACGGGACAGTCGCTCCCGATGAGGCGGTCGATTTCGCACCCCGAGGCATTGGCCGGGGCGATAATGATGCCGTCCACCTTTTTCGAGCGGAATAAGCGTATCAGGGCGTCTTCGCGTTCGGTGTCGGAACCCGAGCCGGCGATCATCAGCGAATAGCCCTCTTTTTCGGCTTCCGATTCGATCCGGTCGGCGATGTGGGCGAAGAAGGTGTCGGAGATCGAGGGCAGGATCAGCCCGATGGTTTTCGATACGCCCGTGTTGAGGCTTCGGGCCAGCAGGTTCGGTTCGTAAGCGAGTTCACGGGCGCAGGCGAATACACGGTTCTGTGTCTCCGCGCTGATTCCTTTTTTTGCGCCCTGACCCGAGAGGACCCACGAAACGGTCGTCTTCGAGAGGTTGAGTTTGCAGGCTATGTCTTTGAGCGATACTCCCACGATTTCACCATATAAGCAATGCTCTACAAAGATAAAATTTTTCTCGCAATTAACAAATTATCAGGCGGTAAAATGTGCCCTCTCTGCCGAAAGCAACGATAAAAAAAATCCCGCAGGGCATGCCCCGCGGGATTCGTCGTATCCGCAAATGCGCTTATTTCGAGATCAGGTTATCCCGTTCGATGTCCTTGAAATAGCGGTAGGTGGCTACGCGCAGTTCCTCGGAAGCCGGGTCGTCGCAGACCAGGATGCCGTTGGGATGCACCTGCAGGGCCGAGATGGTCCACTGATGGTTGTAGGAACCTTCGACGCCGTGGCGCACCGCACGGGCTTTCTTGTGGCCCGTTGCGAGGATCAGCACCTTCTTGGCCGACAGCACCGTGCCCACGCCGACCGTCAGTGCGGTCTTCGGAACGAGCGAGATGTCGCCGCCGAAGAAACGGGCGTTGACCTGGATCGTGTCCTGCGTCAGGGTCTTGAGGCGCGTGCGGGAGTTGAGCGACGAGAACGGCTCGTTGAACGCGATGTGGCCGTCTTCACCCACGCCGCCCATGAAGAGGTCGATACCCCCGGCTTCGACGATGCGGGCCTCGTAGTCGGCGCACTCCTTCGCCAGGTCGTCGGCATTGCCGTCGAGGATGTTGACATTCTCGGGCTTGATGTCGATGTGCTTGAAGAAGTTGTTCCACATGAACGAATGGTAGCTCTCGGGATGCTCCTCGGGAAGGCCTACATATTCGTCCATGTTGAACGTGATGACGTTTTTGAACGACACTTCGCCGGTCTTGTGGCGGCGGATCAGCTCCTTGTAGGTTTCCAGCGGGGTCGAGCCCGTCGGAAGACCCAGCACGAAGGGCGATGTGGTATATTGCTCCTTGTTCTTGATCTGGGCAATGATGTAATTGGCTGCCCACTGGGCCACCTGCTGCGGGGTATTTTCGATGATTAAGCGCATGGGAAAGTTGTTTGGTTTTTAATTATGAATGAAGATTTGTAAAGATGCGTTAAAACATCTTTACAAATACTTCGATAGCCTGATATTCGGCCATGCCGAGCTGGTCGTAGAGCTTCGCGGTGTTTTGCGTACGCTCTTCGGCCCGCTGCCAGAACTCGCGGGGATCGCTGCCCGGGAACGGCATGATGTCCTTCTGCGAGAGGTGGCGGTAGATGGCGTGGCGCTTCATGATCAGTTCGTCGGGCGACAGAGGCACGGCCATGTCCACCATGCCGAGGTCCCACTCCATCCAGGCGCCGCGGTAGAGCCACAGGTGGCACTCCTTCAGCCACTCGTCGTCCTTCACGACTTCGAGGGCGCCCAGAATGGCTTCCATCGCCGTACGGTGTGTGCCGTGGGGGTCGGCGAGGTCGCCGGCGGCGTAAATCTGGTGAGGCTTGATCTCGCGCAGCAGTTTGACGATGATCTCGATGTCTTTTTCCGTGAGCTGGCCCTTCTTGATACCGCCCGTTTCGTAGAACGGGAGGTTGAGGAAGTGGGCGTTGGTGTCGGGATTCAGACCGAACGAGCGCACGGCGGCACGCGCCTCGGCGCGGCGGATGGCGCCCTTCAGGTCGAGCAGCGGACGCGGCTCGGGTTCGCCCTTCTTTTTGCCGGCGATGATCTTTTCAACCTCGGCGTAGTGGTTGCCGTAGCCCAGTTCGCGCGCGGTGTCGATGTTCTGCAATACCACGTCGTCGTGTACGGCCACGTTGCCCGAAGTTTCGTAGGCCACGTGCACGTCGTGTCCCTGCTGTACGAGGCGGATGAACGTACCGCCCATCGAGATCACGTCGTCGTCGGGGTGCGGCGAGAAGACGATCACCCGTTTGGGGAAGGGCGACGAAGGCACGGGGCGCGTCGAATCGTCGGCATTGGGTTTGCCGCCCGGCCAGCCCGTGATGGTGTGCTGGAGGTCGTTGAATACGTCGATGTTGATTTGGTCGTAAACGCGGCCCTGTTCGAGCAGTTCGCCCAGCGAATTTTCGATGTAGTCCTTATAGGTGAGTTTCAGTATCGGTTTCTTGACCACGCCGCAGAGCCATACCACGGCTTTGCGGACGAATTTCGGCGTCCAGTCGCAAGGGCCTACCATCCACGGCGTCTGCTCGCGGGTCAGGAGTTGTGCGGCGTTTTCGTCGATCACCACTTCAATGTTCTGGTGCGCCTGCAGATAGGAGGCGGGAACCTGGTCTGTGATGTCGCCCTCGACGACCCGCTGGACGATGTGGGCTTTCTCCTCGCCCCAGGCCATCAGGATGATGCGGTTGGCCCGCATGATCGTGTCTATACCCATCGTGATCGCCATCTTGGGCGTATTCTCCAGGCCGAAGAAGGCGCCCGACTGGATTTTACGGGTGTTGTAGGTCAGCTGCACCAGCCGCGTGCGCGAACGGGAATAGGACCCCGGTTCGTTGAAGCCGATCTGGCCGTCCTCGCCTACGCCGATGATCATCAGGTCGATGCGGCGCACCGAGTGGTCGTACGACGCGCAGTATTCCGAAACGCGGTCCTCGGAAACCATGCCGTCGGGGATGTGGACATTCTCGGGCAGAATGTCGATGTGGTTGAGGAACTCCTCGTGGATGCGGTAGTTACGGCTTTGCTGCTCGGTCGATTTGATCGGGTAGAACTCGTCGAGGCTGTAAACGGCGACGTTCTGGAAGCTGATCTGGCCCTCGTTGTGGCGTTTTACCAGTTCGCGGTAGAGACCCAGCGGGGTACGTCCCGTCGTGAGGCCCAGCACAAAGGGCTGCGACTCCTCATAAACAGCGTTCGAGCAGTGGATTTCGTTGTACGTGCGGATTGCCTTGACGATGTTGTCGGCGACGTACTGCACACCTTCGTACTCGTTTTCGTAGACTTTGGTGTGGATTTTCTCGTAACGATGAATGATGTCGCGGGGGGCCGATTCCGAAATCAGGCCTCCGTCTTTGGGGAGTGAATACTTGTTGTTCATGGTATGATAAGTTATTTGTTCTAATCTCGTTCTGTCCTCTTTCGGAGGTTGTTCGTTCGGCACCGCAACTTCTTATTTTTCAAATACGACCCGCTCGAAGAACTCGGGACGGTGGAAATCGGGGTTCTCCGTTGGGATCGGCCGCCACGACAGGAAATGGGGGTGCGAGAGTTTGTCGCCGCACTTGTAGAGGTTCATGCGGGCCTTGAGGCCGCTCCAGTCGGTGAGCCCGTGGCGGAAAAGCGCCTGCGGGGGAATGGCCAGCGTGAGCGACCAGCGATTGTCGCCTTCGCGTTCGGCGAAGGGTTTGCCGGGCAGCGTCGTGTAGCGTTTTACGCTTGCCAGCACATCGGGGGAGGCATGCTCGCCTTCGGTCCGCGACTTGTGCGCTCCGAGGAGCATCCGCCCGATGCAGGAGGTTTCGAAGTTGTAATACATCCCGTCGTCGGGCGCGATGAAGAACTCCACGCACGAATCGGTCCAAACCTCGCCGTTGTCCTCCGTGACGAGCGCTGCGGTATAGCGTTCGGCAACGTCGAAGCGCAGCATCAGGTAGTTGCCCGTATGGAACATCCGGAAGCTGACTTCCGGAGCATAGGGAAATTCCGCGGGCCAGTTGCAGCACGCGATCGGCTGGGGTTCGATTCCGGCGAACGCCTGTTCCACGGCTGCCCGGTCGTCGGGGGCGATGCCTGCTATCTTGCGAATGTCCATTGCGCTATTTGTATTTGGCTACGGTCTCCCGTACAATTTCACACATCGTGCCGTACTGTTCTTCCATGCTTTGCAGCAGTTTGTACTGGGCGTGCGTGCGCACGAGGTTGTGCTCGGGGTATTTTATCTTATAATAGGTGTCGCCGTCGATGTAGTCCATCAGGAAGCGCAGCACCTGCTCGAAGGTGATGTAACGTGCCGAGAAGGCCAGGTGGTCGACCTCGGCCTGATTGAGCTGTCTGGCCCGCTGCGAAAGGAACCCTTCGGTGTAGGCGCGGAACATCTCGACCGACATGCCGACGCGCTTCAGGTCGCGGTCGTCCTCGTCGCCCGTATTGGTGTAGGAACGGATGGCGTCGCCGAAGTCGTTGAGCGACGTGGAGTTCATCACCGTATCGAGGTCGATGGCGCACAGCACCTCGCCGTTCTTGTCGAAGAGGATGTTGTTGATTTTCGTGTCGTTGTGCGTCACGCGCGTGGGGATCGTACCGTCCTCGACCTTCGACCAGAAGGCGAGCATCTCGCCGCGGCGCGACTCGATCCAGCCGATCTCCTCTTTGAGGTTCTTCACACGGCCTGCGGCATCGCGTTTCAGGGCCTCGTCCCACTGCACGAAGCGGTGGCGGATGTTGTGGAATCCTTTGATCGTCTCGGCCAGCGGCTCGGTGAAGTCCGCCAGCTGGGCCTGGAATTTACCGATGCCCTCGCCGCCCTTGCGGGCCAGCGCCGGGGAGTCGGCCTTGTTGTAGGCGATCGTGTCGTTGATGAAAACCGAAACGGCCCAGTAGTCGCCTTTTGCATCGACGTGGTAGAGTTTCCCGTCGTGCGTCGCAACGACCGTCATCGCCTCGCGTTTGGGATCGCCCCCGGCGGCTGCGACGCCGCGGCGGATGTGGTCCGTCACTTTGCGGATGTTCTCCATCATGGCCGGAACGTCGGGGAAGATGTTCTTGTTCTTACGCTGGAGGATATAATCCGGCGCGTCGCCCGCCGTACGGACGATGAACGTGTCGTTGATAAAACCCTCGCCCAGCGAGTCGATTGCCGTGATGGCGCCTTCCAGCGCGAACTGCGATGCTATTTCCTGTAATTCAGCCTTCATACGATCAGGTTGTTTCGGTTTTGGTGGTTTAAGGTTACGTTGCACCTCCAAAGTTACTGAAAAGAACGCGAAAATGCAACCGGATGTTGTGAAAAAGCCCGCCTTTCTTGTATAGAGGCGGGCTTTCGAATGGTTTCGGAGGGATTATTCGATCGGATCGATCACCGTGAACGTCACCTCGTACCGGGTGGGAGCCGACTGGCCCTGGTAGTTGCCGTTGGCCACGATGAAGGTTGCCGTGTAGGTTCCCGGTTTGGTGTAGACGTACTCGTAACCGGGCAGGTCGTCGGTCACGCCCTTGATATTCTGTCCCGTGTCGGGCGAAATCGTGTTGAGCGCAATCGGCTGCATGAAGGCCCACTGGTCGATTTGGGCCATTGCTCCGGCGTTGAATCCCTGGTAGACGATGTTGGCCGCATTGTTCCCGCCGGGCTGGCCCTGGAATTTCAGGTTGCCGTTGCCCGAGACGTTGCAGAAATAGGGTGCATCGGCGTGCTGGGCAGCCAGTGAGAAGGGTACGAACGTCATATTCAGGTAGTTGTATACCTGTGTGTCATAGCCCTTGAACCGGACCGTGATCTTGGGGTTGAACCAGTAGGTCCGCATCGCCTTGTCGGCATCGTGGTAGAAGTGCATGGCCCACGAGAAGTTGTCGGCGTAAGGCGTGATGTCGTATTGCAGGGTCTCCCATTCACCGTTGCGGTGGGGCGGGTAATCCAGCTTGTGCCAGTTCGTACCGTCGTCGGCAGCCACGGCCTCGACGATCGGACGGTCGACTGCTGCGTTGTTGCCCGCAAGCGGCGTGAGTTTGTTGCTCACGAAGAGGTCGAGGTTTGAAATCTCGGGCTTGGCATCTCCGTAACGCTGGTACAGCTCGATTTCCAGTTCGCACGACTCGATGTCCGCAACGTCGACCGTCGTGCGGTCCTTGTGCTTGTATTCGTGGCCCGTGTCGCCCGTCCAGACGGTGATGAAGTCGGCGTTGCCGCTGAAGTTGAAGGCCACGGGTTCGCCCGTCCGGTAGGTGTTCGTCGGCGCCAGTTGCACCGAGAACTCCAGCGGCTCGTAGATTTCGTCGTGCTCGCACGAAGCCGCCACGGATGCGAAGGCCAGCGCTGCTGCGAGGTATGTGATTCGTTTCGTATTCATCGTATGCTCTGCAATTATGCGTTTTACCATAAAGAGTTCTGTTTGAGCGCATGGTTTACCGCCAGCTCCTTGGTCGGGATCGGGAGGTAGATGTGGCGGGCGGAGATGTTGGCGTAGTTTGCAGCCAGGTAGTTCGTGTAGCTGGTGTTGTGGTATTTGTTCTCCGTCGGTATGTTGGTTCCGGCGTTGTGCATCTTCTCGACGAAGACGCCCCAGCGGATCAGGTCCCACTTGCGAAGTCCCTCGAAGGCCAGTTCGCGTCCGCGTTCGTTGCGGACCAGGTCGCGGAACGAACGGTAGTCGCTGAGTTGGCTTTCGTCGGTCTTGATGCCTGCGCGGCGGCGGATTTTCCGGATCGCCTCCTTGGCCTGGTCGTCCGGCGCCCCGGCGTATTCGTTGATCGCCTCGGCATACATCAGCAGCACGTCGGCGTAGCGCAGAATCGGGAAGTTGATCGTCGTGTAGAGGTTCTTGGCCGACATCTGCTTCTCGTAAATCGTTTCGCGGCGCCATTTCCCGGCGTTGCGGACTGCGCACATAATCGTCGGGTCGTACACCAGGTCGGCGGGGTCGAACGCATCGGTGATGCTTTGGTCGAGGCCTTCGATGTCGGGCGTCGCGAAGCTGTTGTTGTAGAGCCATGGCGTCTTGTACATGCTCTGGGGCTGTTTCAGGTAACGCGTCACGCTCACGCCCTCCTTGTTCTTGTAGGTGATCTTCTGGTTGTTCAGTCCGCGGAAGTTATAGCCCGGCAGGTTCCACTCCTGGCGTACGTCCGTGATCCGGGTGGCGTCCGAAGCTTCGTCGGCCGTGCGGTCCTCGGTCCAGTAGAGCTGCCACAGGGTGTACGAACCGTTGTAGTAACCGTAGGAGTAGTTGCAGGCCCATTCCGAATAGTTGGTCGTTCCCGACTGCGAACGCAGTCCGATCAGGTCGCCGATACGGCCGTTCGTCCAGTTCGTGGCGCTGGTGCGGTCGCCGAGGAACTCGGCTTCCCACATCGACTCGTGGAACTGCGTGTCGTACTGGTCGCGGATCATGTTGATGAAGACCTCCTGGTAGCTGTCGTTCAGGTCGTGCTTGTTCGAGATGATCACCTGATCGGCCCAGTAGGCTGCCCGGCGGTACATCTCCTTCTTGTCCAGCCCTTCGATCTCCTTCACCGTTTCGCCGGCCATGAAGAGGTAGACGCGGGCCAGAATACCCTCGGCGACGGTCTGGCTGACGCGCGACGGGGTGTTCTCGATGGTCTCGTAGAGGTCCGGGATCGTGGCCTCGATCTCGTCGGCGCACCATTTGAGGACCTGCGCCTGCGGTGTTGCGGCCATCTGTACGTCGTTGGGGTTGGGCGAGGTGGTCGCCTTGACCCGCAGGGGTACGTCGCCCCACGCCTGCGCCAGCAGGAAGTGGTAGTAGGCGCGCAGGAAACGCGCTTCGGCAATGTAGAGTTCGATGCCGACCGACAGTTCCTCGGGGGCGATGGTTGTCTTTTCGACCGACTCGATGTAACGGTTCGCGTTCTTGATGCCCTCGTAGAGTTTCGACCAGGCGTCGTAGATAACGGTCGTTCCGGCGCTGTGGTTGTAGCGATCGGGGCGCGACTCGCCGTTGTTGTAGTTGTTGAAATAGCTGAGGTCGTCGGCGTTTGCGATCTGCAGCGAGTAGTAGTGGCCGTAGAGCGCCTCGCTGTTCAGCACGCCGTAGACGCCGGCAAGGCCGTAGATCAGCTTCTTCTCGCTGTTGTAGTAGCCTTCGTCGGGGATGATCTGCGGATCGGTGTCGAGGAAGCTGCATGCCGAGAAGGCCGCTGCGAGCAGCGCCAGCGTTCCCAGTCTGTATATGCTTTTGATTTTCATAGCGTAATGTTGCGTTTAAACCGTTAGAAAGTGAGGTTTACGCCGGCCGTGAAGCCGAATGCGCGGGGGTATGCCGACCAGTCGAATCCGGGCGTCAGCACCGAATTGCGGGTCGAAACCTCGGGATCGGGACCGCTGTAACCCGTCAGGGTCCAGACGTTGTCGGCCGAGACATAGACGCGCATCTGGCTGATGCCCGCCTTGCGGAGCGAACGGCTCGGCAGGGTGTAGCCCAGCGACACGTTCTTCAGGCGCAGGAACGAGCCGTCCTCGATCACGCGCGACGAGTACTCCTCGCGGCCCACGGCGCCTACGCGCGGGATGTTCGATGTGGGGTTCTCCGGCGACCAGCGGTTGGCGTAGGAGGCCAGCTGGTTGGTCTGGCTCTTCCAGCCCGACTCGAAAACGAGGCGGTTGGCGTTCAGCACGTCGTTGCCGTAGCTCCATGCGAAGAAGATGTTCAGGTCGAAATTCTTCCAGTTGAAGTTGTTGCCGAAGCCGCCCGTGTTGAGGGGTTGGCCGCAGCCGATGATCGTGCGGTCGTAGTCGTCGATGACTCCGTCGCCGTTCATGTCGCGGTATTTCATGTCGCCCGGCTGCATCGCGTTGCCCTTGAACGAGGGTACGCCGCTGACGAGGTTGCCCTTGTCGTCGAAATCCTCGGCCTTATAGGTTCCGTCGTAGATGAAGCCGTACATCATGCCCGTGGGCTTGCCCACCTGCGAGATGTAGGGGAACTGCGAGTTGAAGCGCGTCTCCCACGACACGGAACTCTGGAGCGTGTTCTGTCCGTCGACCAGCCCGAGGATCTTGTTGCGGTTGAAGGCGATGTTGAACGACGTGGACCACTGGAACGAGCGGTTCTTGACATTCACCGTTTCGAGCGTCAGTTCGAAACCGCGGTTGCGGATCTTGCCGATGTTGAGCATCCCCTGCTCGAAGCCCGACGAGGCGGGCAGCAGGGCGTAAAGCAGCAGGTCGCGCGTAACTTTGTCGTACCAGTCGGCCGTCACCTTGATGCGGTCCTCGAAGAATCCGAGATCGAGACCGACGTTCCACTGCTCGGTGGTCTCCCACTTGAGCCGCTCGTTGGCCATGTTCGAAACGTAGTAGCCCGGCACGCGCTCACCGCTGAACACATAGTCGAGCGAGCTGCCCGAACCGGGGTTGACGGTGATCTGCGAATAGAAGTCGTAGGGGGTCTGCGTGCGGTTGTTGCCCGTGAGGCCCCACGAGAGACGCAGTTTGCCGTTGCTCATCCAGTCGCTCTTTTTCAGCAGGTTCTCGCGGTTGAAGTTCCACGAAAGGCCGGCCGAGGGGAAGTAACCCCAGCGGTTGTCGGTCGGGAATTTCGACGAACCGTCGGCGCGGAACGAGAAGGTGAGGTAGTATTTGTAACGGAAGTTGTAGTTGGCGCGCATGAAGGCCGACATCATCCGCCAGTCGTAGTAGTTGCTCTGGACCTTCTGGTAGTTACCCGTGTGGATGCCCGCGATGCCCAGCTCCTCGGAGGTGATTTGTGTCGCCGAAACGCCGTCGTAGGTGTTCTTCTGCCCCTGGAGCGAAAGGCCCGCCAGCAGGTCGAGGTTGTGGTCGCGGCCCACGCGCTTCTTGTAATTGAGCGTGTTCTCGTTCGACCAGCTCGCCTGGTCGGTCCAGTAAATGGAGCCGTTGACGCCCTTGCCGCTGGGCGATCCGGCATATCCGGTGTAGGTCTGGCTGCCGTTGAACTCCTCGCGGCGGCGCTTGTTCATGACGTAACCGCCCGTCGTCTTGAACGTCAGGTCGGGGGTGATTTTCCACGTCAGCGCCGCATTGGCGTTGAGGTAGTCGACCAGCGTTTTGCGGTATTCGTTTTTGGCGGTCTTCACCGGGTTGAAACGGTAGTCGTCCGATCCGGCCACGTCCGCGTCGAGCATCGAATCGAGGATGTCCTGCCCCGGGGAGGTCACCGGGCGGTAGCCCCAGACCGAGAACATCAGCCAGCCCGACGACGACGAGGTCGTCTGGGCCGTGGTGGGCGTGACGCCGTTGGTCGCCGTGCGCGAATAGTTGGTGTTCACGTTCAGCGACAGCTTCTTCGAGATGGGCAGCGTGAAGTTGGCCTTGCCCTGGTAACGCTGGAAGTTCGACCGGATGATGATGCCGTCCTGGTCGAGCGCCGAGAAGCCCACGTTGTAGCGTAGACCCTCCTTGTTGCCGCCCGAGAGCGAGACGTTGTAGTTCTGCTGGAAGGCCGTGCGGTAGAGCTGGTCCTGCCAGTCGATACCCGGGATGTTGCGGTAGTCGTCGAGCGTCAGCCCTTCGCTGAAATAGGTTTTGTCCATGTCGACACCCCAGTCCTGTTGCAGTTTTACGAACTCGTAGGAGCCCATCAGGTCGGCTTTGTTGGCGATCTTGTTGAGCGAGAACGCCGCGCTGAAGTTCACTGTGGGCTTGCCCTCCTTGCCGCGCTTGGTGTTGATCACGATGACGCCGTTCGCGCCGCGCGCACCGTAGATGGCGGTCGCCGAGGCGTCTTTCAGTACGTCGATTGATTCGATGTCCGCGGGGTTGATCGACGCGGCGAACGAACCCTCGGACGGGAATCCGTCGATGATGTAGAGCGGGGCGTTGCTCTGCGTGAGCGAGTTGTTGCCGCGGATGGTGATATTGGCTTCTGCGCCCAGCGAGCCGTCGCCCGTGGTGGCGACCACGCCGGCGATGCGTCCGCCCAGTGCCTGGTCGAAGCTGGTGACGTTGGCTTTCATCATCGTCCCCAGGTCGGCCTTGGCTACCGATCCGGTGAGGTCGCGGCGCGTGGTCGTGCCGTAACCGATATTGACGATCTCGACAGCGCCGATCTGTGAAGCTTCTTCGGTCATCTTGACGTTGATTGCGGTGCGTTTGCCGACATATTCCTCGACGGTCGTATAGCCCAGGTAGGAGAAGACGAGCGTCTCGGTCTCCTTCACCTTAATCGAATAATTGCCGTTGGCGCCCGTGGCCGTTCCCGACTGCGATCCTTTGATCAGTACGGTTACGCCCACCAGCGGTGCACCGTTGGCGTCAACCACGCGTCCGTCCACGGTGCTTTGCGCGAACGCTTCCCCTCCCCAGAGTACCGATAGGGTCAGCAGCGCTGCCGCAGCCATGCGTTTAAGTGCTTTTTTCATAAAATAAATAGGTTGTGGGATAAAAATGGTTATTTCTTTTTGAGCCGGAACTCCACGGGCTGTCCGTGGCGGCAGGTTGTCTTCAGCAGGGTTCCGTTCCCCTGGGTAACGGCGGTCACACCGGGATATTGTGCCGCGGGTTCCCAGGCGCCGTCGAGGAGCACCTCTTTTTCGATGGGCTGGCTCTCCTGGCGCGTGGTGTAGGTCTTCTCCGTGAGGCCGAGGTCGGGCGTGCAGACGCTCATCACGACCTGCCCGTCCGCATCGGTGCGTTCCATCACGATTGTCTCTTCAGTCACCTTACGTACAAGGCCTTCGCCCGCGTATTCCCCGAAGCAGACGTATCCCGTGATGCCCGTGGCGAGGTCCTTCACGACGTGGGCCGTGTTGTCCTTGCGGAGCACCTCGTAACCGTCTTTTTTGATCAGGCGCGTAATTTCTTTGTTCGAAGGCTGAATGTAGACTGCATATTCGTATCCGGCCTGCTTCGGAGCGCGGCCGTGGTCGATGTAGGCCGTGGCGAAGTTGCCCGTCTGGGGCTTGCGGGTCTTGTCGTTGGGCGAGGTCTGTTCCTGCTTGAGGACGTTCACCACCCCGGCGTTCTTCACCACATAGAAGTTGCCCTTCGTGTCGGAGAGCGCCAGCCGCTCGCCGCCCTTCGTGAGGTTGAGCGGGAAAGCGTCGTAGACCTGACCGTCGACTTCGAGTTGCTCGCCCGGGCTCTCCATGGAAAGCTGGAAGAGCGTCGTCTCGGTGGGATAGGCCGAATTGTTGTTGTCGATGCCGCTGCCGAGGAAGACCATCCGGTTGTCGAAGCAGAAGATCGACTTGTGGGCGGCGGCTCCGGGGGTGAAGTTCTTGCGGTCCTTTTCGACGAACTGGAAGGCCAGCACGCCGTTGCGGCCTTCGAGCGACGAGGCGCCCGAGAAGCGTTCGGGGTTGCGCTCCATGAGCGTTCCCGGCAGCGGGCTTTCGAGTTCGGGGTAGGGCAGGTGGATGGTTGTGGCGCCCGGCACGCGGTTCCAGTCCCAGCCGTCCTGCACGAATCCGCTCGCTGCGGCCGTCACGGGGTTGCCCGAACCGATGATCGGCGCCGAGCCGTAGCTCTGGTAGCGTCCGTAGCGGTTGTCGTTGGTGTAGATTTCCGAGCCCCAGACATCCGTATTGTAGGCTTTGAGCGTCACCATCCAGTTGTCGCGGCGGTGGATGCCCGCGGCGCCGTAATTATAGACGAAGAAGCCCGACGGCGTAGGTCCTGCCGAAATGCCCTCTTTCTTGAAGAGGCTGTTCAACTCCTTGTCCGTGCCTTTCAGGCGCAGGTAGGCGCCCGCCAGTTCGGGGTCGGCGTTCTTGCCGCTGCCCGTCAGGTCGCCCTGTGCGGCCAGGTAACCGAAGGCGTTGACATCGGGGTCGGGAATGCGGCCGTTTTTGCCGAAGGGGTGACGGCCGGCGAGGCCGAGGCCCCAGTCGCGCAGGTCGGTGTAGTTGGCCATGGTCATCAGGGCCAGTTTGAAGTTGCGGCGCGCGGGCTCCGAGAGGCTGAAGTCGGTGCCGACGGTGGCCTTGCAGTAGTAGCCGATCGTGGCAAACGCCCCGGTCGAGTAGGCGGGATAGAAGCCGCCGTGGTGGAAGGTCGTGCCGTCGATCTTGATGCCGCCGATGGTTCCCGGCGTGAAATCGAGGCTGCCCGAAAGCCAGTTCCCGAGCCCCTTCATGGCGCGGTACTGTTCGGCCTCGGTGGGCAGCATCAGCGCGCTGATGATCTTGGGGATCAGCAGCGTGTGCCACGAGTCGAGCAACTCGTCGCGGCCATAGACATAGGGTTTGCGGGTCTCTGCAAGACCGCTCCAATAAGCCAGCACGTTGACATATTCGCCGGTCTTGCCGCGTGCGGCGATCTTGTCGCGCATGAGCCACATCGCGTCGTAAATCTTGCGTACGTTGTAGCCGTAGTGGTGGTTGGTGCCGTTGCCGTGGCCGAAGGCGAAGCCCTGGTCGATGGCGTGGTCCATGACGAGGAAGAAATCGTCGTCGTATTTCGAATCCCGGTTGATGTAGCTGTTCAGCGCGAAGGCGTTGAGCATGTTCTCGATGTCGTCGAGGCGCAGCTCGCCTTTCGGGCGGTTGCACTCGTCGTTCGAGAGCAGCGGGGCCCCGACGATGCCTCCGTCGGCGGTGCGGCGGATCGCGGCCTTCTCATAGGTCGCCAGGGCGCGCGGGATGATCGTTCCGTTGATGTAGTTCGTGCTCGACATGTTGGCCGCTACGATGCTTTCGATGCGCGATTTCACGGCGTCGAGCTGGGATTTCTCCGCAGGCGTGATGTCGCGCAGCGGTACGTCGTATTCGTTTTGCTCCCACTCCCAAAGGCGCGCCCAGTGCCACAACTCGCGCTTGAGGTTGCAGTTGTTGTCCGGAATCTGCTTGTCGGGGGTGATCTGGTCGTGGAGTTTGACCTCGGAGAAGGTCAGGCGGTCGAGGAATAGCTCCCCGCTTTCGACCCCTGCAGGCGTCGAGATGATCAGGCGCGAAACCTGCTGCGAGGCGTGGTCGCCCGGCATGTCGTTGTACTTGATCCAGCAGGCGCGCCAGCCCGTGAAGTCCATGTGGAAATCGAACCAGTAGGGGACTTCGCCGGTGGGCGTTTCAAATGAAAACCGCATGTCGGCATCGGCGGCTTTGGGGTTGTAGATCCAGAGCATGACGCCCGCGCCCTTGACGCGCAGCGAGCGCATCAACTGCCCGAAATCGTTGTAGCGGAGCGTCGAAGGGGCGCTCCACGACCAGCGCAGCGAGTGCGATCCGTCCTTGTAGCGAAGGTCGCTGAGTTCGGCCGTGCTGTTTTCTCCACATACGAAAGCTTTGGGAATTTCCGTTTCGAAACTGATTTTAGCATCTATCGCAGCGGCGGCGTTTTGACACCAAAGAGTGGTGCATAACCCTAAAATCGCTGATACTCCGTAATTTAACACTTTTTTCATAGAATCTTATTTGGCCAAATGTAGATAAAGAAATTGGATAACCAAAATTCTAACGACAGAAAATAATAAAAATTTTATTTTCATCAGAAAATGTTATTAAAATATATTGAAAGTCCGGAAAAAATTTTACCTTTGCCGGAAAAGCTGATTTGGTTTACCAAAATAAAACGTTTAATTACCTATTTATGAAAACTGTATTTAAATATGCGACCGCCGCGCTCCTCCTCGCAGGAGCAGTTGCCTGCTCGCAGCCTTCGAAGCCCGCTTCGATCATCGGCGAGAATATTGCTGTCGCAGAAAAGCAGATCGGCATGCTGGCCGATTCGAGCGAGACGGGCGGTGTGATCCGTATTCCTTCGACCTGGAAGAACGGCCGGATCGACTACGTGCCCGTCGACGACTGGGTGAGCGGATTCTTCGCCGGAACGCTGTGGTATATGTACGAACTGACGGGCGACGAGGCCTGGGCCGCGCGTGCGCAGAAGCATACCGAGATACTCGACTCGGTGCAGTACCTGCAATGGCACCACGACGTGGGCTTCATGATCTACGACAGCTACGGCAACGGGCTGCGCCTGAAAAACATTCCCGGCTACAAGGATGTGATCGTCCAGACGGCCAAATCGCTTGCGACGCGTTTCCGCCCGGTTCCGGGCGTCATCCAGTCGTGGGACTCCGATCGGGGCTGGCAGGGCGAGCGCGGCTGGCAGGTTCCGGTGATCATCGACAACATGATGAACCTCGAACTGATGTTCAAGGCCACGGAGTTCTCGGGTGACAGCACTTATTATAATATCGCGGTGAAGCATGCCGACCGGACGATGCAGGAGCATTTCCGCGACGATTTCAGTTGCTACCACGTCGTCGATTACGACCTGACGACGGGCGATGTCCGCGGACGCTGCACGGCGCAGGGGTATGCCGACGATTCGGCATGGGCGCGCGGACAGGCGTGGGCCGTTTACGGTTATGCGACCTGCTACCGTTACACGGGCGACAAACGTTACCTCGACCATGCTGAGAAGGTGGCTAACTTCATGCTGGGCGACAAGAATATGCCCGCCGACCTGGTTCCCTACTGGGACTACGATGCGCCGAACATTCCCAATGAGCCGCGCGACGTGTCGACAGCGGCCATCATCGCCTCGGCGTTCTATGAACTGTACACCGATACGGGCAAGGAACTTTACAAGCAGAAAGCCGACAAGATCATCGAGTCGCTTTCGTCGCCGGCTTACCGCGCCCCGGTGGGTGAGAACGGCGGTTTCCTCCTGATGCACTCTGTAGGCAGCATTCCGCACGGCAGCAACATCGACGTGCCGCTGAACTACGCCGACTACTATTTCCTCGAAGCACTGATCCGCAAAGGCCGCGTGGAGGCGGGTGAGCCGCTGTTTTAATCCGAATGTCGATGCGTAAACTGTTATTTCTCGCCGCTGCGTCGGTGTGGTCGCTGACCGCCCCGGCACAGTCGGTGCGGGAGGTCGCCGACGCACGGATCCTCTCGTTCGAGCAATCTGCGGCGCCTCTCACGGCGTCGAAAGGCTCGTCGCTGAGCGTTTCGGGCGATCATTACAAGCACGGCGCCCATTCGGCCCGCTGGCAATGGTCGCGCGAGGGCGCCGAGGTGCGCATTGCATCCCCGGTGGGCTACCTTTCGGAAAATCCCAATCCCAAGGAGACTTCGGTTTCGACCTTCGTATTCTGGGTCTACGCCCCGAAAGCCCTCGACGGGAAACTCCGCTTCGAGTTCCGCAAGCAGGGACGCACCTGCGCGTGGTTCGATTACGGGCTGGAATTCACCGGCTGGCGAGGTGCATGGGTGGCTTTCGACCGCGACATGCAGGGCCGGCCTGAAGAGGGCATGGACGAAGTGGTGATCCGGGCCGAGGGCGTCAAGCGGGGCGAGTTGTTCTTCGACCACCTGATTCTCTCCTCGTTTCAGGACGTGCGGCACCATACGGCCGATTTCCAGGCGCCATTTATTAACGCCGCGACCACGAGCCACTGGCTCATCCTGCTGCAATCGTGGCGCAACCGGATGCCCGCAGCCCCGGCTTCGATCGGTGAGGCTGAGACGCGCGACATGGCGACTGTCGAAGCCCGCCTGCGCGAATTGCTGCTCGAAGGCCGGAAACCGATGGCGATGAAGACCCTGCGCAAGCGCTTCGCCGACTATGGCATCACGGAGAATCCCGACGGAACGGTCCGGGGCAAGCCGATCTGGTTCGTGCGCTATGCCGAGACCTACATTAACATGGGGCATTCCGACATCGGCAAGCTGTTCGACAGCAACGACCAGACGCTGCGTAAATACAACGATTTTATGTTCCAGGTCGCCGTGGCCCACGATGCCGCCACCGACGCTGTCCAACGGGCCGAACTGGAACGCATGTACATCCTGCTGACACGGCATCTGCTGGACCAGGGTTTTGCCGCCGGAAGTGCACTGGGAACGCTGCACCACCTGGGTTACAGCATGCGCAATTTCTATACGGCTCCCGTGGTGATGCGCGACGTGCTGCGCCGCGCCGGGCTGGAACACGACGTACAGCAGGCGATGGAGTGGTTCTCGGGCGTGGGCGAAGTGAAGATTCCGCCGGCGGAACCGGGCATGGACATCGACGCGTTCAATACGTCGTTGATCGGCCGTCTGGCGAGCATTGTGATGCTCCCGGACACTCCGGAGAAAGCGACCTACCTGGAGGCGTTCTCCCGCTGGGTCGACAACGGTTATAAGATTACCGAAGGGACCGGGCCCTGCTTCAAGAGCGACGGCACGGTCTTCCACCACCGCCACCACTACCCGGCTTATGCCGTCGACGGATTCAGCGGCGGGGCGGTCAACGCCGTGTGGTTGCTGTCGAAGACACAGTTCGCGGTGAGTGCCGAAAGCCATGCCGTCCTGAAACGGGCGCTGCTCGAAATGCGCTTCTACTGTAATCTGCGCTCCTTCCCGCTGGCCCTTTCGGGTCGTCATCCCGACGGGCGGGGCGAACTCATCCCGTGGCATTTTGCCCGGTTGGCCGTTGCGGGTACGCCCGACGGCAGCGGGGAGATCGACCCGGAACTGGCTGCCGCTTACCTGCGCGTAGCCAAAGGGAAAGATGCTTATACGCAGTTGTTCGCCGAAAAAGGCATTGCCCCCGAACCTTCGCCCGAAGGAACCCGGGTCTACGGCTACAACGCCTCGGTGTCGCACCGGCGCGCCGACTGGCTGGTGACCGTCGCGGGGCACAGTCGCTACCTCTGGGCAGCGGAGATTTACCAGGGCGCCAACCACTACGGCCGCTACCTGACGCACGGCAGCGTGCAGTTGCTCGGCAACGGCGACCCCGTGAGCGCCTTCGGGAGCGGATTCCGCCAGGAGGGCTGGGACTGGCGACATATTCCCGGAACCACGGCGCTCGAAATCCCGATGGAGCGGATGAAGGCCGACATCCTGAATGTCGACACCTGCTCGGGTTACGAGGAGATGCTCCTCTCGGACGAAGCATTCGCCGGGGGCGTGAGCCATAAGGGCCGTGACGGAATGTTCGCGATGAAACTGCACGAACACGACAAATACAACGGTTCGCTCCGGGCGCTGAAATCGGTCTTCCTGTTCGGCGACCGGGTCGTGTGTCTCGGGTCGGACATCGAAAACAAAGCCGATGGCGGCGTGCATACGACGCTGTTCCAAAATTATCTGGAAAACGGGGCCGATACGCTCGTCGTGAACGGTGGGGCGGTGACGGAGTTTCCCTACCGGTTCGAGTTGTCGGGCGGTGTGGTCCTCGGCGACAACCTGCGCAACGCTTACTTCGTGCCCGACGGTAAGGTTTGTGTTACGAAGCGATTGCAGCACTCGCTCGACGAGGAGACCGATGCCCCGACGCAGAACAACTTCGCAACGGCCTGGATCGACCACGGCAACGGAACTGTCAGCGGCGGCGGATATGAATACATGCTCGTCGTGCATGCCTCGGACGACGATGTGGCCCGATACCGTGAGGAACTGCCTTACGAGGTATTGCGCCGCGACGCTTCGGCACACATTCTGCGCGACAAGCCGTCGGGTGTGGTGGCCTATGCGCTCTTTGCTCCCGGAAGAGTGGGCGAGGGGCTGCTCGAAAGCGTTTCGCTGCCTTCGCTGGTGATGATCGGCGGTGGGGGCGACAGGCTGACGGTGAGTGCCGCGGATCCCGACCTGCGGTTCTACGAAGGGCCCAGCGACGAGGTGTTCGATGCCGACGGCAAACGCGTCGAGCGGAGCATCTATTCCCGCAAGTGGATCGACAATCCCTCGGGGGCGTCGGAACTGAACGTAGTGATCCGCGGCCGCTGGCAGATGGACGGCGATACGCCGGGATGCCGGACGGCGGTCTACGGCGGAAACACCGTCGTGACCTTCACATGCCGCGAAGGCGCGACGCGCGAAGTGAACCTGATTGAAATACGATAAAATGTTGAAAGTAAAAACTGTTATGCCGTTTGCGGGCCTCGCCCTGACGGCCTGCGGGCAGTCAGCGGTTGAGCGCCCCAACGTGATCTATGTCTTCCCCGACCAGTACCGCAACTCCTCGCTGGGCTTCTGGAGCGATCCGGAGTTCGCCTCGCAGGTGGGCTGGAAGGGCGACCCTGTCGTGACGCCCAACCTCGACCGTTTTGCCCGTGAAGCCACCGTGCTGACCGAGGCGGTGAGCAACTTCCCCGTGAGCAGCCCCCACCGGGGCATGTTGCTGACGGGCATGTATCCCGAGCGGAGCGGCGTGGTGCTGAACTGCATGTCGGAGCGGCCCGAGAGTTCGCTGCGCGAGGATGCCGAGTGTATCGGCGACGTTTTCGCGGCCGCGGGCTACGACTGCGCCTATATCGGTAAACTGCACGCCGATTTCCCGACGAAGAACAACCCCCAGCGTCCGGGAACCTACGTTAGCGACGATGTACCCGAGTGGGATGCCTACACCCCGCCCGAACGCCGCCACGGGTTCAACTACTGGTACTCCTACGGCACGTACGACGTGCACAAGCATCCCCACTACTGGGACACCGCAGGCAACCGCCACGATATAGACGAGTGGTCGCCCCGGCACGAGGTGTCGAAAGCCATCGACTATATCGGGAACAAGGGCGGCGTGCGCGACCCGAAAAAGCCGTTCCTGATGATGATCGGCATGAACCCGCCCCATTCGCCCTACGCCTCGACCGACGACTGCGACCTGGAAGGGTATGCGCTCTACAAGGATAAGTCGCTGACCGAACTGCTCGTGCGCGACAATGCCGATACGACGATGGACAAGGCCGCCGCCGCGCGTTACTATTTCGCCAATGTGAGCGGCATCGACCGCGAGTTCGGGCGCCTGCTCGAAGCGCTCGACAAGGCGGGGCTTACGAAAAACACGATCGTCGTCTTCGCCTCGGACCACGGAGAGACGATGACCAGCCATTCGACTGCCGATCCCAAGAATTCGATCTGGCGCGAGTCGCTGAACATCCCCTTCCTGGTACGTTATCCCGGGCGGGTTCCGCACCGCGTGGACGACATGCTGTTGTCGACGCCCGACATCATGCCGACGCTGCTGGGACTGGCGGGCCTCGGGGAGCAGATTCCCGCGAGCGTCGAGGGGCGCGACTACTCGGCCCTGCTGCGGCAGGACGCCGTGCAGCCCGAGCGTCCGCGTGCTGCGCTCTACATGCGCAACCTCGACGGCGAGCGCGATGCCGACGGACTGGTTCGCGGCTTCTTCGCCCAGGCGCGCGGCGTGAAGACCGCGACCCATACGATGGAACTGCGCATCGCCCGCGACGGGAAACTCGAACGGGTGCTGATGTTCGACGATGCGGCTGATCCTTACCAGCTGCACAACCTTTCGCCGGAGGAGAATCCCGAGTTGTTCGCTGCGCTGTGCCGCGAACTGGCCGTGCTGCTGCGCGACAACGACGACGTGTGGTTCCGCGAACGTGTACTTGCCGACGTGGTTCCCTATGACAAGAGTAACTAATTAATTATCGGATATGAACAAATTGTTTCTGTGGATTGCAGCGGCTTCGGCCTTCGTACTGCAATCGTGTGAAAATACCGACGGTATCCGCGACGAGATCGAAAACCTGCGCGACCGGGTGGCTGCGCTGGAATCGAAGATCGGCAGCGTGAATACCGGCATCGAGGTGCTCCATCGCCTGATGGACGAATCGACGATCATCGTCGGGGTCAGGTCCAACGCCAAAGGCTACGAGATCGAACTGAGCGACGGGACCAAACTGCCCGTTGTGCTCGGCGACAAGATCGAAGCGCTGGTTCCGGTTATGGGCATTGATGCCGAGGGCTACTGGACGGTGAGCCTCGAAGGCGGTGCGAATCCCAAACGACTGGAGGTCAACGGCGAATATGTTTCGGCATGGCCCGTCGCCGGCGGCGAGCACCAGCCCGGCGCCGAAGGGATTACCCCGATGCTGAAAATCTCGGCCGACGGGGAGTGGCTCGTGAGCCTCGACGGCGGAGTGACCTATACGCTGCTTTTGCAGAACGACAAGCCGGTCAACGCCGTGGGCGACAAGGTCGTCATCAGTTACAGCTCGGCCTTCAAGTCGGTGTCGTACGATGCGAAGACCGGCCTGCTCTCCGTCGAACTGCTTGGCGGCGATAAACTCACGCTTCCCGTTCTCGACGAATTTTCTTTGATGGTGACGGCTTCCGACAACGAGAAGTTTTTCCTCGGGGAGACCCGGGCGTTCGAGGTGGTGCAGACCGGCGTTGCCGAAGCGGTGATCGCCGCCCCGACGGGCTGGTCGGCTGTGCTCGGCGAAACGACGCTGACTGTCACGGCCCCTGCGACGTTCAACGCCGCTTCGCAGGAGGCGACGATCGCGGTGACGGTCTATTCGGACAAGAAATACCGGAAACTCGTCACGCTGAAAGTGACGCTGCTCAACGAGCAGATGGATGCCGCCGCCTGCAAGGCGTGGCGGGATTTTAAGGCCGGAACTGCGGATAACGTCCTGTTGGATTATTCGTATGCCGGTTACAAACACGGCGAAGAGGCTCCGGCCGATGCCTGGGGACTGGGCTATAAGATTTACAACGTCGTCGACTACGGCGCCGATCCCACGGGGGTGAAATCCTCGCGCGAAGCGTTCGTGAAACTGCTCAAGGAGCTGAAACTCTCCGGCCAGAGCGATGCGGGGGCCAACCTGGCCAACGCCAACGCCCGGGCGGTGATCTACTTTCCCGAGGGGCGTTTCATCCTCCACAACGACGATGATAACAGCTACGACGCTTCGGCTGTGAACCAGTCGGAGAAGGATTCGAAGGGCAACAACGTCAGCGAGGAGATTTTTATCCGCGGCGGAAACTTCGTGCTCAAGGGCGCGGGCCGCGGCAAGACGACGCTGGTGATGGATACGCCGAATCTCCCGGCCAATCCGCAGAACATGTGGTCGTCGCCCGTGATGATCAACATCAAGCACAATTCGGGGCTTTCGGACCTCACGACCGTGACGGGCGATGCCGCGCGCGGTGCTTTCTCGGTAGAGGTGGCCTCGACGGTCGGTATTTCGTCCGGCGACTGGGTGTGCCTCTCGCTTTCGAATAACGATCCGATGCTGGTGGCCCAGGAGTTGGCTCCGCACCGGGTCGAGGGTAACATGACCGACATATTGACCATTACGGTCGAGGATTACCACCAGGTGGCATCCGTGAGCGGCAACCGCCTGATTTTCGCCGAGCCGATCATGCACGCCGTGGAGGCCAAATGGGGTTGGAAAATTCGCAAATTCCCGCATTACGAGAATGTCGGTGTCGAGGATGTGACCTTCGAGGGCCGCTCGAAGGAGAATTTCGGCCATCACGCTTCGTGGCAGGACGACGGGGCTTACAAACCGCTCAACATGATGCGGCTGGCCAATTCGTGGATCCGCCGCGTCGATTTCAAGGGCGTCAGCGAGGCCCTCTCGATCGTGTCGAGCGCCAACTGCTCGGCTTATGACATCGAGATCAGCGGCAACCGCGGCCATTCGGGCGTCCGCTCGCAGTCGTCCTCGCGCATCTTTATCGGCAAGGTCTGGGACCACAGCCGCGGACAGGCCGTATCGCCTCCCTATACCAGTACGGGCTATTTCGAAAATGCCGGGCAGTACCATGCTTCGGGCGTGTCGAACACCTCGCTGGGGGCTGTGCTGTGGAATAACACGTGGGGCGACGACGCCTTCTTCGAGTCGCACTCCAAGCAACCGCGCGCCACGCTCGTCGACCGCTGTACGGGCGGCTTCGTGCAATGGCGTTTCGGCGGCGATGAGACCAACGTGCCCAATCACCTGGGCGACCTGACGATCTGGAACCTGAACGCCACGCGCGTGGCGCACGATTTCGGGGCCTCGCCGTTCAAGTGGTGGCTCTCCTCGGACAAGTGGTGGAAGACCATGCCGCCGATCATCGTCGGTTTCCACGGGGCTTCGGTCGACTTCGACCAGAGCGTTGAGCAGGTGAAATACCTCGAAAGCAACGGCACGGCTGTCGAACCGCTGTCTTTGTACGAAGCGCAGCTGCGCGAACGGCTGGGATATGTTCCCGCATGGCTCAATTCATTGAAATAAATAAAAACCAATCATATTATGAAAAAGTATCTGATCCTGTTCTTCGTCGCGGTGGCTGCGGTTTTCCAGTCGTGCGACAACAACGACGACCTGTGGGATGCGATCGACGACCTGAAGAGCCGCGTGCAGGCGTTGGAAACGCAGGTCGACGCGCTTAACAACAACATCGAGGCGTTGCAGAAACTCTACGGAGGAGCCACGATCTCCAAGGTCGAGACCTCCGGCGGCAAGTATACCATTACGCTGACCAACGGCGAGACCATCGAACTGGTGCAGGGCAGCGAGGCCGAAGCCGTGATCCCGATCATCTCGATCAACGACAAGGGCGAGTGGCAGGTGTCGACCGACAACGGCGCTACCTTTACCTCGCTCGGCGTCAAGGCCGTGGCCGGGGACGGAGTGACGCCCCAGTTCCGCATCGACGAGTCGACCGGTTACTGGCAGGTGAGCTACGACGGCGGTAAGACCTTCGAAAACGTGCTCGACACCAATAAAAAGCCCGTCGAGGCGATCGGTTCGGGTACGGTGACCGACAAGTTCTTCGACACGGTGAAGGTCGATGGCGACGAATTCTACGTCAAACTGCTCGACGGTACGGAACTGCGTATCCCGATCCTGAGCGATTTCTTCTGCCGGATCGTCACGCCGACCGAGGGAGTGCAGGTCTTCGACGCCGGAGCTACGAAACGTTTCGTGGTGGAACTCAAGGGCGTCGAACAGGTGAAACTGTCGGCTCCCGAGGGCTGGACGGCGCGCCTTACCGATGCTGTCGACGGAAAAGCCGAACTGGTCGTAACCGCGCCCACCGGTGTGACCCGCGCCACGGCCGACACGTCGAAAGACGTAGCCATCGAGGCATTTGCGGCCAACGGACTTTCGACGGTCGCCAAGATTCAGGTCGAGAGCAGCGGAACGGCTCCCGTAGCCCCGACGGTTGCGGTGACCAACTCCTTGACGGTTGAGCCTACGCAGTCGGCGCTGACCTTCGACATCGCGCCTTCGGCCAATGCCGACGGCTGGAAATACATTTGCCAGAAATCGACGGAGGCGGCTCCCGATGCCGCGAAGGTCCTTGCCGACGGTACGGCCGGTGTGGGGACGAGCGTGACGGTCGAAAACTTAGAGGCGAATACGGCCTACACGATCTACGTGGTTGCCTACGCAGGTGACCTGACGAGCGAGGTGCAGAGCGTGGAGAATACGACGGCTGCGCCCCCGGTTTCCACCGAGACGGACTATTACCAGGATTATCTCGACGGCGCAAGCATCACGCTGGGCGGCCTGACGATCAACAAGACGGCCTATCCCGATGCGCAACTGCTCAAACCATCGGAGTTGACAAATGCGATCATTACGAACGGAGGGTTGATTTTTGTTGATAACTCCGATGCCACAGATCTGTCATTTACAATTGAGGGTGCGGCCATCAATATGGGCGACATCGTATTGATCGGCCGTTATCCTGAACGTGCGCAGGCGACGATTTCTGGACCGGAACTGCGTTGTAAGTACAATGCGGCTTTCAAGAACCTGCATATTGCGGCCTTGGGTAATTATAACCTCTTTACGACGACCAACGCTACGTACGATCCTATGCTGTATGTCGAAGATTGCACTGTGGATGCTGCTTACAATGTGGTTTACGATTCACACAGTACTCAGAATTTCAAGAAAGTGTATTTTGGAAATTCGATTGTGAAGATGACTGTCGCCAATAAGCCATTCTACTCGACGAAGGCGAAGGATGCGCATACACAGCAGTTGATTCGTCTGAATAACAACGTATTCTATGCCGACGCACCTTTGCAGAACTATCTGATCAACTGCGGAGACAAGGCGCAGGCATTCCAGACGACCCAGCTTCAGGTCGAGGTGACAAACAATACGTTCTACAATATTTATCAGCCGAATATTATGATTCGGGCTTATATTCTCGCCGGGCTGATCGTGACTAAAAACGTCGGGTATTATACCAGTGTTACCGCGAAGAGCTATCTGACGGGAGTGTATGACACGAACGGTTTTACAGCAGACAAGGCGGAGGTGACGTACAATTACCTCTATACGACACCAGTTACCGATGCGAATTTCTGGTCTGCAAAGCATACCGGCAGCTATGCGCCCGCGAACAACCAGATGGGCGAGGGGCTGCAGGTACCGTTCTCGTCGATGAATGTGGCGAAGGGGTATTTCCCGGTCGACACTTCGGTCGTGACGACGGGTGCAGGAGCGACCTACGATACGAAGGCGTGGTTCAAGGCGGAGTAATTCCGGCCTGCCACGACGAAAAAACTCCGGACTGCGATCGCAGTCCGGAGTTTTTTTATTGAGACAGATGGGCCGATCAGCCGATCCAGCTTGTCAGCACTTTCATGCTGCCTTCGGGCGCGAACACGAGCGACCGGGCCGAGGCCGGGATCAGGACTGTTTCGCCCTGGTGTACTGTCACCGTTGCGCCGCTGTCGTCGGTGAGCGTTCCGCATCCCTCGATGCAGATTGCCACGACGAACGAGTCGAGCGTTGCGAGGTCGAGCGTCTCGGGACGGGTCAGGTCGTAGAGCGACGTGGTGAAATAGGGGCACGAGACGAGTTCCACTCGGGTGTCCTGCGCCGGGGTATAATGCGTCCGGTAGTCGGGCAGCACGGTGTAGTCGATGGCGCCCTTCGCCTGCTCGGTGTGCAGTTCGCGGGTGTTACCGTTGGCATCGCGGCGGTTGAAGTCGTAGATGCGGTAGGTGATGTTCGAAGTCTGCTGAATCTCGGCGATGAATGAACCGGCGCCGATCGAGTGCACGCGGCCTGCGGGCAGGAAGAAAACGTCGCCCGGATGAATCTTATACTCGGCCAGGATGTCGGTGATCGTGTTGTCGGCCACACTGGCCTCGTACTGGGCCGGAGTTACCTGCTTCGCGAATCCCGAACGCAGGTGCGCGTCCTTGTCGGCTGCCACGACGTACCACATTTCAGTCTTACCCTTCGATTTGTGGCGTTCCCACGCCAGGTCATCGTTGGGGTGCACCTGGATCGAGAGGTCCTGCTGTGCGTCGATGAATTTGATCAGCAGCGGGAACTCCTCGCCGAAACGTTCGTGGTTGGCTTTACCGAGCAGCGCCGCGCCGTGGCGGGCGATCAGTCCCGGGAGCGTCGTTCCGGTTTCGGGGCCTTCGGCGACGACGGATTCGTTGTCCTTTACGCCGGAAAGCTCCCAACTCTCGCCGATGTTGCGCTGGTCGGTGGTGATTCCCTTGTAAGGGGCGATCTTCTCGCCACCCCAGATCAGGGATTTTAAGATAGGTTGAAACTTGTACATAATTTAACGCGAATTTGACGTATGGTTTCTGGTTATCCGAGGGGTTTGTCGTTTATGGAATACGTCAAATTCGCGTTAAGGCGCCTTTTGGCTGCCTGATTCCATATTGACATTCCCTCTGAATCTCCCTTTGGCAAAGGGAGACTTTGTTTCTTGTGCGCTTCCTTTATGCGTTTTCTGCGTCCAGCTGGCTCAGGGCGAATGCGTATGCGCCGACCGAAATGGCCTGGCTCGCGCCGAGCTTTGAGATCGTCACGCCGATGCGCTTCTGCGGATCGTAGGCCACATAGCGGTCCGTACCGTAGACCTTCAGCGGGCGCTGCGAACCCTTGGCGAATTCGCGGAATTCCGCTTCGTCATCCAGGTCGTAGACCTTCATCTGCACGCGGTTGAGTTCCTCGCCGCCGATGGTGTGCATCTTGCTGCGCAGCTCTTTCAACAGGCTGGGCATGATCCACTTGCGGGCCGCCGTGATGCCGCCGCCGATGATGATCAGTCCGTCGACCAGTGTCACGGCCGTAGCCATGGCGTCGCCGGCGATCTCGCCCAGTTCGGCAAAAGCCTTTTTGGCCGCTTCGACATCGCCCGGGCGCTTGCCGTCGGCAATGTCGCAGATGTCCTTCGGCTCGAACGTATGGTTCACGTCGCCTGACGCTTCGCCGTAAACGCGCTTGATGGCGCGCACGGCCACGCCCTCCTCGACGATCACGTCGGGCATTTTCTTGTGGCGCAGGCAGAACGTCTCGACGCACGAGTTATCACCGCGGTTGAGGCGGTTGTCGATCACCAGGCCCACGCCGAAGCCGGTTCCGAAGGTGTATCCCACGAGGTTTTTGTATTTCTTGGGGCTTCCCAGCGCTTCGAGCCGGGCGTTGACCTGGGGCAGTGCGCCTCCCAGCGCCTCGCCGTAGGCGAACAGGTCGCCGTCGTTGTTGATGTAAACCGGGATGCCGAATTTCGCTTCGAGGAACGGACCCAGCGCCACGCCTTCGCGGAACGACGGGAAGTTGGGCAGGTAACCGCCGATGATGCCGTTGGGGTAGTCCGCCGGACCGGGGAATGCGAAACTGATGGCTACGGGTTTCTCGGGCAGGCGGTCGATGACGGCCTGAAACCCTTCGACCATGGCCGCCAGACACTTGTCGAGGTCTTCGGCATGCGACGGGAGGGTGATCGGCTCCACAATGAATTTGTTGGCCTGCATGGCGCCGAACACGAGATTCGTGCCGCCTGCATCGAGGGTGATGACCACCCGGTTGTCGTAACTATACATTTTATCGCGGTTTTATGGGTTAGTTCGTACAAAAAAACGAGTTGGCAAATTGCTTTCCCAACTCGTCTCCCGTTCAGGGACCTGCTTCATTTGCAGGTACAAAATTACGTATAAAATTCCGTCCGGCCAACAATTTGAATCAAAAATAGCCGGGCCGCAGATGCGATTAGTTGTTCTCGGGCCTTAACTTGCGTACGACGGCGCCGGTCTGCCACATCTCGCTTTCGCGCATGTCGCGCAGCTCCTCGTTGAGCTTCTCGCGATAGTCGGGTTTGCTGTTCAGATCGATCGAACGCTGGGCTTCGTTGCCGGCGGCCACCTCCTTATAGAGCTCTTCGAAAACGGGTTTCGTGGCGTCGCGGAACTTCTTCCACCAGTCGAGTGCGCCGCGCTGGGCCGTGGTCGAGCAGTTGGCATACATCCAGTCCATGCCGTTTTCGGCAACCAGCGGCATGAGCGATTGGGTCAGCTCCTCGACCGTCTCGTTGAAGGCCTCCGAGGGGGTGTGGCCGTTGGCGCGCAGCGTATCGTACTGAGCGGCGAAAATGCCCTGAATGGCGCCCATCAGCGTTCCGCGCTCGCCCGTCAGGTCGGAGTAGACTTCGCGCTTGAAGTCGGTTTCGAACAGGTAGCCCGAGCCGACGCCGATACCCAGCGCCACGACGCGCTCGAAGGCGCGGCCCGTCGCATCCTGGAATACCGCATAGCTGGAGTTGAGTCCGCGGCCCTGGAGGAACATGCGGCGCAGCGAGGTTCCCGAGCCCTTCGGGGCGATCAGGATCACGTCGACATCGGCCGGGGGCACGATGCCCGTACGCTCCTTGTAGGTGATGCCGAAGCCGTGGGAGAAGTAGAGCGCCTTACCCGGCGTGAGGTGTTTCTTGATGGTCGGCCATACGGCGATCTGTCCCGCGTCGGAAAGCAGGTACTGGATGATCGTGCCGCGCTCGGCAGCCTCTTCGATGCCGAAGAGCGTTTCGCCCGGAACCCAGCCGTCGGCTACGGCCTTGTCCCAGCTCTTCGAGCCTTCGCGCTGGCCTACGATGACATTGAATCCGTTGTCACGCAGGTTGAGCGACTGTCCGGGGCCCTGCACGCCGTAGCCGATGATGGCGATGGTTTCGTCCCTGAGGACTTCGAGCGCTTTTTTCAGGGGGAACTCCTCGCGGGTTACGACGTTTTCTTCGACGCCGCCGAAATTGATCTGTGCCATAGTTTTTTTGTGATTTTAAGTTTGTTATATGTTCTGAAAATTAGTTTCTGGTTTTTGCGTGCGCTTTCTAAACGCCGGTTCTTAACCGGTCGATTTCTTCGAGGTATTCGTTGAGCAGTTCGCGTCGCGATTTGATGATGGCCACCGTGCCGCTGCGCACGAATTGCTGTACGCCGTGGGGTTGCAGCAGCTTGAACAGCGCCTGCGTGTCGGCCTTGTGGCCGGTCTTTTCGACGACGATGTAGTCCTCGTCGATCTCCAGAATGCGGACGTTGTGCTTACGTACCAGTTGTTCGACATTCCGGCTGCGGGTCACCTTGTAGAGGGCGATTTCCTGCTGCACGACCTCGTCGGGCGTGTAGACGAAGGTTTTCAGCACGTCGATCTTCTTCTCGACCTGCCGCACGAGTTTATCGACCTGGTCGGGCGTGGTGCGGACCACAATGGTGAATTTGTGGATGCCCTGAAGCGCCGATTCCGAGGTCGTGAGGCTCTCGATGTTTACGTCGCGGCAGGTGAAGACGGTGGTGATCTGGCTCAGCAGACCTACTTTGTTCTCCGAAAATACGGTGATGATGTATTCTTGTTCCATACGTTTCTGCGTTTTATTCGAACCGGATTTCCGATACGGGAGCACCAGCCGGGACCATCGGGAAAATGTTTTCTTCGCCTTCAACGCGCACTTCCAGCAGGAAAGCGCCTTCGGAGGCTTTCATCGCGGCGATTGCTTCGCCGAGCTCCTCGCGCTGTTCGACGCAGCGGTAGCTGAGGCCGTTGCCGCGGGCGATCAGCCCGAAATCGGGGTTGACCATCTCGGTGAAGGAGTAGCGGCGGTCGTAGAACAACTCCTGCCACTGCCGCACCATGCCGAGGAACGAGTTGTTCAGCAGGACGATTTTCACGGGGACGTGCGACTGGAAGATCGTGCCCAGCTCCTGGATGGTCATTTGCAGGCCGCCGTCGCCGACGAAGAGCACCACCTCGCGGTCGGGGGCGCCCAGCTTGGCGCCGATGGCCGCCGGAAGCCCGAAGCCCATCGTTCCGAGGCCGCCCGAGGTGACGACGCTGCGCGTGCGGCGGAATCCGAAATAACGGGCGGCGTTCATCTGCTGCTGGCCCACGTCGGTGACCAGCACCGCGTCGTTGTCGTAGGCCCGGGCGACGGCGTCGACCGCCTCGCCCATGCGGATACGTCCTTCGGCGGGGTGCACCGCCTTGCGGATTACCGCCTCGTATTCGATCTTGTCGCAGGTCCGGAACCCGGCGATCCATTCGCTGTGGTCGCGCCTGCGGATACGTTCGGTGATGAGCGGCAGCGACCGTTTCACGTCGCCCACGACGGGAACGTTGGCATGGATGATCTTGTCGATCTCCGCAGGGTCGATTTCGAGGTGGATGACCTTGGCATTGGCGCCGAAATGGGCGGGGCTCCCCGTCACGCGGTCGTCGAAACGCATGCCCACGGCGATCAGCAGGTCGCACTCCTGGTTCTTGATGTTGGGACCGTAGTTGCCGTGCATGCCCAGCATGCCCACGTTCTGCGGCAGGTCGCTCGGCAGGGCCGAGAGGCCCAGCAGGGTCGAGGCGGCGGGCATGCCGCTCTTGTCGAGGAAGGCCCGCAGTTCGGCCTCGGCATTGCCCAGGATGACTCCCTGACCCACCATCACCATCGGGCGGCGGGCTTCGTCGATCAGCCGTACGGCTTCGGCGATGCGTTCCGCGTCGGGTTCGGGCGAGGGAAGGTAGCTGCGTATCGAAGTGATTTTTTCGTAGTGGAAGGGAGCCGTTCCGCACTGCGCGTCTTTCGTGATGTCGACCACGACGGGGCCCGGACGACCCGAACGGGCGATGTAGAAGGCTTTGGCGATGGCCGCCGGAATGTCCTCGGTGCGTTTGACCTGGCAGTTCCATTTGGTGACGGCCTGCGTGATGCCGACGAAGTTGGTCTCCTGAAAGGCGTCGGTGCCCAGCAGCGACGAGCCGACCTGCCCGGTGATGAGCACCAGCGGCGTGGAGTCCATCAGCGCGTCGGCGAGCCCCGTCACGGTGTTCGTGGCGCCGGGGCCGGAGGTGACCATGCAAACTCCGACGCGGCCGCTGACACGGGCGTAGCCCTGTGCGGCGTGGACGGCGCCCTGCTCGTGGCGGACGAGGATGTGCCGCAACTGGTCGCGGTAGTCGTAAAGCGCGTCGTAAACGGGGATGATCGCGCCTCCGGGGTAGCCGAAGAGGATGTCTACGCCTTCGTGCAGAAAGGATTCGATCAGGGCCTTCGATCCTGTGATCACGGGGTCGGAGGCCGTGCGTCGGTCTTCGGGGCGGGAGGATTGGGGAGTGTTCATAGTCGATGCGGTTTTATTCTTCGTCTTCGTCGATGATGCGGACTGCGCCCTTGTCGGCCGAGCTTACGAGCCGTGCATAGGCGCGCAGCGAGGTCGGAACGTGGCGGTCGCGGTTTGCGGGGCGGAACTGTTTCTGCACGGCGATGCGGGCGGCGATCTCGGCGTCGTCCACCACGAGGCGGATCGAGCGGGCCGGGATGTCGATCTCGATCTCATCGCCCGTATGTATGATGGCGATCTCCCCGCCCGAGGCGGCCTCCGGCGAGACGTGGCCGATCGAAAGGCCCGAGGTGCCGCCCGAGAAACGCCCGTCGGTGATCAGTGCGCAGGCTTTGTCGAGGTGTTTCGATTTGAGGTACGACGTGGGGTAGAGCATCTCCTGCATGCCCGGCCCGCCTTTGGGACCTTCGTAGCGGATGACGACCACTTCGCCCGCCTGCACTTCGTCGGCGAGGATGCCGTTCATGGCCTGCTCCTGCGATTCGTAGACCCGTGCCGGGCCGCGGAAGACGAACAGTTTTTCGTCGACGCCGGCGGTTTTGACGACGCAGCCCGAGCGGGCGATGTTGCCCGTCAGTACGGCCAGTCCCCCGTCGCGGAAATAGGCGTGCTCCGCATTGCGGATGCAGCCCGTGGCACGGTCGGTGTCAGGTTCTTCGTAATAGGAGTGCTGGGCGCCGAGTTCGCGGCTGTAATGGCCTGCCGGGGCGCTCAGCGCACGGCGCCGGGCAGCGTCGGTAGCCGTGGGGCTGAGGATGTCGCTGTCGGCGATCGCCTCGCCCAGCGTGTGTCCGTCAACGCGCGGAACGGACGTGTCGAGCAGTCCGGCGCGGTCGAGTTCGCCCAGGATGGCGAAGATGCCTCCGGCGCGGTTGACATCCTGGATATGGTAGTGCGAGTTGGGCGCAACTTTGCAGAGTACGGGAACCCGGCGCGAAAGGCGGTCGATGTCCTGCATCGTGAAATCCACCTCTGCTTCGTGAGCCACGGCCAGCAGGTGCAGGACCGTGTTGGTCGAGCCGCCCATGGCGATGTCGAGCGACATGGCGTTGTTGAAAGCGGTCTTCGTGGCGATCGAGCGCGGGAGCACCGAGTCGTCGCCCTCGAAGTAGTAACGTTCGGCGTTGCGGACGATGAGTGCTGCGGCATCCTCGAACAGGCGGCGGCGGTTGGCGTGCGTGGCGACGATCGTACCGTTGCCCGGCAGTGAAAGACCCAGCGCTTCGGTCAGGCAGTTCATCGAGTTGGCGGTGAACATGCCCGAGCACGAGCCACAGCCGGGGCAGGCGCAGCGTTCGATGCGCGCGATGTCCTCGTCGCTGCACGTGTCGTCGGCGCCCATCACCATGGCGTCGATCAGGTCGACGCTGCGGTCGCCGAATTTCCCGGCCTCCATCGGTCCGCCCGAGACGAAGACCGTCGGAATGTTGAGCCGCATGGCGGCCATCAGCATGCCGGGGGTGATTTTGTCGCAGTTGGAGATGCAGACCAGCGCGTCGACCTTGTGGGCGTTGGCCATGTATTCGACGCTGTCGGCGATGATCTCGCGCGAAGGCAGCGAGTAGAGCATGCCGTCGTGGCCCATGGCGATGCCGTCGTCGATGGCGATGGTATTGAACTCCGCGGCGAAGCACCCGAGGGCTTCGATGCGCTGTTTGACGTATTGTCCGATCTCGTGCAGGTGCACATGCCCCGGTACGAGCTGGGTGAACGAATTGGCGATGCCGATGACCGGCCGGCCGAATTGTTCTTCACGCATGCCGTTGGCGCGCCAGAGGCTCCTGGCTCCCGCCATCCGGCGGCCCGTCGTCGTGACGGCGCTTCTGAGTGTGTGTTTCATCTTTTCGTTTTCGTTTCAGTCTCCCGCCGGACTGCGGCCCTGTAACCAAAAAACCTTTCCCCCGGTTAGGAGAAAGGCTTTATTTTGTCGATCAAATATACACGCCACCTTTCTCCCGTTATCTTCTAAGGACGACGAGCAGCAGGGTAATGACGATAATATTCGAATGATTCAGGGCGTTCATAGCCGGTTTTCTTGTTTTTCTGTTTCAAAGACAGCGCAGGCCGGGTGCAATTTGCCGGGGCACAACCCATCTAAGTGTTTAACAATGGCAAATATATGGATATTAAATTATTTGAACAAATAATTTCCTAAAAAAATTTAATATTGTAACAGTCCGGAAGCATATTGTTTGCTGAGGTTTGTAACTGTCTGCGATGATCCGTATTTGCTTACAATCTGAAACCGTATTTTTGGCCCCTGCATGCGGTTTTCGGGGCTTTTTGCGGTCGGGTCCGGTTGATGCGTCTTGAACGGCTTACATTTTTATTTGCGAAACGCCATTTTCGGCCATTTTGTATTACTCCTATATATATAAAAGGCCGTCCGTGTGGCGGGCCGCTTACAAATTGTTACAATGATTTGGATTATTAAAATATTTGTTTTACATTTGCCGATGATGGTTATTAAACGGCATATAACGATGACAGGGCGAGGTTGCGGATTTATCGGCAATCCCGTCGGTTGTGTTTATACCGGTATCTTCACGACCACTACAACTACCACAACGACTACCACGACCCCCGTGGGGGTTCAGTAGTCAATATCCGTCCGCATATACGTATGCACATTCCGGCCAAGGCTGCCGGGAGCGGAAGAAAAGGTTGCAATCAAACTAATTTAATCGACAAAAGTTGCCTGTCGGCCTTCGGGGACGCTGGTTTTGCTGCGCGGCAGCACGGGGTTCTTTCCTGAGGGAAGGGTATGGGTCAGGTTTATACATGCGGCGGTACGCTGCGTATACGGCCGGGCGACAGGTGATGACGGTCAATATTTAATGAATTTTCTGTTATGAAATATATTAAGGTTTTCGCGCCGGGAACGGTTGCAAATCTGGGATGCGGTTTCGATGTGATGGGCCTGACGCTCGACGGCGTGGGCGATGTGCTGGAAGTAGGTGTCGAGGTGAATGCCGAAGGATTTGAAATCCGCAACAGCAGCGGGGTAGAGCTTCCCGGGGATATTGAAAGCAATGTCATTACGCCTGCCGTGCGGGCCATGCTCGAAGCATACGGCCGTCCCGTGCGGGTCGAAATAGAACTGCTCGAAAAAATCGCTCCCGGCAGCGGCATCGGATCGAGCGCTGCTTCGTCGGCAGCGGCTGTCTATGGCATCAACGAACTGCTGGGCCGTCCGTTCTCGGGTAAGCAGCTGGTCGAGTTCGCCATGATGGGCGAGGCGCTGAACGGCGGTACGCCCCATGCCGACAATGTCGGTCCGGCCCTGCTGGGCGGCGTGGTGCTGGTTCGCGGTTACGAGCCTTTCGACATCGTGAGACTGCCCGTACCCGACAACTTCTTTTATGCCGTGGCGCATCCCGGCATCGTGGTCAGCACGAAGGATGCACGCGAGGTCCTGCCCAGGCAGATTCCGCTGTCGAGCGCCATTACGCAGTGGGGCAATGTCGGCGGACTGGTCGCCGGATTTGCGCTGCGGGATGTGGCGCTGATTGGCCGTTCGATGCACGATGTCGTGGCCGAGCCTTACCGCAAGGGCTTCATTCCCGGTTACGACGCGCTGAAAGAGCGCGTGCTGGCCGGAGGCGCATTGGCCATGAACATCGCCGGGTCGGGACCTTCGGTTTTCGCCCTGGCTTCCAATTACGAGGTTGCCGTGCGGATTTCCGAGGAGATGAAGCGGCACTTCGACGAATTGGGAATTGGTTGTAATATCTATGCGGGCCGGGTGTCGAATGCCGGGGCGCGGGTTATCGTATAACAAAAACGAAGGACGATGAAATTTTACAGTACGAGAGATACCGAATGTTCACATGGCTGTTCGCTGCGCGAGGCCGCGATGATGGGGCTGGC
>JAEZTA010000087.1 GCA_023443765.1 Bacteroidota bacterium | reverse complement strand
CGAATCGACCTTGGCGCCGCTGACGATGCGGACGTACTGCGGTTTTTCGATCTCCGAACCGGCTACGGCGACGATTTTCTTCATGTCGACACGGCCTTCGTTGAACAGGCGGCCGATGATGGCCAGGTCCTGGATGTTGACCGTCCACACTACTTCGCCCTTGTTCACCGGATCTACGTGGTGAATCTGGACTCCGACGTTGCCGACGGGGTGCTTGCCGGCAAAGGCATGCAGTTCGGCGCCCTTGAGCGACGGCATCTGGCCCTCGGCCTTAGCCCGCACCGAGAGGTGCACCTTACCCGAAGTGAGCTTGCGCATCACGTCGATACCCGTCTGGAGGTTCTTCTGCTCGGCCTTGAGGACAAAATTGTAGTCCGGGGCCAGCGGTGCGGAGTCGAAGGCGGAGATGAAGACCGCTTTCGGCGTGTCGCTGGGATCGGCAATGATGCCGTAAGGGCGCTGCACGATCATCGGCCAGAGGCCCGACCGGAGCAGCAGTTCGACGATCTGGTCGCGCGAAGCCGACCCAAGGTCGGTCTTCGGGAACTCCTCGTACTCCTGGGTAGCGTCGGGGGTCACCGTCACGTTGAGAATCTTGCGTTTCTCACCGCGGTTGACGGCGGTCACCGTGCCGCTTACGGGCGATGTGAAGAGCACACGTTCGTTGGCCTTGTTGAAGAACAACGGCGTGCCGGCTTTCACCCGATCACCCTCCTTAACCAGCAGCTTGGGAGTCACACCCTCGAAATCGAGGGGCGAGAGGGCATACTCCGAAGCCTGCGGTACATCCGCCAACGACTCCTGGGGTTTGCCCACCAGATTGATGTCTAAACCCTTGCGTAGTGTAATGATTTTCGACATGGTTAATGATTTTGATTGTTATGTTTGGAATTTAAGTTCGGCTGTTAGCGTACTAACAATTAATTCGCGTGCGAAAGTACAAATTTTTTCCCAAAATTCCCTATGCATAAACCATTATTTCTTAAATTTACTTAAGATTTAAAGCCCATGCTTTCGGGTCAAAATAAAGACCTTTCGAATGCTTACGCAACGAAAGAATAACGGAAGAATCCGCGGCGAAAACAGCCCCCGGAAAGTCCACCGGCAGAACGGCACGAGGCAGACAGAACCGGGGATTAAAAAATTGGCCTCAAATTCGCAATACTCCCGCTAAAATCCCTAAATTTGCCTGCGTTATGCTCCCCTATGTCAACATACACACCCATCGCCCGACCGGTTCGGGAATCGAACTCCGCACAGTAGGAGTACACCCTTGGCATGCTGACATACAGGACGTTGCAACACTCGGCGAACGCCTTGGCGAGGCTCAGGCCATTGGTGAAACAGGGCTCGACTTCGTACGCGGCGCCGACCGTGAGACGCAACTGGCCGCCCTGCGCGCCCAGCTCCGGCTGGCCCGCGAGCGAAAACTCCCCGTGGTGCTCCATTGCGTGAGAGCTTTCGAACCGCTGATGCGCTGCCTGACGGCATGCGAACCCCGTGCCGTAATTTTCCACGGCTTCATCGGTTCGCCCGAGCAGGCCCGGAAAGCACTGGCAAAGGGTTATTACCTCTCATTCGGGGAACGGGCCTTCGCATCGCCCAAGACCCTTGAGGCGCTGCGCGAAACACCCCTGTCGCAACTTTTCCTCGAAACGGACGACAGCCCCATCCCGATCGAAGACGTTTACCTGCGTGCGGCGGGTGTAAAAGGGGTTACTACGGAGATCCTGCAACGGGCGACATTGGAAAACTACAAACGGATATTCGGATAACTACATGGACAACTGGCTGGAAAGAACGGAACTGCTGCTCGGCGAAGAGAAACTGGCGCTGCTCAGGAATGCCCACGTGCTCGTGGTCGGGCTGGGCGGCGTGGGGGCCTATGCCGCCGAGATGGTCGCCCGGGCGGGCGTGGGCCGCATGACCATCGCCGACGCCGACACGGTGAACACGACTAACATCAACCGCCAGCTGGTGGCCCTGCATTCGACAGTGGGCCGCCAAAAGGCCGAAGTGCTGGCTGAACGCCTGCGCGACATCAACCCCGCGATCGAACTCACAGTGGTCAATAAATACATCAGGGACGAGGAGACCTACCTCCTGCTCGACGCCGCGCGCTACGACTACGTGGTGGACGCCATCGACACCCTCTCGCCCAAGTTGGCGCTGATCGCCGGGGCGCTGGAACGGGGGCTTCCGCTGGTCAGTTCGATGGGCGCCGGGGCCAAGACCGACCCCACGAAGCTCGAAATCGCCGACATCTCGAAAACCCACCACTGCCCGCTGGCCCACATGCTGCGCAAGCGGCTCCACAAAATCGGCATCCACAAGGGGTTCCGGGCCGTATTCTCGCCCGAACCGATGCGCGAAGGGGCCATGATCCTCTGCGAGGAGCAGAATAAGAAGTCGAACGTCGGAACGATCTCCTACATCCCCGCGCTTTTCGGCATCGGATGCGCGTCGGTGGTGATCCGGGGACTGATCGGAGAATTGGACTGAGACTGCGATTTACAATTCAAAATTCACAATTCAGAATTAAGAATTAAGGAGTATGAAACCAAATATCGTTTTTCTGGACGAATCGAGCCTCGGGAGCGCAGACCTCGCGCCGCTCCGGGCATTGGGCAACTACACGGGCTACGCCGCGACCCGCCGCGAGGAGGTACCCGACCGCTGCCGCGAAGCCGACATCGTGATCACCAACAAGGTGCCTTTCAGCCGCGAAACCATGCAGGCCCTGCCCCGGCTGCGACTGATCTGCATTGCAGCGACGGGCATGAATCACATCGACCTCGAAGCCGCCGCCGAGCTGGGCATCACCGTGAAGAATGCCGTGGGTTACTCGACCCACGCCGTGACGGAAACCACCATCGGCGCAGCGATCGGGCTTCGCCGCCAGGTTCTCTACTACGACCGCTACGTGAAAACGCAGTATGCCGCAAGCGGGCAGCAGTTCCACTACGGACCCGCCACCCACCAGCTCTACGGTTCGAAATGGGGCATCGTCGGCATGGGAAACATCGGCCGCAACGTGGCCCGCATCGCCGAGGCCCTGGGATGCGAGGTGCGTTACACCTCGACTTCGGGCGTTGCCCGCAAAGAGGACTACCCCGCCCTGCCGCTCGATGAACTGCTGGCCTGGGCCGACGTGGTGTCGATCCACGCCCCGCTCACCGAAAAGACCCGGGGACTGATCGGCGCGCGCGAACTGGCGCTGATGAAGCCTTCGGCCATCCTGATCAACGTGGCGCGCGGCGGCATCGTCGACGAAGCGACGCTGGCCGAAGCCCTCGACAACGACCGGCTGGCAGGGGCCGGGCTGGACGTGTTCGCCCGCGAACCGATCGAGCCGGGCAACCCGCTGCTCTCGCTGCGCAACCCCGACCGCCTGCTGCTCTCGCCCCACAACGCCTGGTCGCCGACCGAGTCGCTCAAAGTGCTCGTAGGCTGTATCGAAGAGAATATCCGGACCTGTTATCAAAAGGCATAGCATGGAACGCAGGCAAATTGTTTTCGACTTCCTCGACGCCCACCGCATCAGCTACGACTGGTACGAACACCCCGAGGCCCCGACCATCGAAATCGCCCGCCAATGGTGGCGCGATGACGGTTCAAAACACTGCAAGAACCTCTTTTTCCGCAACCACAAGGGCGACCGCCACTACCTCGTCTGCTTCGATTCGGAGAAGTCACTGGCCATCCACGACCTCGAACACCGCCTGCGGCAGGGCAAACTGTCGTTCGCCTCGGAGCAGCGCATGGAGCGCTGGCTGGGACTGCGCCCCGGCTCGGTGTCGCCCTTCGGGCTGATCAACGATCCGGCGAACCACGTCCACCTGTTCCTCGACGCCAACCTGCGCGACTGCCCTGCCTACTCGTTCCATCCCAACGACAACCGGGCGACGGTGGTCATCCCCCGCGAAGAGTTCCTGCGTTACCTCACGGCCGTCGGCAATACCTACGAGTTTATCGAACTCTATTAATCGGTCAGACACTACACCCAAACCGCAATTCCCCTGGCTTCGCGGCAACGGTTTACAACGGCAACGAATCGGAAGGCCCCGCAACGCCGGCCCTCGGGTCTGCTCGTAAAATCGACGAAACGACCGAAACCGTTTGACCAAACAAGGGAATCATATCATCAAAAACGGCCCCTGCTATTTCGCAGGGGCCGTTTTATTGGCAGTCGGCAGCACGATGCCGCACAACTCTTATTTCAGCTCTACGAGCGCCTTGCCGGTCATGTCGGCAGGCTGCTCCAGGCCCATCAGTTTCAGCACAGTAGGCGCCACGTCGGCCAGGATGCCGTTGTGCACGGCCTTCACGCGGTCGGAAACGACCACGATGGGCACGGGATTCAGCGAGTGCGCCGTGTTAGGCGTACCGTCGGCATTGACGGCATTGTCGGCGTTGCCGTGGTCGGCGATCTGCACGACCTCGTAGCCATTGGCCTTAGCAGCCTCCACGACTTTGGCTACACATGTATCGACAGCCTTCACGGCCTTTTCGATAGCCTCGTAGATACCCGTGTGACCTACCATATCGCCATTGGCGAAGTTCAGACAGATGAAGTCGAACTTCTGCTCATTGAGCGCAGCGACCAGTTTGTCAGCCACTTCCGGAGCCGACATTTCGGGCTGAAGGTCGTAAGTCGCCACCTTGGGCGAAGCGACCAGGATACGCTCCTCACCTTCGAACTTCTCTTCGCGTCCGCCGTTCAGGAAGAACGTCACGTGGGCGTATTTCTCGGTCTCGGCGATGCGCAGCTGGCTGAGGCCCAACTTCGAGACGTACTCACCGATGGTGTTGGGCACGTTCTCTTTGTCGAAAAGAATGTGCAGGCCCGTGAACTTGGCGTCATAGGGGGTCATGCAGCAGTAGTAAAGCGGCAGGGTGTGCATCCCCTCGGCGGGCATATCCTCCTGCGTCAGCACCACCGTAAGCTCCTTGGCGCGGTCGTTGCGGTAGTTGAAAAAGATCACCAGGTCGTTCGGGCGGATCATGCCGATAGGCTGTCCGTTCTCGTCGATGTGCACGAAAGGCTTGATGAACTCGTCCGTAACGCCCTCGTCGTAGGACTTCTGGACAGCTTCGACCATATCCGACGAGTGCTCGCCGACACCGTTCACCAGTGCGTCGTAAGCGATTTTCACACGCTCCCAGCGCTTGTCGCGGTCCATTGCGTAATAACGGCCGATAACCGTAGCCACCTTGCCCGTCGATGCGGCCATGTGCTTCTCCAGATCGGCAACGAAGCCCTTACCGCTACGCGGGTCGGTATCGCGGCCATCCATGAAGCAGTGCACGAACGTATTTTCGATTTTGTACTCGGCGGCGATGTCGCAGAGTTTGAAGAGGTGTTCCAGCGACGAGTGTACGCCACCGTCCGAAACCAGACCCATGAAGTGTACGTTCACGCCGTTCTTTTTGGCATACTCGAATGCGGCTTTCACCTCCGGGTTCTGCAGGATCGAGTTGTCGCGGCAGGCGCGGTTGATCTTCACGAGGTCCTGATAAACCACACGGCCCGCGCCGATATTGAGGTGACCCACCTCCGAGTTGCCCATCTGTCCGTCGGGCAAGCCGACGTTCTCACCGTCGGTACGCAGTTCGGCGTGGGGATATTTCGCGGTCATGGCCGAAATGTATTCGGGATGTACGGTCGAAATAACGTCCGCTTTGTCGTGATGGCCGTTTCCCCAGCCATCGAGGATCATAAGTAATACCTTGTTGCTCATAGCTATTTACTTTCTTATTAACAATTCATTTTTCACCGTACCTTTTGGTGGCAAAAGGTAGCCAAAGCCATCCGCATGTCGTTCTGCGCGGGGGCGTCCTCCGCCCCTCGCTGAGCGGGTGCAGTAAGATCAAGCCTTTACAGCCTCCCGCTCCGGACGCTCAGGCCCTCAGACGCCCATTTTCCGCTCCGAACGAGAATGCGGAACCGGGCACCGCCTGCGGCGGCTATTTCATCTGCGCTGCAATCAGCTCCACAGCCTTGTCGATGGCGGCCTGCAATCCGTCGGGATTCTTGCCGCCGGCCGTTGCGAAGAAGGCCTGTCCGCCTCCGCCACCCTGAATCAGCTTCGCAGCCTCGCGCACGACGGCTCCGGCATTCACGCCGTGGGCCGTAATCTCGTCGCCCAGCATCACTGTCAGCGTCGGCTTCTCCTCCCAGACGGAACCGACGACGAAGACCAGCTTCGGCGAACGCTGCCGCAGGTTATAAGCCAAATCTTTCACGAAGTCGGGACGACGGTCGGTCTGCGTGGCAAAAACCTGCATGCCGTGGCGCTCAGGCGTCGAAGCGGCAATCTTGTCGGCCCACTGGGCCACCTGCTCGCGGCGCATGGCCTCGACCTCCTTCGAAAGGGTCTCGTTGCTTTCAAGCATCTTCTTCACCGCCTGCATGACCTGCGGGTTATTGAGGTATTCGGCGACATTGCGCATCGTATCCTCGGCAGCGTAGAGGACCTTCTCGGCCTGCTCGCCCGTGACGGCTTCGATGCGGCGCACGCCGGCCGAAATGGCGCTCTCGGAGAGAATCTTGAAAAAGCCGATGTTACCCGTGGCGCTGGTATGCGTACCGCCGCAAAGTTCGACCGAAGAGCCGAAGCGGACCATGCGGACCTTATCGCCGTATTTTTCGCCGAAGAGCATCATCGCACCGCACTTCTCGGCCTCCTCCTTCGTAGCCTCGCGGTTCTCCACGAGCGGGTAGTTGGCACGGATAGCACGGTTGACGAGTTGTTCCACCTCGCGCAGCTCCTCGGGCGTAACCTTCTGGAAATGCGAGAAGTCGAAGCGCAGGATTTCGGGCGTCACCATCGAACCCTTCTGTTCGACGTGCTGGCCGAGCACCTTGCGCAGGGCCTCGTGCATGAGGTGCGTGGCGGTATGGTTGTTGGCCGCAGACTGGCGTTTTTCGGGGTCGACCTTGGCCGCAAATTCGGCTTCGGGATTCTCCGGAAGCTGCTCCACGATGTGGATGATCAGGCCGTTCTCCTTCTCGGTGGCGATGACCGGGATACGCTCGTTGGCGCTCTCGATAAAACCGATGTCTCCGATCTGGCCGCCCGAATTACCGTAGAACGGCGTGCGGTCGAAAACCAGCTGGTAGGAGGTCTTGCCCTTCGACGTGACACGGCGGTAACGGGCAATGCGGACCTTCTCGGTCAGCGTATCGTATCCCGTGAAAACGCTCTCGCGGATCGGGAACAACTCCACCCAGTCGTCGGTGTCGACGGCAGCGGCGTTGCGCGAACGCTCCTTCTGGGCCTGCAGTTCCTTCTCGAATGCGGGAAGGTCCACGCCGACGCCCTGTTCGCGGGCGATCAGTTCCGTGAGGTCGATCGGGAAT
>JAEZTA010000083.1 GCA_023443765.1 Bacteroidota bacterium | reverse complement strand
CTACAACCGCGAGGTCCGCGAGGGCTGCCATGTCACTTCGATGGCGGGTTCGTGGCTCTCGGTGGTCGAGGGTTTCGGGGGCATGCGCGTCCGCGACGGCGTGCTGTCGTTCGACCCGCAGCTGCCGGCCGCGTGGGAGTCCCTCTCGTTCAAGGTCAATTTCCGGGACCGGGTCCTGACGGTCCGGATCACCCGCAATGCGGTCGAGGTGGCGAACGAAGGTGCCCCCGTCGAACTTGAAATCCGCGGCGTGCGCCGGCTGATCGCGGACAAGGTAATTATGAATTGTGAATTATGAATTGTTTTTGGCCGCAGGCCGTCCTGTATGAAATGAACGTGCGCCAGCTCACGCCCGAAGGCACGCTGCGCGCGGCAACTTCAAAACTGCCTTTCCTCAAAGACCTCGGCGTCGACGCCGTGTGGCTCATGCCGGTCTATCCGATCGGGGAGGCCGGGCGCAAAGGCTCGCTCGGCTCCTACTATTCGATCCGCGACTACTGCGCCGTGAACCCCGAGCTGGGCACGATGGCTGACTTCGACGCCTTCGTCGCCGAGGCCCACCGCCTCGGCATGCGGGTCCTGCTCGACTGGGTGGCCAACCACACGGCGCGCGACGCGCGGTGGATCGCCGAAAAGCCCGCCTCGTGGTACGAACGCGACGCCGCGGGCCGTCCCGCCGTGCCGTGGGACTGGTCCGACACCGCCAAACTCAACTACGCCGACCGCGACGTGTGGCGCGCGCAGGCCGACGCCATGGAGTTCTGGCTCACGCAGCACGACGTCGACGGATTCCGCTGCGACATGGCGATGCTGGTTCCCATCGAGTTCTGGAACGAGACCTCGCTGCGCCTGCGGCGTGTGAAGCCCGATCTGTTCATGCTGGCCGAGGCCGAGGAGCGGAATCTTTTCGAGGAGGGGGCTTTCGACGCCTGCTACGCCTGGCGGATGCACCACCTGATGAACGACGTGGCCCGGCAGCGCACCCGCGTCACGGCCCTGCGCGACTACATCTACGCCGACCGCGACGACTATCCCGACTCGGCCATGCGGCTGGCGTTCACGTCGAACCATGACGAGAATTCGTGGAACGGCTCCGAATTTTCCAGATTGGGCGATGCGCGCGAGATCATGGCGGTCTTCACGTTCGTCGTGCCGCGCGGCCTGCCGCTGATCTACACCGGGCAGGAGATCGGCTACGACCATTCGTTCGCCTTCTTCGACCGCGATCCGATTCCCCGTTACGAGGCCAACGCTTTCACCGGGTTCTACCGCCGCCTCACGGCGTTGCGCCACGACAACCCGGCCCTGGCGGCGGGGGAGCGGGGCGGCGCGATGACCGAGATCCGCAACAACGCCGAGGACTGCCTGATGACGCTGGTCCGCGAGACGGCTGACAACCGCGTCGTTGCGGTGATGAACCTCTCGCCCTACGCCATCCATGCCGATTACTATACGGGCATCTACGCCGGGATGTACACCGACGCCATGACGGGCGAGCCTTACGAGCTTCGCGGCCGCGTCGAGGAGGATATGGCCCCGTGGAGCTACCGGATATTGTGTAATTAAAAATTGAGAATTAAGAATTAAAAATTATTATTTGCGAATGATTGGCTGTTGTAATGCTCTTTGCAGCCCGACTGTTCGGGCCGTTGTGATGCAGCCTGCGTTATAATTTTGCATTTTTCATTTTTAATTCTTCATTTTCTTTATCTTTGCCGCATGAGAAACATTGCGATCCTTTGCCTGCTGCTCGCCTGTGCGCTGCCCGCCCTTGCGGGAACCTACCGCGCGGACGAGATTCCCAATGTTCAGCGTATGGACCGGCGGCGCTATGTCTCCGATCCCGACGGTATCCTGTCGCCTGCCGCCGTGGCGCATATCGACTCCGTCTGCGCCTCGCTGCGTGAGCGGGGCCTCGCGCAGGTCGCCGTCGTCGCCGTCGACGACATCGCGGGCGGCGATACGTTCTCGTTCGCCGTCGATCTGTTCCGCAGCTGGGGCGTAGGCTCGGCCAAAAGCAATAACGGACTGGGCATCCTGCTGGTGAAGGACCTGCGCGAGATACGCTTCGTCACGGGCGGCGGCCTCGAAGGCATCCTTCCCGACGCGCTCTGCAAACGCATCCAGCTCAACTATATGCTCCCGGCTTTCCGCGAGGGCGATTACAGCGCCGGCATGGTCGCGGGCGTCACGGCTGCTGCCACGATTCTGGAAGGCGGCGAAGTCGACCTCAGCGGCGACGCTGACGAGGAGCTTCCGGCGTGGATGATCTTCCTGATCGTCTTCGGCTTCGTGATCTTCCCGCTGGGAATCGTGCTCGTGAACCTTTATTTCTCCCGCCGTTGCCCGAAGTGCCATAAGCTGACGCTGAAACAGCAGTCGCAGTGGGTAATCGACACCACGAACAACTACCGGCTGGTTGAATATACGTATGTCTGCTCGAACTGCGGTACGGTCGTGAAGCGGCGTTCGCGCAACATGCGCGACGACAATTTCGGCGGCGGAGCGGGCGGCGGTACGATCATCGGCGGCGGCTTCGGTCGCGGCATGGGCGGAGGCGGTTTCGGCGGCGGCTTCGGGGGAGGTTCCTTCGGTGGCGGCGGAGCCGGTTCGCGCTGGTAAATAAGAATTTGAAGATTAAAAAATAAGGATTATGAAAAAATGGATTTGGATCGGCGTTGTCGCCGTGGTGGTGATTTTCCTGTATGCAACGTATAACGGTTTCGTCAACAAGGAGGAGGGGCTCAAAAGCGCCTGGTCCAATGTCGAAACGCAGTACCAGCGCCGTGCGGACCTGATCCCCAATCTGGTCAACACCGTGAAGGGCTATGCCGCCCACGAGAGCCAGACGTTGAACGAAGTGACCGAGGCGCGCGCCAGGGCTACGTCGATCAACCTTTCGGCCGACGACCTCACGCCCGAGAAACTCCAGCAGTTCCAGCAGGCGCAGGCGCAGGTGCGTTCGGCTTTGGGCCGCCTTATCGCCGTGTCGGAGAGCTACCCCGACCTGAAGGCCAACCAGAATTTCCTCGAATTACAGGCTCAGCTCGAAGGGACCGAGAATCGCATCGCCGTCGCCCGCAAGGACTTCAACGATGTGGCGCAGAAGTATAACGTCTCCGTGCGCCGCTTCCCGGCCAACCTCGTTGCCCGGATGTTCGGCTTCGAACAGAAACCTTACTTCGAGTCGGCCGAAGGGACCGAGACCGCTCCGCAGGTGGCATTCTAAATGGCCTCGGAACGTTCCCGCGGCTACGTGCTGGGAGCTATAGCTGCTGCAAGCTACGGATTGAACCCCCTCTTTGCGCTGCCGCTTTACGGCGTGGGGTTGGGACCTGACTCCGTACTGTTTTACCGTTATATACTGGCTGTCGTGATGCTGGGGGCGCTGATGCTCTTCCGGCGGCAGTCGTTCGCCCTGCGGCGGAGGGACATCCTGCCGCTGGCGGTGATGGGCATGCTGTTTTCCGTCTCCTCGCTGCTGCTTTTCAAGAGCTATAACCTCATGGATGCCGGCATCGCGTCGACAATCCTGTTCGTCTATCCGGTGATGGTTGCCGTCATCATGGCCGTGGGCTTCCGCGAGCGGGTCACCGCCGCCACGGTCGTCTCGATCGCCCTGGCGTGCGGGGGAATTGCGCTCCTCTACAAAGGGGGCGACGGCGCCACGCTCAACCTGATGGGTGTGCTGCTCGTTTTCCTCTCGGCGCTCTCTTATGCGATTTATATCGTCGCCATCAACCGCTCGTCGCTCAAGGATCTTTCGACCGAAAAACTCACCTTCTACTGCCTGTTGTTCGGTTCGCTGGTCTATGTCGTGCGCCTGCGCGGATGTGCCGACCTGCAAGCCATTCCTTCGCCCCTGATGTGGACGAACGCCTTTGCGCTGGCCCTGTTCCCGACGATTATTTCGCTGGTGACGATGGCCGGAGCGATCCGCCGCATCGGTTCCACACCCACGGCGATCCTCGGGGCGCTGGAACCTGTCACGGCCTTGTTTTTCGGTGTCGTCGTTTTCGGCGAGCAGTTCACCCTGCGCATCGGAACCGGTGTGGTGCTGATCCTCGTCGCCGTGACGCTCATCATCGCCGGCAAGTCGCTGCGAATCCCTACTCCCGTTACGCATCTGGCCCGCTGGATGGCCCGCCCGCGCCTGCCGCGCTGGGCCGTGCGTTGGGCGCGCCACCTGCCGCTGCCGCGCATCCGGAACAATAACTGACCTACATGCCTTTTTTGATTCCGGCGCGAATCAACCCGATGTTGACCGGCAGCGCCACGAGGAATCCGCATGCCATCGCAACCTGCATCATGAACCAGAACTGGAACGAGGTGCGGGGTAGCGCGACGCCGTTGTTGAGGGCGAAGATCACCACAGCCATCCAGCCGTACATCCCCGCCTGCCACGCCGTCAGCGACAGTACGTCGGCCTTTGCGGCCCGCCGCACAATCTCCCCGCGGGGCGTCGCAGGCTCCATGCCGCGAATCGCCGCATACTGAAACCCGATGCCGAACCCGAGGGCGAGGATGTAGTCGATCACCCACGACCCGGCGATCAGGCTTCCGCCGATCGCTACCGGAACGAAGTAGAGGAACCACTCGCCCACGAGGTCGGCCAGCGTGCATCCCGCCCCGCAATGGAGCGTCGAAAGCACCACCGACTGCCACCGGGGCCGCTCCGGCATCGCCATTTCACCCATCTGCATTTCCGGCATCCGCATTTCCTGCATGTCCATTTTGCCGGACTTCATGCCGTCCGTTTCCATCCCGTGCATATCCATTGTGCCGGACCCGGTGCCGCCCATCCCGTCCGTCTCCATCCCTTTCGCCTCGCCCGTACGCTCCGCCTTTTCGTCGAGCGTGCAGCGCTTCACGCGTCCGAAGGCGTAGTAGGCCCATAGCCCGAAGAAACTGGCCCAGAGACCCGTGAGAATCCACACGGTGTTCATGATGCGCATCGGCTGCCGGCACTGGCGCAGGTCGATGGCGATGACGGCCGCCGAGGCGATGCCTCCGATAACGAAGATTTCGGCTATATACGGAAATTGCTGCATAAGAAGGATTTTTCCGCCTTATGCAGCAATTTATATGCCGGATCCTCAGGTCTTCAGCGCCTGCGGGCTGTGACGAGCATCCTCGTCTGCCGCTTCGATTCGCTCCATTCCCCAACCCGCAGCCCGAACAGTCAATTCCGGTTTAACGGTCGTTTGTCGTCGTATTTGTTACGAATAAATATTACAGACGGCTCTTCTCGTCGGCCGATCCGGCTTCGACGGCTTTGCGGTTGAAGGCTTTTCCCGATTTGAAATTGTAGGTCACCCCGACGCGGAAGGAGCGGTTGCTCCATATCTGCTTCACGTCGACCGTGCGAACGAACCCGTCGCCGCGCGCCCCGATCACCTGTCCCTGGTCGAGCAGGTTCTGCACCGAGAACGAAGCGGTGAACCGGTCGCCGAAACGCTTCTTCAGCCCGACCTGCAGCCGGTGGTCCGGCTTCACCCAGCAGTTGCCCAGGTCGAGACGGCTCTGGTAGCGGTAAGACATGTCGATGAAGAATTTCGCCGGGAGCGTGAAGGTCGTCGATAGGTTGACGAAACCCCAGTTGAAGAACTCCTCCGTGCCGTGTTGTTCGACGCGCTGCCCGCGGCGCATGTAGGTCAGGTTGGCATTCAGCTGCCACCATTTTGCGGGCTGGAACGGAAGGTTTGCCGAGAAATAGTAGCCTTTCGTAGTGTCGTAGTTGACCCATGCCAGTTGCAGCAGGTCGGGGTTCTCGGGGTCGGCCATCATCGTTTGCTGAATCTCGTCGTTCACGATCTGTACCCCGGCCGTGAGGGTGTATTTGTGGGCCATCACCAGCGTCAGGCTCACGTCGTGTTTGAACGCCGGGTCCAGCGACGGGTTACCCGTCTGGTAGGTGTAGTCCGAAATCTGCATCCGCTGCGGGCTGAGGCTCCAGAACCGGGGCCGCTCGATGGTCCGTGCATACTGGGCGATCAGCGAATAACCCTTTTCTTTGGAGAGGGAATAGGATATGTTGGCGTTGGGGAACAGCGAGAAGTAATCCTGCCCGACGCCTTTTCCTGTCGTGTGGGTGTACTCGCCGCGCAGTCCTCCTACGAGGCTCCAGTTGCCCAGCTGCGCCGACACGATGCCGTAGGCCGCCGCGATGTTCTCCGTGTAGTTGATCGTGAAACTCTGCTGCTCGTTGCGCATCCAGGCATCGCCCTTCCGGTATTCATACAGCGCGTCGTTGTGCATGTCGTTGTAGGTGTACTTGGCGCCCGCCTTGAGCGTCCATTTGGGCGAGAATTTCTTTTCCAGGGCCAGCGTTGCTGTGGTGATGTTGTAGATGCTCAACGCATTGTCGCGGTAGGTCGAGTCCACGGCCGATCCGGGAGCCGTTATATGGCTGAAATTGTCGTTCCCGGCGTCCGTTTCGCGACGGGTGTAGTCGGCCAGCAGTTTGAGGGTCGAACCCAGCGTGTCGATCTTCCAGATGTAGTTGAACGTCGCCGAATAGTTGTTGCGGAGTTCGAGGTTGTCGAAATAACTGTCTGTGCGTGTCGTCGTGCCGGTGTCGGTGAAATCCGTGTAGGTGTTGTTGAGGTCGCCCTCGTGGTTGCGCCAGTATTCGAACTCTGCGCCCACGCTGTGCCGCGGGTTGATCTCGAATACCGCTCCGGCGCTGGCCCCGAAGTTGCGGTCGCGCCCCTTCATGTCGGAGTGCGCCGCCAGGGTTTTGTCTACGGTGCTGTACTCGGTCCGCTCGTCGGTGAACGTCTTGTCGCTTCCGAAATTGCCCCAGGCCGAGGCGTAGAAGTCCGTACGTCCCGAATGGATGTTGACGTTGGCCGAAGGGGTGTAGGTGTGGATTATTTTGCCCTGCGTCGTTGAGAACGATACCGAGCCGTCGACGCCGTTCTCGCGGCGCTTTTTCAGCGTGATGCGGATGATTCCGCCAGCCGAATCGGCGTCGTAATCGGCTCCGGTCGTGGGCACGACCTCTATTTTCTGAATCTCCTCGGCGCGCAGCGACCTGAGGTAGGTCAACAACTGCTCCGGCTCCATCCTCAGTTCGCGGTCGTTGATGTAGACCTTCGAACCGCTCTTGCCGTTGATCGAAATCTTCTCGCCGTCGATCCATACGCCCGGCGCGCGTTCCAGCAGTTCGATGCCGTCTTTGCCGATTGCCGCCGGGGCGTTCGCCACGTCGACCACGAATCGGTCGGCCTCGCGCCGTACCAACTGCGCCGTGACCACCACGCTCTCGATGCCCGTCGCTGCATTGCGCATCACGAAGTCGCCCAGGTCGTTCTCCTTCTCCACGCGCACCAGCTTCTTCAGGGGATCGAATCCGAGGTACTGAATCTGGAGGGTGTATTCGCCCGGCGCCACTTTCAGCGAGAAGCGGCCTTCTGCGTCGGTGGCCATGCCGGTCACCTGCTCGGCTCCTTTCAGCAATACGACCGTCGCATATTCGACGGCTTTTCCCTGCTCGTCGACCACGCGGCCCGTCGACGGGAAGAGCCGCGCTGCAAAGAGCTGGCTTGCGGCCATTACGAACGCTACGATAAGGAGGATCAGCTTTTTCATAATATTCTGTTTTGAATTATAGTATGTATTGCATTTTATCTTTCGTGGCAAAGATATGTATAAATATTTATACTTTGCAATACATAGTACTAAAATTTTCCAAAAAACTTTGATACTTATATATGCAAATTCTCGAAACAGGGGACAAAAGTACCTAAAAATCCCTGCATCGTCACCGATGCAGGGCCTTTTGTGTTCAGTTCGATGTTGGTTTAACGCGTCACGGGAACCTGGATTTCGGTGAGCCATTCCTCCTCCGACTCCTTGTTCCAGATGCCGTCGATGTAGCAGAAACGGGGATTTCCGGCTAATTTGTAGCCGTGCTGCTCGATGTAGGCGTAGAGCTTCGTGAACGCCTCGGGCAGGGCGGAGTAGTTGCCGTAGTGGTTGGTGCAGGCTGCCGTCGGCACAGCGTCGATCTCTTTGAACTGCACCAGGGGCGAATCCTGCCTCTTTTCGACCACCTGTTCGCAGTATTCGATGTCGATGTCGTGTTCGCGGTATTCCTTGTTGTGGTCGATTGTGTAACAATAGCCGGGCTCCGGACACCGGCATCCGAGGCGCGCCATCTCGGGCCCGATGACGTTGGGGCACAGTTCGAACAGTTCGTCGTACCCGGATATGATGCGGCGGTGGCTGGCGACGACGATCGCCGGCAGCGGTTTGATGATGACTTTTTCCATTTTCTGTCGTGTTTTGAGTTTGTTTCCCAACTCGCTCAGCCGGGTCATGCGCCGACGCAGTTCGGTCATTTCCGAGCGGCATTCCTCCGTTTTTGCGCGGATCATCTCCAGCGGCGGCTCTCCCCGGTGCTCGTCGAAAATCCCGCGGATCTCTTCGAGGCTGAATCCCAGTTTTTTAAGGTCGAGGATGTGGCCCATTTTCTGCATCTGCGTAACGTCGTAATAGCGGTATCCCGTCCATTCGTCCACCTGGTTGGGGATCAGCAGTCCGATCCGTTCGTAATGCCGCAGCGTCTTGACCGTTACGAAGTTGAGTTTGGAAAACTCTCCGATTTTAAGTTTGATTTTTGTTGTCTTCATAAACCTTGCGCAAGTGTTTACGGTGCAAAGATAGACCCTTCCCCCGGGGACGGGTCAAATTTTCCCGCAACTTTTTTTCGCTCCGTTGTTTTTTGTCCCCGCAGCGCTTCATAAATATAGGTTCCGTCGAAATTTTGTTGAAAATTCGCGCGGCGGCAGGGTAGGAATCCCGGGAAATAATTCCTAAATTTGCAGATTGAATTATTATGGCTCATTGTCCCCAAACGTCGGATATACGCTTTTCCGGGTCGGATATGTTTCCCGGAAAGTCCCTCCCGGGGGAGGGATATAGGGTGGGGTCAGATTTGTAAACACGGCCAAGGGCCGTGGGCTCAAACGGCCCGGTGTGCAAATGCGGTAATAGAACGAATGGCAATATGTTAAGTACTTTATACTACCTTTTCCTGGTGCTTTTATGCACTCTTTTTATGATTCTGTCGGCCGTTGCACTGGTCGTCTGCTACCCCTTTGACAAGGGCCGCCGCGTGGTGCACGAACTGTCGCGTATCCTGGTGCGTATCTTCTTCTTCATTCCCCCTTTCTGGCGGCAGAAGGTCATCGGCCGCGAACTGATCGACCGGAAGAAACGCTATGTCATCGTCGTGAACCACAATACGGTGATCGACATTCCCGCGCTCTACTACATTCCGCTCAATTTCCGCTGGGTGTCGAAGCGTGAGGTCTTCAAAACGCCTTTCTTCGGACAGTACCTCATTCTGCACGGCGACATCTGCATCAACCGCGGCCGCGCTACCGAGGCGCTGGAACAGATGATTCGCGACGGCAGGATGTGGATTTCGCGCGGGGCTTCCGTGGCGATTTTTCCCGAGGGCACGCGCTCGAAGGACGGCGAGATCCACCGCTTCAAGGCCGGGGCCTTCACGTTGGCCAAGGAGGCGGGCGTGGACATCCTCCCGGTGGTTCTGGACGGAACCAAAACACTGATTAAAAAGAATATGCTCTTCAACTGGGGCAACCGCATCACCATCCGCGTGCTGCCTCCCATCCCGGCCGCACAGGTCGCCGCGACGGAGACCCACGAACTGATGCAGGAGGTGCAGGGCCGCATGTGCGCCGCTCTGGCCGAGATCCGCAAATAACGAATTATGGCAGATTTACTCAATAGCAATTCCAACACAGCGAATTACGGCGACGACGCCATCGTGACCCTCTCTCCGAGGGAGCACATCCGTCTGCGTCCCGGCATGTACGTCGGCGTGGTCGGCGACGGCTCGCAGCCCGACGAAGCGCTTTATGTGCTGATCAAGGAGGTCGTCGACAACTCGATCGACGAGTTCATCATGGGCGCCGGACGCCAGATCGACATTTCGATCGTCGACAACGTGGTTTCGGTGCGCGACTACGGTCGCGGTATCCCCCTCAAGTCGCTTGCGGCGGCCGTAGGGCAGATGAATACCGGTGGCAAATACGGCGGCGACGCCTTTAAGAAGACCGTGGGTCTCAACGGTGTGGGCGTCAAGGCCGTGAACATGCTTTCGGGCGAGTTTACGGCCCGCTCGGTGCGTGACGGCGAAGCCCGTACGGTGACGTTCGCCAAGGGCCTCGAAGTGAGCGACAAGTGGGAGAGCGGCGTCAGCGATAAGAACGGCACGTTCATTTCCTACCGCGTCGACGAGGAGATTTTCGGCGAATACGCCTACAACCTCGAATACGTCGAGCAGAAAATCCGCAATTACAGCTACCTGAACCTGGGCCTGACGCTCAATTTCAACGGCAAGAGCTATATTTCGAAAAACGGCCTGCTGGACCTCGTGAACGACAACATGACCGAGGACCCGCTCTATCCTCCGATCCACCTTTCGGGCGAGGATATCGAGGTCGTGATCACCCACGGCACGGGTTACGGCGAGAGTTACGATTCGTTCGTCAACGGACAGCACACCACGCAGGGCGGTACGCACCAGACGGCGCTCCGCGCAGCCATCGCCAAGACGGTCAAGGAGTTCTACCACAAAGACTACGACCCTTCGGACATCCGTACGTCGATCATCGCGGCCATCTCGATCAAGGTCACCGACCCGATCTTCGAGAACCAGATGAAGACGAAATACGGTTCGAAGGAGGTCGAACCGGGCGTTTCGGTCAATAATTTCGTGGCCGATTTCCTCACCAAGCACCTCGACGACTACCTGCACAAACATGCCGAGACGGCGCAGATTCTCCAGAAAAAGATCGTCGAGAACGAGAAGGAGCGCAAAGCCATCTCGGGCATCCAGAAAAAGGCCCGCGAAACGGCCAAGAAGGTGAGCCTGAACAATAAGAAACTGCGCGACTGCAAGATTCACCGCACCGACAAGAGCGAACTGGCCGAGCAGTCGATGATCTTCATCACGGAGGGTAACTCGGCTTCGGGTTCGATCACCAAGAGCCGCGACGTACGTACGCAGGCGGTCTTCTCGCTGCGCGGAAAGCCGCTCAACTGTTATGGACTCACGAAGAAGGTGGTCTACGAAAACGAGGAGTTCAACCTGCTGCAGGCGGCGCTGAACATCGAGGAGGAGATGGAGAACCTGCGTTACAACAAGGTCGTCATCGCCACCGATGCCGATGTCGACGGCATGCACATCCGCCTCTTGATGATGACCTTCTTCCTGCAGTTCTTCCCCGAAGTTATCCGCCAGGGCCACCTGTACGTGCTGCAAACCCCTCTGTTCCGCGTGCGTAACAAGAAGGAGACGCTCTACTGTTATTCGGAGGAGGAGCGCCTGAAAGCCGTGGCCCGCTGCGGCGTCAATGCCGAGATCACCCGATTCAAAGGTCTCGGCGAGATTTCGCCCGACGAGTTCAAGGAGTTTATCGGCGAAAATATGCGGTTGGATAAAGTTCGCATTACGAAGGACGATCCGATCCACGACCTGCTGGAGTTCTACATGGGTAAGAACACCTACGAACGGCAGGGTTTCATCATCGACAACCTGCGCATCGAGGAAGACATCGTGGAGCAGGACCTGAAAATCAGCTAAAGCAATATGGCAGAGAAAGATAAAGACGAACTGATTCCCGGCGAAGCGTTCAGCGAGGACGCCTCGACCCCCGAAACCGCAGAAGCCGCCGAGGACGAAACCCCTGTGGCTGAAGCTCCGGCCAAGGCGGGTAAATTCGACCGCCTGACGCAGGAGGAAGGGGGTGTGCGCAAGCTCACGGGCATGTATAAGAACTGGTTCCTGGACTATGCTTCGTACGTAATCCTCGAACGCGCCGTGCCGCATGTCGAGGACGGTCTGAAACCCGTTCAGCGACGCATCCTCCACGCGATGAAGGTCGTCGACGACGGCCGTTACAACAAGGTGGCCAACCTCGTGGGCCAGACCATGCAGTACCACCCGCACGGCGACGCTTCGATCAAGGACGCGCTGGTCCAGCTGGGTCAGAAGGACCTGCTGATCGACTGCCAGGGTAACTGGGGTAATATCCTCACGGGCGACGAGGCCGCTGCCGGCCGATACATCGAGGCGCGCCTGTCGAAATTCGCCCTCGACGTGGTCTTCAACAAGAAGACGACCGAGTGGATGCTGTCGTACGACGGTCGCAAGGAGGAGCCGGTCACGCTGCCCATCAAATTCCCGCTGCTGCTGGCGCAGGGTTCCGACGGTATCGCCGTAGGTCTGGCCTCGAAAATCCTGCCTCACAACTTCCTGGAACTGATCAATGCCGCCATTGCGCACCTGCAGGGCCGCGATTTCCAGCTGTATCCCGACTTCCCGACGGGCGGCATGGCCGACGTGAGCCGCTATAACGACGGTTTGCGCGGCGGTGCGGTGAAGGTCCGCGCGAAGATTTCGAAGATCGACAAACGTACGCTGGCTATCACCGAAATCCCCTATACGACGACTACCGAGTCGATCAAGGATTCGATTATCAAGGCCAATGACAAGGGTAAAATCAAGATCAAAAAGGTCGACGACAATACGGCCGACAAGGTCGAAATCGTCATCCAGGTTTCGCCCGACGAATCCTCGGACAAGACCATCGACGCACTCTACGCCTTCACCGACTGCGAGGTGTCGATCGCCCCGAACTCGTGCGTCATCTGGGACGAGAAACCTCATTTCCTCGGGGTTTCGGAGATCCTGCGCCGCTCGGCCGAGCATACCAAATCGCTGCTGGGCCTCGAACTGCAAATCAAACTGGGCGAACTGAGCGAGGCGTGGCATGCCGCGTCGTTGGAGCGCATCTTCATCGAGAACAAACTCTACCAGCTCATCGAGGGCTGCAAGAGCCGCGAGGAAGCCTATGCCGCCGTCGATAAAGGCTTGGAACCCTTCAAGAACCGGCTGCGACGTGAAGTAACGCTTGAGGATGTGCAGAAGCTCACCGAGCTGAAGTTTATCCGTATCTCGCGCTACGATTCCGAGAAGGCCGACAACGAGATCAAGCAGATCGAGGAGGACATGAAGTCGACGCAGTACGACCTCGACCACCTCACCGAATACGCCGTGGCCTACTATGAGCGCATCCGCGACAAGTACGGCAAGGGCAAGGAGCGCCGCACCGAGTTGCGCGAGTTCGACAACATCGAGGCGACGAAGGTGGCCGTGACCAACGCCAAACTCTACGTCGACCGCGCCGAAGGGTTCTTCGGCATCGGCAAGTCGATGAAGGACGCTGAGTTCGTCTGCGACTGCTCGGACATCGACGACGTGATTGTCTTCACGAAGGACGGCCGCTATGTGATCACCAAGGTCTCGGACAAGGCTTTCTTCGACAAGGGCATCCACTACATCGGGGTCTTCAAGCGCAATGACGACCGTACGATCTACAACGTCCTCTACCGCGACGGCAAGAACGGCGCGATCATGATGAAGCGCTGCGCCATCAAGGGCATCACGCGCGACAAGGAGTACGACATCACCAAGGGTACGCCCAAGAGCGAGATACTCTATATGTCTGTCAATCCGAACGGTGAGGCTGAGGTGTTAAAGGTTTACTTTAAGCCCCGTCCGCGCCTGAAGAAGGTGATCGTCGACCTCGATTTCTCGACTCTCGCCATCAAGGGTCGCCAGAGTCAGGGCAACCTGTTCTCGCGTTACGGCATCCACAAGATCGTCCTGAAGGAGCGCGGAACCTCGACGCTCGGGGGCCAGAACATCTGGTTCGACGAAGACGTGCGCCGCCTCAATGCCGACGGGCGCGGCAAGCTGCTCGGCGAGTTCAAGGGCGACGACAAACTGATCGTCTGGACCTCGAAAAACCAGTACTACATTACGAACTACGATCTGGGCCAGCATTTCCCCGACGATACCATCCGCGTGAGCCGCTACGAACCCGACCGGGTTTACAGCCTCTGCTACTACGACCGCGACCAGCAGTATTACTACTTGAAACGCTTCACGGCCGAGATGTCGGACAAGATGCAGGACTTCCTCGACGCCGACGCCGATTTCGTCTGCGTCACCGACCGTGCCGGCGCGCAGCTGGAGGTCACCTATAAGGGTGCGCACGCCACGCGTCCTGTCGATCTGGTCGATGTTGACGAATTTGTGGGTGTCAAGAGCCACCGTGCCAAGGGCAAACGCCTGACGACCTACGATGTCGCCGGCCTGCGGATGATCGAACCCGAATTACCGCCCGAACCGGAACCTGCGGACGACGAGGATTTCGACGGCGACGAACTGCCCGACCTTCCTGAAACGGATGCTCCGGAGGCTGCCGAAATGGACGACGCGGCGGAAACCGCGGCTCCGAAGGCCGCCGCGAAACCTGCTGCCAAACCCGCTCCGGAGAAAGCTCCGGCCGATCAGTCCCGTCCGGGTCCGGTTGTCGGGGGCGTGGAGTTCGAGATCGAGCGTGCGAAGGGCGATGCCGACGACGTGATCGACCCCGAGCAGTTAAATTTGTTCTAACCAATTAATGTTATGCCGCTCATTTTTCCATCTGCCGCCGTGCAGCCCGGAATGCGGTTCTCGCCGCTTGCAGCGGCGTGTATAAGTTTGACCCACCCCCATACCCCCGCCTTGGCGGGGGCTACGGTGCCGCTGTGCGGCAAGGGTGCTACCGGTTGTTTATTATGAAAACACTGTTTCTGGTCGGATATATGGGTTGCGGCAAGAGTACCCTCGGACGCAAGCTGGCGCGGCGCCTGGGCATCGACTTTGTCGACACCGATGCGCTGGTCGAGGAGCGCGAAGGCGCTTCCGTGGCCGATGTCTTCCGCTACGAAGGAGAGGAGCGTTTCCGTCAGGCCGAGCGGCGGGCCCTCGACGAGGTGATCGCCGGAAACCCCTTCGCCGTGGTTTCCACGGGCGGAGGACTGCCGACGTGGAGCGACAATATGGCGTGTATGAATGCCGTAGGCCATACGGTCTACCTGCGCCGCTCGCCCGAGCAGATCGCCTGCCGCCTGAGCCCTTACGGCCGCCGCAAACGGCCCCGCCTGCAAGGCCTCAGCGACGAAGAACTGGTGGAATTCATGCGTAACGACATGACGGTCCGTGAACCTTTCTACTCGCAGGCGTCGCTGGTTGTCGACTGCGACCCGATGTCCGACGACGAACTGGTGGAGCATATTGTCAAAACCTTTTCCGACCGTGACTGACAACAGACCCATAGGCGTTTACGACTCGGGGCTGGGCGGGCTGACCGTCTGGCGCGAAATCCGGCGGGCATTGCCCGGCGAATCGCTCGTTTACCTCGGCGACGGCGCCAACTGCCCCTATGGCTCGCGCCCCCGCGAGGAGGTGGAGGCGCTGGCCGACGCAGCTGTCGCGCGGCTCGTGGAGCTGGGCTGTAAAATGGTCGTCGTGGCCTGCAACACCGCCACGGCCGCCGCCATCGACTACCTGCGCGAAAAATATGCCGACCTGCCCATCGTGGGCATGGAACCGGCCGTGAAACCCGCATGCCTCGCAACCCGCAGCGGGGTGGTGGGGGTGCTGGCTACCGAGCGGAGCCTCGACGGCGACCTGTTTCGCCGTACTGCCGCCAAATACGGCACGGGCATCGAGGTCCTGACCTACCCGGGTACGGGTTTCGTCGAACTGGTCGAGGCCGACCGGGAGGATACCCCCGAGGCCGAAGCCTGCGTCCGCGCCGCTGTGGAGCCGATGCTGGCGCGGGGTGCCGACCAGATCGTGCTGGGTTGCACGCACTATCCCTTCCTGATTCACGTGCTCGAACGTATTCTTGCCGGCCGCGGTGTCGCGATCGTCGACCCGTCGCCCGCTGTCGCCCGCCGCGTCGGGGAGTTGCTCGACCGGCACGGCCTGCGCGCTTCGGCGGACAACCGCCCGGTTTTCTCGTTCCACACCTTTGCGGACGAAGCCTACCGCCTCCATCTCGAACAGAAGGCCGCAAAATCCCTTCTCTGAGAATTTCCGCTGAAAAGAAAACCCGGACTCCGATGGTCGGAATCCGGGTCTGTTTTTTTTTGTTTGCGGGCCTTAGCCCATGATGTAGGCCGCCTTTTTGCCCAGCAGTTTGTACATCAGCGCCGTGAAGCCCCAGGCCACGAGGAAGATGCACACCGACATTAGCGGGACCTGCAACGGGATCGGCAGCGACGAAGGCCCGATCAGCAGGAAGAACGGCCCCACGATGAAGTAGTGGACGATGTAGATGCCGAATCCGCATTTGGTGACGTTGGCCAGCAGCCGGGCGACCCGCTCGCTGTTTATCCGCACCTTCTGGAACAGCAGGAACACCGCGGCGGTCATGATCGCCACGTTCGGGCTGCAGAATGTGAAGAACAGCTCCATGTCCATCTCGGTCGACATCGCGTCGGCAGCCGCTGCGGCGAATCCGGAGTAGGTGACCCAGTATCCCGCGCCGAACAGCACGGCGCTGATGGCGAGCGTTTTCCGAAAACTCCAGTCGTTGCCTTTCTTCAGGTAGTGGCCCAGGACGAGGTAGCCGTTGAACCCGGCGAAGTAGTAGAACATCCCGAAGGCGTTCCAGGTGCTTTCGCCGAAGAGGTAGTTCACGCCGAAATAGGGGGCGACGTAAGCCATGGCATAGGGGATGAAGAGCGATGCGAACCAGATGCCGAGGTAAACGTGTTTCTCCTTCGAAGTCGCCTTCTCGATCCACGCCGAGAAAAACGGCATGTAGAGGTATAAACCGATCAGCAGGTACATGTACCACATGTGGTTCTCCTTGAAACTGAACTGGAAGGGGATCATCGCCACGTCTTTGAGCGAGTCGCCCAGCGCCTGCGATTCGCTTCCCTGGGTGTAGCAGAAGAAGTCGCCGATGATGCTTTTGTCCAGCCCCACGACGCCCGTGAACCACGGGAAGAGGTTGTAGAGCACCGACCAGATCACGACGGGGAAGAGGATGCGGAAGATACGTTTTTTGTAGAACGTCCCCAGCGGCTCTTTGACGGGCAGCAGCAGCAGTCCCGTCATCATCGTGAACAGCGGCACGGAGGGGCGGAACAGCGACCCGTAGATGGAGGCCCAGTGGGTGTACTCGGGGATGTCCCGCATGGCGGGCGAGATGTAGAACGGATCGATGCAGTGCACGCCGATCACCATCAGTATCGCCACGAGCCGGACGACATCCAGCCAGACGATGTGTTCCTTGTTTTCGGTTTTGAGTTTCATTTCAGTTTGGGTTTCGTGATTACCGGCTCCCGTTCATCCCCTTCCGGGCGAAAACCGCCTTTTTTATCTGCCTGCAAAGGTAACTCAAACTTGTTTATCCGAAGACCACTTTCCGGCCAAAATCGTGATCGGCCTCCAAGAAAGTTCGCGATGTCTCCAAAATTGTCGGAAAAAATTAGTACCTTCGCTTGATAATATCGACATTCGGGAAATGGCATCTAAAAATACATCCTCCAACGGGCGGCAGGCCGTCCGGCGTTCCAACAGCGACAGTGCGCGCTGGATCGCCGGGCTGTTGTTGCTGTTCATCGGTTTGTTCGCCGCTGCCGCGGTGTTCTTCTCTTTTTTTAGCTGGACCGCCGACCAGAGCGGCCTGAACCTTTCGCCCGACGAGCGGGCGACGCTCGGCGTCGAGCCGGAGAACCTTTGCGGCTGGGCCGGGGCGCGGCTGGGCCGCCTGCTGGTCGACTTTTCGTTCGGCCTGTTCGGCATCCTGATCCCCGTGATGATTGTGCTGATCGGCGTAAGAATCATCCGCCAGCGGCCGCTGCTGTTCAACCATTCGATCCTTTCGCTGTTCCTGATCATGATCCTGGGGTCACTAACGCTGGGCTTCGCCTTCGCCGACCGCTGGAGCCTCTGCTGCTCGACGGGATGGGGCGGCGCCTTCGGCATCGAGACCTCGGCCCTGCTGCGTACGCACATCGGAGTTTTCGGAACGATCATCCTGCTGCTTGGCGGATGGATTTTGACGGGCGTATTCATCAACCGCAACTTCATTAATAAAGTCAACGAGGCGGGTAACGCGATGGTCGACAAGAGCGAAAAGTTCGTCGAGATCGTCAAACAGAAAGTCGTGCCGCATGGCCGCGCAGCCGGGGACGAGGAAACTGAAGAATCCGAACCTGCTCCCAAACCGGCCCCGAAACCTGCTGTGCAGCAGCACGCAGTCCCGAAGGCGGCGGAACCCGCCGTGCAGAAGACTGCCGAACCTGTGGCGCCGAAAGCCGCCCCGATTCATGTGGAACGCCCTTCGGAGCCTGTTGCGCCGAAGAAATCCCCGGTGGAGGACGACAATCCCTTCCTGGAACTGACGCCCGGCGGGGAACCCCTTGCCGGGGAAGATGCTGTTGCGGAAGACGTGGCGGCTCCCGTCGAGGATGGGGAATTTACCGAAGTGGACCTTTCGCGTCCCGAGGGCCGCGTGGTGATTGGCCGCAGTGGACTGATCGAACTGGACCGCCCGGTGGTGCGCGATATTGCGCCCGCACAGCCTGCTCCGGAGGAAGTTCCCGACGAGGAAGGCGAACCTGCCGATCCCGATGCACCTTTCACCGAGATCATCGTTGCCGATGACGCTCCCGGCGAAGGGGTTGTGGTGACGGTCGAATCCAACGAGGCGAAGCTGGTCGACGAGGCCGCCATCACCACGGAGAGCTACGATCCGCTGAAAGACCTTGTAAACTACCGCAAACCGCCCGTGACGCTTCTGGAGGACTATGTTTCCGACTCGGAGGTCTCGGATGAGGAGATTTTCGAAAATAAATCCAAGATCGAGGACACGCTCAAGAACTTCGGCATTCCGATCCAGCGCATCAAGGCCACGGTAGGCCCCACGGTGACGCTCTACGAGATCGTGCAGGCGCAGGGGGTCAAGATTTCGAAGATACAGGGCCTCGAAAACGACATTGCCCAGAGCCTCAAGGCGCTGGGTATCCGCATCATCGCCCCGATCCCGGGCAAGGGAACCATCGGTATCGAAGTCCCCAACCGCGACAAGCAGGTGGTGTCGATGTATTCGGCCGTGCGCTCACTGCGTTTTCAGGAGTCGAAGGCCGAACTGCCGGTGGTGATCGGCCGCACGATCCAGAACGAGAACTATGTTTTCGACCTGGCGAAGATGCCGCACTTGCTCGTCGCCGGAGCCACGGGACAGGGTAAGTCCGTGGGCCTGAACGCTATCATCACCTCGCTGCTCTACCGCAAACACCCGGCGCAGCTGAAGTTCGTGATGATCGACCCCAAGATGGTCGAGTTCTCGCTCTATGCCAAGATCGAGCGCCATTTCCTCGCCAAGATGGAGTCGGAGGACGATGCGATCATCACCGATCCCAAGAAGGCGGTCTATACGCTCAATTCGCTCTGTACGGAGATGGATAACCGCCTCGAACTGTGTAAGAAGGCCGGGGCGCGCAACATCGCCGAATATAACGAAAAATTCACGGCGCGGAGGCTGAATCCGATGAACGGGCACCGCTACCTGCCTTATATCGTGGTGGTGGTCGATGAGTTCGCCGACCTGATCATGACGGCCCGTGAGGTCGAAGGCCCGGTTATGCGCCTTGCGCAGAAGGCCCGCGCCATCGGCATCCACCTCATCATCGCCACGCAGCGCCCCGACGTGAAGGTCATCACGGGCGGTATCAAGGCCAACTTCCCGGCCCGAATCGCCTTCCGCGTGATGCAGATGATCGACTCGCGTACGATCATCGACCAGCCGGGCGCCAACCAGCTCATCGGTCGCGGCGACATGCTCTTCTCGAAGGACGGTGACCTGACACGTATCCAGTGTGCGTTGGTCGAGACCCGCGAGGTCGAGCAGATATGCGAATATATCTCCAAACAGCAGGGTTATACGGCGGCTTATCCGCTGCCGGACTATACGCCCGACGGCGGCGACGGCGGACAGATGGGCAGCGAGGAGTCCTCGGCGCCCGTGAAATACGATTCGTTGTTTGCTGAGATCGCCCGCGAAGCTGTCTCGGGAGGCCAGATTTCGACCTCGATGATCCAGCGCAACTACGAAGTGGGCTTCAACCGGGCGGGCCGTATCATGATGCAGCTCGAACGTGCCGGCATCGTCGGCCGCCAGCAGGGGGCCAAGCCGCGCGACATTCTCTACCACGACATGCCTTCGCTGGAGGCGAAGTTGCAGGAACTGGGGCTATTCTAAACCGAATGACTATGAAACGATTTTTGGTCCTGCTGGCCCTCACGACGGGCGTTTGTACAGCTTCGGCCGCCGGTCGCGCCACGGAGGTGCTGGAACGCCTCGCGGCGGGTTTTCGGGCAATGAACGGTTACAGCGTGGGTTTCGAGGTCTCCTCGGGCGACTACGAGGCCCGCGGCAGCTATATCGTCGAAGGCAAAGGCTACTACCTCGTGCTGGGCGATGCGGAGGTCTTCGCCGACGGAGAGGTGCGCTACGAGATCGACAACAAACGCCGCGAAGTGACCGTCACGGAGGTCGACACCACGAGCCGCAATATTCTGAACAATCCCGTCCGGGCCTTTGATTTCCTGGGCAGCGAATACACCCCGTCGCTCGTCTCCGAGGCCGGGGGCCGCGCCGTCGTGCGGCTGACGCCCGCTGCCGGGAACGACTCTCCGGCGGGCAACATCACGCTGACGGTCTCGATCGACACGATGCGCCCCCTTTCGCTTTCGTACGACTACGACGGCGAACAGGTGCTGGTGAAGGTCCTGGAGGTTGCACCTCTCACGGGGCATGTCCGGCCGTTCGACCGGAAAAAATACGAAGGCTATGAGTTCATCGACTTCCGCTGACGGGGGCCGTCTCCGCCTTGCGGCATTCGTGACGCTGCTGTTCCTGGCGATAATTCCCGTGCGTGCGCAGCGCACACTGCCGCTGACACGCACCGACGGACACCTTTATGCCGGGGCCATGCTGCAGGATTCGCTTCCGGTACAGATCATGCTCGAATCGGGAATTTCCTTCCCGCTGATCGACAGTGCGCTGGTGTGGTCGAATCCCGGCCTTTTCCATCCTGAAAAACTCGACAAAACAGTCCGTTTCCGCATGGCGGCAGGCCGGAATTACGTTTCGCGGTACAAACTGGCCCCCGACCTTTCGGTGGCGGGCTCCCGGAGTTTGTGCGATACTTATGTCGTGGATATGGGCGGTCGTACGGACATGTACTATCCCCTGAATCGGTTTACGACCGACAGCGTGGAAATGCCGGGCATCTTCGGCCTCGACATCGCCGGATACCGTCTGGAACTGCTCGCGGAGGAGGACCTGCCCGGCGATGAAAGCGGCTGGACGGTCTGCGATATGATGCACGACGAACGGTCGGGCATGTACTGCGTGCAAGGTCCGCTGACGCTCGTCAACGACCGCGGCCGCCGCACCTCGTGCCCGGCGGAACTCGTCGTCGACCTGGGCAACGCCATGCTGCTGGCGCTCTTTACGTATAAGCCCGACGTGAAAAAGTTCGTTTCCCGTTCGCGTGTTCGGGAGTCGGAAGGCCGCACTTCCAGCGGGAGACGACTGCCGGTGCTGCAACCTGCCGAGGTGGCTTTTATGGATGCGTACACTTTCTGTAACCAGCCCGTCCTGTCGCTCGAAAATCCGATGCGGCTTCCGGGGCACGGCTTTCTGGGTATTCGTTTTTTCGAACGCTTCCGCGTGATTTTCGACTTCCGACATTCGCGGCTCTGGATCGCCGGCCCGTCCGTCGCCGTCAGCGCGGACCGGGAAGGACGGATGCCGTCCCGGTTCCTTGCCGTCGCATCGTCCGCGGACCTTGCCCGGCCGTCCGGCGCCTGTGAACGTTATAAATTCATCAACTTTCGCTGAATATGGATATAGTTTGTGCGGCTGATACCAATTATGTAGAGCATTGCACCGTGATGCTGACCTCGCTGTTTCAGAAGAACCGCGGCGAGTCCATCACGGTCCATCTCTTGTCCGACGGCATGTCCGATGCGGGCATCGCCTCGATCGACAAGGCCGTTAGCTCCTTCGGAGGTACGTTCCGGGTCTATCCGATCGACCCCGAACTGCTGAAAAAGTGCCCGATCAAAGCGACCGACCACCTCTCGCTGGCGACTTACAACCGCCTGCTGATGGCTGAAATCCTGCCGCGGGAGATCGATAAATTGCTTTACCTCGATTGCGACATCGTGATCCGGGGCTCGCTCCGCGAACTGTTCGACACGCCGCTCGACGGCTATGCCCTGGCGGCTGTGGAGGAGATGGGATGCACCCGGCCCGATGCTTACGAACGACTGGGCTTCGATCCGAAATACGGCTATTTCAACGCCGGAGTGCTGCTCGTCAACCTCGCTTACTGGCGGCAGATCGACTCCGTGAACCTGTTTTTCAACTATATCGCGGCGAATTACGACCGCATTGTCGCTCACGACCAGGATGTGCTGAATGCGCTGTTTCACGCCAAATGCCTGCACCTCGACTGTAAATGGAATGTCGAAGAGGCGTTTTACCACCATTGCGTCCTGAAACGACTCGGGTTCAACCGCAAGCTGCGCCGGACGTTGCTGCACCCGGTCGTGCTTCATTATACGTGGAAACCCAAGCCCTGGGACCCCGATTGCAGGCATCCTTTCCGAATCGCCTATTACCGCTGCCTCGAACGGGTCCGCGGCGGTACGATGCTCCGTCTGCGCTATCTCCGGGTTTTCGCCGACCGGTGGCTCGCTGTGCCGGTGCTTCGCCTCGGCCTGCGGAGCAAGCGTTTCCACCGGCTGAAATAATCTTCCGGTTTCCCGACGCCATTCCTGTAATTGTTTCTTCGCTGTGTGCTGTTCCGGACTTTCCGGTCCGGTGCGGCGGCTGTTTTGCCCGACAGATTGCCGGGCAAATTTTTTTAGGGCGTCAAATCGCCGGAAAAGGGGCAAAAACAGGGTAGGTCGTTGGAAATATCGCGCGCGTGAAGCAGATTTATCGCCGTATAGTTGCTCAGATCGAAAATAAATCGTAATTTTGTTCGTTAAAAGATCGTAATTTTACAGCTATAAAATGTCAACTGAAGAAGAAAACATTGCCGGTTTGACGGGACGTATCATCCCCATCAATATCGAAGAGCAGATGAAGTCGGCGTACATCGATTACTCGATGTCGGTTATCGTGTCGCGCGCCTTGCCCGACGTGCGCGACGGCATGAAACCCGTACACCGCCGCATCCTCTACGATATGAGCGCGGAGCTCAACCTTTACTCCGACAAACCCACCCGTAAGTCCGCCCGTATCGTCGGTGACGTGCTCGGTAAGTTCCACCCCCACGGCGACTCGTCGGTCTACGACGCGATGGTCCGCCTGGCGCAGGACTGGTCGATGCGTTACCCGCTGGTCGACGGCCAGGGTAACTTCGGTTCGATGGACGGCGACTCGCCGGCTGCCATGCGTTATACCGAGGCCCGCATGAAGAAAATCACGGACGAAGTGATGGCCGACATCGACAAGGAAACGGTCGACTGGACGCTCAACTTCGACGATACGATCCCCGAACCTACGGTCCTGCCTACGAAAATCCCGCTGCTGATCGTCAACGGCGCCAGCGGTATCGCCGTCGGTATGGCTACGAACATGGCTCCCCACAACCTCACGGAGGTGGTGGACGCCTGCTGTGCTTATATCGACAATCCCGAGATCACGGGCGAGGAGCTGCTGCACTACGTCAAAGGTCCCGACTTCCCCACGGGCGGTATCATCTACGGCTATGAGGGTGTGAAGGAGGCGATGCTGACGGGCCGCGGTCGCGTGATGATGCGTGCCAAGACCGATATCGAGCTTACGCCGACCGGCCGGGAGTGTATCGTCATCACGGAGATTCCCTACATGATCAACAAGGCCGAGATGATCAAGAAGATCGCCGACATGATCAACGACAAGAAGATCGAAGGCATCTCCTATATCAACGACGAGTCGGACCGTAACGGCCTGCGTATCATCATCATCCTCAAACACGACGCCGTTGCGAGCGTGGTGCTGAATACGCTGTTCAAAAATACGCCGCTGCAAACGTCGTTCGCCGTGAACAACATCGCGCTGGTCAACGGCCGGCCGCAGATGCTGCCGATGCGCGACCTGATCAAATACTTCATCGAGCACCGCCACGACGTTGTC
>JAEZTA010000181.1 GCA_023443765.1 Bacteroidota bacterium | reverse complement strand
ATGACGGCCAGCGACAGGACGAACAGCCCCGCGACCGTCGCCGCGACGGCCCACCGCCACCGCAGCATCAGGGCCAGGAAACGGTCGAAAGCCCGGTAGAAACGCGTGTCGTACGGATCGTGGTCGATGGGCTTCACGCGCAGCATGAAATCGCCGAACAGCGGGGTCTGCGTCAGGGCCAGCACCCAGCTCAGCAGCAGCGAGAGGGCCAGCACGACGAACAGCGGCTTGACCATCTCGGCCACCGACGAAGGGGCAAGATACAGCGGCAGGAACGAGAATATGGCGATCAGCGTGGCGCCGAGCAGGCTCCACCGCGGGGCGTTGGCTCCGTCGACGACGGCGCTGCGGCGCGCCACGCCCCGCAGCATGGCCTGTTGTGCATTATCGGTGACGACGATGGCATTATCGACGAGCATGCCCATGGCGATGATGAAACCCGCAAGCGACGTGCGGTTCAGTCCTTCGCCCAGGAACTGCATCAGCAGCAGCGTGCCGCCGATCGAAAACAGGAGCGAACTACCGATCAGCACCCCGGCGCGGAAGCCCATGACGAGCATGATGATCAGAATGACGATGCCCACCGACTCGGCCAGGTTGAGGATGAACGTGGAATTGGCCTCCCTGGCGATGCGGTTTTCGGGATAGAGCACCGTCAGGTCCATGCCCACGGGCATCTGCCGGGTGAGCGACGCCAGCAGGGCGTCGATCTTCTCACCGGTCTTCACCACGTCGACCTGCGCTTCAGTCGAGATGCCGATGCCCACGGCACGGCGGCCGTCGACGCGCATCATCGTCTGCGGCGGCTCGGCATATCCCCGCTCCACGCGGGCAATGTCGCCCAGCCGGTACTGCTTGCCCGACGAGGAGATCAGCAACTGGTTCGAGAGGTCGTCGAGGTTCTTGTAGGTCCCGTCTTCCAATATCTGTACCTGGAGTTTCCCGGCCTGCTTCTCACCGCTGTTGACGATGGTATTCTGCTGGCTGATGGTCGAAACGATCGTCTCGGGACGGATGGCGAAATTGGCCAGCGTCGCCAGACTGACGTAGACGTTCACCACGGGCGTCTGCTCGCCGTAGAGCGTCACTTTCTGCACACCGTCGACCGTCACGAGCGCCGTCTTGAGTCGCTGAGCCCAATCGCGCAGTTCCGACCATGTGAAGCCGTCGTCGATCGACAGACCGTAGTAGATGCCGTAAACGTCGCCGAAATCATCGGCAACGGTGACCGGGGAAGCCCCGGCAGGGAGGCGCGGCTGGACGTTGAGCACCTTACGGCGCAGTTCGTCCCACATCTGCGGAATTTCCGTAGCAGGCGTGGCAGGGTCCAGTTCGACCTGTATTTTCGAAAGCCCGTAGTAGGATTCCGACGTGATTTTGTGTACGCGGCGCATCGACTGCACCTCGCGTTCGACAGGCTCGGTAATCAGTTCTTCGACCTCCTGCGGCGTAGCTCCCGGATAGGAACAGACGAGCGACGCACTCTTGATGACGAAGACCGAATCCTCCTTCTTGCCCAGCGTGACGAAGCCCAGGGCCCCTCCCGCCAGCAGCACGAAAAGGAAGAAATAGATTACTTTAGCGCTGCGCAATGAGTATTCGGGTAGGTTCATGGCAGCTTTATTTTATGATACGAACCCGTTCATCCTCGCGCAATTGGTAGACGCCTGCCGTCACGACCCGTTCGCCGGGCGCAAGGCCGCTGTCGATAACCACCCGGTTGCTGCCGAACAGCTCCCCGAGCTTCACTTCCCGCCGCTTGACGCGGTCGTCCGTTCCGACTACCCAGACATAATTCCCGCCCTCGGCCGGTGCATAGATGGCCGAGACGGGCAACGACACGGCGTTGGGAACCGGATCAGCGCTCTGCATGGTGATCGAACACGACATGCCGGGCGAGATGCGGTAACGGGCCGGATCGGGGTTTTTAAGGGTCAGCGACACGGGAAATCCCGAGGCGTCGGACGAAGTTTCGACATACTCCTTCAGGCGGGCCGGAATCGCCACGCCGCGGTAATTGTCGAATTCGACAGTGAAACGCGTCGTGCTGTCGCGCAGCAGTTCCAGCCCGTTTTCGGGCAGCGTGAACTGCACGGTCGTAGTGACGGGGTTGACCAGCCGCAGGACCGACTGCCCGGCCTGCACCCGTTCGAAATTATCGACGTACTTCCGCTCGACGACTCCGGCAAACGGGGCTTTCAGGCGCGTATCCTTCAACAGGTCGAGGGAGTTTTCATAGGTCGACCGGGCCTGCGCATAACGTGTTGCGGCCGCTTCGGCCTCCTGCCGCGACACGGCCTGGTGCTCCAGCAGCCGCTGCATGCGCTGCTGCTGCGAGCGGGCCTCCTCGAAGGCCGAACGGGACGCCGAGACCTGCAATTCGATGTCGCGGGGATCGAGTTCGGCGAGCAGCGCCCCCTTCTTCACGCTCGCACCCTGCGCGACGGGAATGTCGAGGACCTGCCCCGACACTTTAAAAGCGAGGTTCACAGCATCGTCGGGTGTAGCCATGCCGGCGAAATCCTTGTCGATAAGGCCCGCGCCTGCCGCTGTCGTAACTTTCACGGGGCGTACCACCGCGGGGGCAGGCGTTCTGCGGGAACATGCCCCGAGAAGCAGGGCAAAAGATAAAATGAGGATTGTTCGCATACGATAAAAGTTCAAGATTAACGATCTGAAATTCCTTACTGTTGCCCCATCTAATGTATACACAATTTGCAGGCCTGACAATTACATATTTTAATTACATCGCATGACTACAAAACAATCGTTTATGCATACTTCAGACCTTCCGGACGGACTTTGCAGAACATCGGGATTTTCCTGTTTCGCATAAATTCAGAGTACACGGCGATCAATATGGATGTCTGCAAACACGGGGTGCCAAAACAAAAAGTTGACTTTGAAATCAAAGTCAACTTTCATACCAGCAGGTCGCAGGATGTCTCTACGGACGAATATCGCGACAATTCTTTTTAGACGAGATGACCCCGTCGTCCAGCACGACGAGTCCGTTGTTGGCGCGGAGCATGGTTTTCATCGTCGAGGCGTCGATGTTGTAACACCGCACCTCCCCCGTACCGAAATCGTGCCACGTAACGCCGTAGAGCGGATCGGGCGTCAGGCAGACCACGTGTGCGCCCTCTTCGCGGGCATGCTCCACGAGCCGCGCCATACGCCGGGTGCAGGGCCTCGACAGACGGTCGAAGGCCGTGACGCAGAGCATGTAAACCCGTCCCGGCATTGTGAGGACCTTCTCCGTGGCATCACCCTCGGCATCGCGCAGGGCGAATTCGCTCACGAGGGGCCTGACGGCCGGGACTTCGCTCGTAGTGCGCGTATCGACCCACTCCCACTTTTCAGCATCCTGCCACTCGGTGTCTTCGAGCGAAAACTCCCTTTCCCGGCCCGTCTCCCGGTTGCGGTAGATCAGCACGGTCTCCGATTCGCCGGGTTCGACGACGGGGGCCTGCATCGCCTCGTGGATATTGACTCCGACCTTATAGGGCAGGAAGTCGATCAGCGGCAGGTGGATATAGCAGTAATAGCCGAGGTACATCGCCAGGAAGAAGAACGTGCAGGTCAGCACGATTTCCAGCGGTTTGAATGCGAAAATCTTGTCGGGACGGTAACGCCACCACACCACAAAAGCCATCGGCAGCAGCACGACGTTCTTCACGAAAGTCTCCCACGGCGAGAGTTTCAGCGCTTCGCCAAAGCAACCGCAATCCTCAACGGGGATAAGCGTGGCGCTCAGCAGCGTCAGCAGCGTGAAGAAGATCATCGACAGCACGGCGAAGATCGAAATCAGGCGGATGCGAACCTTGAAGAGCAGCATGCAGCCCATCATCAGCTCTGCGCCACACAGCCAGATCGAGAAGGTCATCGCCGCAGGCTGCAGGTATTCGATCCCGTAGATCGAGAGGTATTCATTGACTTTCAGCGCCGTGCCCCACGGGTCGATCACCTTCGTAAAGCCCGAAAGGATAAACGTACACGCCAGGATCAGCCGGCAGATATTGGCTATGATTTTAAATACCCGGGTCTTCCTCATCGCTCGTCGAGTATCGGGGCCAGCGCGGCACGTATTTTTTCAAAAATATATTCGGGAGTACCCATCGCCCCCGACGGATCGCTGCAATCGACCACACACAGCGAAGCGTCCCGGGCAGCGGCCTGAAGGTAGACCTCGCGGACCCGCTGCTGCAGGTCGAGGGCGCCCTCGTGAATATCGTTGCGGCCCTGCAGGTAGTCGCGGTCGTCGCCCTCGCGAACCTCCGTGAGCTTGCTTTCGGTGAAAGCGAACGGCACGTCGAGGAACAGCGACAGGTCGGGACGCGGCAGGTTGTTGTAACCGAATTCCAGGTCGAGGATCCACTGCGCAAGGCGGTCGCGCTGCTCCCCGGCGGGAAGTTTGGCACACTGGAAACCTACATTCGAATAGACGTAACGGTCGAGGATCACGGCTTTGCCTTCGGCGATCCACGTGCGGATCTGCGGACCGGCCGCAGCACGGTCGCCCGCAAAGAGCAGGGCCACAAGGTAGGGATCGACCTCGTTCACTCCGCCAAACTCGCCGCGCAGGAAGCGGGCGACCAATTCCCCGTAGACCGGTGCATCGAAACGCGGGAAATGCACGTATTCGCTCTCCACGCCCCGCTCAGCGAACAGCTGACGCAACATACGAATCTGGGTCGATTTGCCCGCTCCGTCCAATCCTTCGAGTACGATAAACATAGGTTCAGTAGTTAATATCCGTTATTTTATCCGGTCTTGTTTTACTCTAATAATCTCACCTCAGCATCCGCACCGCCCTTTCGACCCCGTCGGCCAGCGCATCGGCCTCGGAAAGTGTATTGTAGAGGGCGAACGAAGCCCGGCACATGCCGGTCGTTCCATAGTGGTCCATCACAGGTTCGGCACAGTGCTGGCCCGTGCGGACCGCAATGCCCAGTTTGTCGAGGATCATGCCCATATCGTAGGGATGCACCCCCTCGACGTTGAACGACACGATGGCGCACTTGCCGGGCGCCGTGCCGTAAATCCGGAGGCCGTCGATGGCCGTCAGCCGCTCCGTGGCGCGACGCAGCAACGCCTCTTCGTGAGCATCGATCTCCGCCGGGTCGAACTGCTGCATGAATTTCACAGCCTCGCCCAGCCCGATCGCCCCGACGAAATTGGCCGTTCCGGCTTCGAACTTCAGCGGCACGGGGGCATAAGTCGTCCTGGCGAAGGTCACTGTATCGACCATGTCGCCGCCGCCCATAAACGGCGGCATGGCTTCGAGCAAATCCCGTTTGCCGTAAAGGACGCCGATACCCGTCGGACCGTAGAGTTTATGGCCCGAAAAAGCATAGAAGTCGCAATCCATCTCCCGGACATCGCCCCCGCCGTGGACCACACCCTGACAGCCGTCGACGACGACGATCGCCCCGGCGGCATGCGCCGCCCCGACGATAGACCGCAGGTCGGGCCGCGTCCCGAGCGTGTTCGACGCCTGGGTCACGGCTACGATGCGCGTACGTCCATCGATCAGCGTAGGCAGCAGGTCTGTACGCAGCACCCCGGCATCGTCGAACGGAAGCACGCGGATTTCAGCGCCCCGGCGTTCGGCCAGCATCTGCCACGGCACGATGTTGGAGTGGTGCTCCATCTCGCTCACGACGATATTGTCCCCGGCCTTGACGAAAGCGTCGCCCCAGGCATAAGCCACCGTATTGAGCGACGCCGTAGCGCCCGCCGTAAAGACGATCTCCTCTTTACCTGCCGCACCGATAAACCCGGCGATCCGCTCCCGGGCAGCCTCGTACCGCTCCGTCGCCTCCTCCGAAAGGAAATGCACCCCGCGGTGGATGTTGGCGTTCAGGTCGCGGTGGAGATAATCGACCGTATCGATCACCGACCGGGGTTTCTGGGCCGTAGCCCCGCTGTCGAGGTAAACCAGCGGTTTGCCGTAAACCTCGCGCGAAAGGATCGGGAACTCCCCGCGTATTTTTTCGATGTCGAACATCGCTATAATTTTTCCATTTTGGCTGACGCCAGTTCCAGAATCGCCCCGCACAACGGCTCGATGCCGCAGCGGGTCACCACATCGCCGACGAATCCTTCGATCTGCAACCGCCGGGCCTGGGACTCGCTCAGACCGCGCTGGCGCATGTACAGGATCGCCTCGGCATCCATCTGCCCCACCGTCGCGCCATGCGAACATTTCACGTCGTCGGCATAAATTTCCAACTGCGGCTGGGTCGTGATACGAGCCGTTTCGCTGAGCAGAATGTTACGGCTCTGCTG
>JAEZTA010000174.1 GCA_023443765.1 Bacteroidota bacterium | reverse complement strand
TGCGAAGTAGTAGATCGGCATGTTGCCTGCGACGCCCGTGGTCTGATACTTCATCGAGTTGAACGCCGAGAGCAGCAGCATGACGGCGGCGGCCCATGCCACGACGGTTTGGAGCAGGTAGAATTTTTTGTTGACCGGGAGGGCGTAAGGCTTCTCAGCGGGAAGCTTGGCCATCTCGGAATTTTTCAGGAGTTTTTCGATTTTTCCCATGGTGGTTTCTCTTTATTTAATTGGGTGAATGGACTTGATGGTGGTTTTATAATCGTCGTACTCCTTGCCCGAAACGGTCATGACCTCGGCGACGGGATTGAACTCCGAAGGCGATGCGTAGGCGCGCAGTTGCAGGTAGAATTCATGTCCCGCGGCATCTTCATAAACATAGAGTTGCAGGGGATCGCTCTCGGTTTCGGCGGCATCGGCGAGAAAATCGAAGTCCCGGCGCAGGAAAGCGGCCACGACCTCGTCGGTTTTGGCATTCACCCGGTCGAATTTCTTACGCCCGATGTGGCGGATAAGGCCGTTGCTCTGGCGGTTGTAGTACTCTTCGCAGCCGACCCATACGGAGGCTGCGCAGATCAGCAATCCGATAACCGCGGCGACACGGATCGCCCAGAGCGGGAGAAGCGGAATCACGGCCGGGAAAATGATCAGCAGCACGCACACGGCTGCTCCGGCCATATAAAGCGTCTTCCGAAGGCTTTGAGTGCGTTTTTCGAACTTTTCGGGATGGCGGTCGCAGTAGATCTCGAAGGTCTGCGCCAGGTCTTGGGTGTTTTCTGTCATGGATAAAATAGTTGAAAATTTATTTGAGCCGCAGTTCGCGCAGGATCGACTCCGTGGCGGCGATATCGGCGTGTATCTCCTCGACGATGCGGGTGTTGCCGCAGGCTCCGGAACGCAGACTGAGGAATCCGTCGGGCATCGACACGGCGATATAGAAGCGGCTGGCATTGAACGACAGCATCATGTCGCGGCCGTATTTCTGTTGCAGACGCGTGATGTCGCGCATCATGGCCGGCGTCAGGACGCGACGACACAGAACCTCGTCCGAGGCGTAGACGACGAAGAGGCGTTCGAATTCGGGGTCTTCGAGCTGGACGAGTTTGCGGCCGTCGCTCTCCCGAAGCCGCTGGATCGAGCGGGCGAGGTAGCCCAGCCGGTTTTCGAGGTGGTCGGGCAGGATGACGATGCTCCCCGGAACGCGCTTCTCCAACTCGGCCCAGGCGAACATGCCCCGGAAATCGTAGGGCGTATTTTCAAGGCGCGCGGCGAACAGCGGGCGGATGATCATCCGGTACATCCCCACGATCCCGGCACTGCCCTGCGAAAGGTTGCGGCCGAGACCCAGGTCGGTAACGGTCAGTTTCGCCCCCGAAGCCGGGAGGGCGAGCGAGGCGAACGTACAGGCGTACATGTCGCCCGAGCGGGCATAACTCTCCATGAAAAGGCTCCCGCGGAGGATTTGATCCGGGACATTGCGGGCGGGCGTCTGGAATTCGGCCCCCGGAAACAGGGTCGTCACAATCTGCGACACGGCGGCCTGCTCGTGCCGGGCGAAGGCGCTGTAAGCCCGCGTGAAGATCAGTTCGAGGATGATCAGCAGCCCCATGGCCGGAAGCATCCACGCCGTGATCCCGGAACTGAAGGACCCGTATTGGACCGGGGTCAGGAAATAAGGTCCGGCAAAACTCATAACCAGCACAAAGAGCATCCACAGGACAAGAATCAGGAAGATCGGGGTTTTCGTCCAGCGGATGATCCGGCGGTTGCGGTCGGCGCGTTGCAGCGTGAGCATCAGCTCCGCCTGAAGGGATTGCATATCGGGAGCGGCCATCGTTACCTGAAAAGTTGTTTTACATCGGGAACGGCACGTTCGGCCTCGGGAATGTCGATCAGCTCCTCGCAACGGTGCTTCCGGCAGGCGGCGACCCACGACGAGGGAAACATCTCGATGGCGTTGTTATAGTCGACGACGGCGGCATTGTAGGTGCGGCGGATGGCCTGAAGCTGCATTTCGACCTCCTCCAACGCCTGCTGCAATTGGAGGAACTGCCCGTCGGCCTTCAGGTCGGGGTAGCTCTCGGCCGTGAGCCGCAGTTGCGGGAGCAGTGCCGAGAGGCGGTTGCCGGCTTCGATCTGCGCGTGTTCGTCGGAGGCGGAAGCAGCCTGCGTCCGCAGTTCGGTGATCTGCGTCAGAGTACGGTTTTCGTAGTCCATATAGGTGCGGGCCGCGGCAACCAGATTCGGGATAAGGTCGTTGCGCTGCTTCATGGCCACGCAGATGCCGCTCCGGCATTGCTTCACGCGGTTGCGCTTCGCAATGAGACTGTTTGAGGTAATGATGAACCAAAGGGCCAGAAAGACCGCAAAAAAAGCACCTCCGATAATAAAAAACATGTCGCCCATCGAACATTCGGTTGTTTGGGAGCAAAGATAAGGGGGAAAAGCGCCAAACGCCTTCGCCGGCAGGGGGACAAATAAGCCGGCACGGGATTCCATGCAGTATATTGATTTTCTACAATATACACACGGAATGACCGGGACAGCGGAGGGGGACAATCAGAAATTACGGAGCAGCGATTCGAGCGTGGAGCCTTCGCCGGACTTCATTTTTTCGAGCCGGATGCGGCGCATGCGCTTTTTGACCGAATCCTTTTCCAGACAGACGATCCGGGCTATTTCGGAGTGGGAAAGCTGCATCTTGACCATGCAGCAATAGCGGATGTCCTCCTCGTTGAGCGCCGGGTAAATCGCGTGCAGCCGCCGGGTAAATCCGTCGAAAATCGCATCGGCATGTCCGAAGATCACCTTCCAGTCGGCGTCGCCCAGGCGGACGACATCCTTGCCGGAAGCCGGGATAAAGCGCTGGGTAAGCTGGCGGAAAAAGGCGGTTTTCAGCTGGTCGACCTTCCCGTCCATCTCCGACAGGCGGGTTTCGGCATGCAGCCGCTCGGCCTCCTTCTGGCGCAGGTACTCCTGCTGGCGGATAAGCTGGTTCTGCTGGCCGATAATATGCAGTTTTCGGAGGCGGTCACGCCTGAAATGGACGACGACGCCCACCAGCAGGAGCGTTCCGAAGATCAGGATGATGCGGTAAATCCACCGGTCACGGACCACCTTCTGCTCTTTGAGCAGCAGGTTCTGTTCGCGGAGCTGGTCGTAGCGGAATACCTGCTGGGTTTCGAAAATGCGAGCGCTCTGCTCCTCCTCGTAAATCGAATCCTGAAGGAGGTTGTACTGCCGCTGAAAACTGAGCGCCGAATCGAGGCGGCCCATCTTCTCGTATGCGAGGGCGTATGCCTCGACCCGGACCTGCCGGTCGGCAAGCGAAGGGATGCCGATTTTTTCGGCCTGCGCGAGGCAATGGAACGTCGAGTCGCAACGCCCCATGCGGGCCTGGATGCGGGCTTTGTCGATCCACTGGGAACAGATGCGCCGATCTCCCTCCGGCAGCAGGGACAGGGCCTGGTTGCTGTGTTTCAATGCCTCGGGGAAGTCGCCCATGGCATAGTCGATATAGCTCAGGAGCGTATAGGTGGGCGAGAGGTCGCGGGTCAGGTTGGCTTTGCACCCGGCATCGAGCGCCCGGAGGGTGTAATAACGGGCGCTGTCGTACTGCTTCAGTTCGAGGAATCCGTAGGCGATGTCGTTCAGCGAGATGCAGCGGTAACGATCGTTGCCGAGCGAATCGGCATACTGCAACGCCCGCTTCGAGTAAACGATCTTCGCATCGTGAAGTCCCTGCTCGCTGTTCAGCACCCCGAGCCACGTGTTGGAAATATAGTGCTGGTTGAAGTTGCGGCTGGTTTCCAGGAAAGCATTACCCTTCAGGTAGTTGCTGATAGCCAGCTCGGGGCGCTTCATGGCCCGGGCCACCTGTCCGGCATAGAAATAGGACTTGTAGGCGTTGGCCGAATCGGTCGTGTTGCGGAAATAGTCCACCGCGATATAGGAGAGCGTGTCCTGCGTAAGGTCTTCGCGCAACTGGCAGCGCGCCTGCGTCACGAGCAGCGCAAAGAGCGCATAATCGCGGCGCGAGAGGCTCGCCGGTTTGCGGATGGTCTTCAGCAGTTGCATGGCGCTGTCGGGATGCTCGCGGACGAGGGCGTCAGCACGTTCGAGGGCAACCGGGGTCGGGGTGCACCCGGCAAGTCCCAGGGCGGCACACAAAGTCAGAATAAAAGCCGAAAGTTTCATCATCCGCAGAATTTTGGAGTGCAAATATAGCGGATTTTTCAGTTTACGAAACGGGAACGCGCCTTTTTCGGAAATGTAATTGCAGGGACGGTGCATCCGTTTGCCGAAACGTCCGGAGCCCCATTCCCAAAGGGTCCGGGACGGCCCCCCCCCGAACGAGCAACTTGGTCGAAAAATGGCCTTTTAAGGTCGGATATTATCCGGGGAACCCATAAAACATCATTACCTTTGATTATTCGGTTTTCTGCCGACACAACCCGCTAACCGATCCATGCTATGAGCAACAACAACATGCTGATTACCTCGTCGTGCCTGCTGGCCGCACTGGCCTCGTGCTACGGGGCTTTTGCGAAGGATCCACGGCCCAACGTCATCCTGATCCTTGCCGATGACATGGGAATCGGGGACATCCGGGGACTCAATCCCGACTCGCAGATAGCGACTCCCTGCCTCGACGCAATGTGCAACCGCGGCATCGCGTTCACCGATGCACATGCCTCGTCGGCGCTCTCCACCCCTTCGCGTTATTCGATCCTCACAGGGCGCTACAACTGGCGTTCGGAGAAAAAAGGAGGCGTGCTGGGCGTCATGTCGCCCCCGATGATCGCGGAAGGCCGCAAGACCATTGCCGACATGTTCCGGGCCTGCGATTACACGACGGCAATCGTCGGCAAATGGCACCTGGGCTGGGACTGGACCTACAAGGAAGGCAAAGAGAAGAACGTCAACAACATCGACTTTACGAAGCGCGTGGCCAACGGACCCACCGACAAAGGATTCGATTATTTCTACGGGCTGACCTCGCCTTCGGGGCCCCCGCACCTCTATATGGTCAACGACATGGCCGAAAAACAGCCGAATACGAGGTTCGAGGACTCCGGTAACGGACTGTACAGGATCAAGGGCGGCATCGGCCACAGCGACTGGAGCGCGGAGAACATGCAGCCGCACCTGGCGGACAAAATGCTCGACTACCTCGACGACAACAAGGATTCCGACAAACCGTTCTTCCTCTACATGGCACTCACAGCACCCCACATTCCGTTGTTCCCCAGCCCGGAATTCAAAGGGAAATCGGCGATCGGCGATTACGGCGACCTGGTGATGATGATCGACGGCATCGTCGGAAGGATCAACCAGAAGCTGAAGGAGATCGGCAAGTATGACAACACGATCGTGATGTTTGCCGCCGACAACGGTTGCGCCGGGTACATCAACATGGACAAAATCAACAAGAAAGGCCACTATCCGTCCTACATTTACCGGGGTTACAAGTCGCACGGCTGGGAAGGCGGCCACCGCATCCCGTTCATCCTCTCGTGGGGCGACCGCTACGGCCACCAGACCGACAATTCGCTCATATCGCTGACCGACCTCTACGCCACGTTCGCCGACATGCTCGGCTATCAGCCGGGCGCCAGTGAGGCCGAGGACAGTTTCAGCTTCTGGCCGATACTCAACGGCACGGGTAATACGTCCCGGACAGACCTGATCGCAACGTCGGGAGCCGGTTATTTCACCTACCGCACGCCGCAATTCAAGCTGATATTCAATGCGGGCAACGGTTCGGTCGAAGAATACCGGATCGAGGGCCAGCCCTCGTTGCAGTTCTACGACATGGTCAACGATCCCGGAGAGAAGGTGAACCAGATAAACAATCCGGCGTATGCCGGTCAGGTCCGCGAAATGGCGGCCCGGGTGAAGAAATACATCGAGGACGGTAGGTCGACGCCCGGACCCAGATCGGCCAACGACGGCGGGGATTCGTGGAAACAGATTTTCGACATAATGAACGGCTTCTACACCAAATAGCCGGAAACGCAAGGATTACAGATCGAAAAACCTCCGCATCGCCAATCAAAGGGATGCGGAGGTTATCGTTTACGACAGTGTCCCGGCAACGGACATCTCAGGGTTTGGGGTTCCCGGCGGGAATGGAGTCGCCGGGCGCTCCGGCAGCCGGATCGCAGACGGCGACGCCGACATGGGAATCGGCGCACCCGTAGTAGAGATACCATTTGGATTTATAGTAGACCAGTCCTTCGATGAAGACCGTGCCGTCCTTATACTGGCCGCTCTTCTCGAAATCATCCATGGGGCGGAAAAAGGGCACGTCGAGCCGTCCGATGACCTTGCCCGGCTCGGCGGCGTCAAACAACAACTGTCCGGCCGAGTAAGTGCCGCCCGGATAGCGCATGTCGCGGCGGTCGTCGGTCCGGTTCCGGCCGTTGTAGAGTAGCAGGATGCCTTTGTCGGTCAGGATGGCCGGAGGTCCGCACTCGGTCAGGTCGCTGTCGAAGTAACCGATACGCGGGAAGACCACGCCCTTCAGGCCGCCCTGCTCGTTCACTTCGGGCGTCCAGTCGATCAGGTTGTCCGACGTGGCGATATTGATCATCCGCTCGCCCCAGTACATCATGTATTTGCCATTGACGCGGGTGAGGACGAGCCGGTCCCCGTCGAGACGGATCACAACGGAAGCGGATTTGCATTTCAGGTCGCGGAAACGGCCGTCGTAAGCCTTTTCGAAGGCGTAGCCGTGCTTCGTCCACGTCACCAGGTCACGCGAGGTGGCCACGCAGAGCCGCGGGATTTGGCGGTTCCACGCCGTATAGAACATGACATAGGTTCCGTCTTCGGTCATGGCGACACGCGGGTCCTCGCAGCCTCCCGGCCACTCGTACTCCTTCAGCGCATCTTCGGCCGGGAAAAGCACCGGGTCGTGGCGGAACTGCATCGTCACGCCATCCGCACTTTCAGCCAGGCCGATGCGCGAGGTACGTTTGCCGATGCCTGTGGCCGAATTGTCCTCAGCGCGGAACAGAACGCAAATCTTACCGTCCCGGACGGTTGCGGCGGGATTGAACGTGTCGCTCTCCATCCATCCGACCGAATCCCGGCGCATGGGGCAGAAAAACCGCACCTGCGGATCGGGCATGATGATGGGATTGGCCCCGGCAGGGCGCACGAAACCGCCCAGCGCCCACTCCGGCAATCGGTTTATGCCGTCGTCCGGGCCTGCTGCACAAGCCGCTCCGCAGCTGAAAGCAGCGACTCCAAAGGCCAGCAACAGCATTTTGAATGATCTTTTCATAAAATTCAGGTTTATGTTCTGGTTGCATGAAATACGTTATCGGCAACAAAAGTAACGCAAAACGGGCAAAGACCGTCTTATTCCACCGGAAAAAACCGGGGTTGCACCGACTGCCAAATAACCGTCCCGGTAAATCCGGAAAACAAAACAGCGTTGCATGGAATTGCAGCGCTGTTTTTTTGTCTATCTTTGTATACAATCCACGCCCCAGGGTTATCAGCGCCTTATGCTGGTTATTAACACAACTGATTAAAATGACGATTGCCTTTCTATCTGACACACACGGAAAACACCGCGAATTGAAGGACCTGCCGCAGGCCGACATGTTGATTCATGCCGGCGACGTGTCGTGGAACGGGACGGAGGAGGAGATTGCCGACTTTATCGGGTGGCTCGGGGAATTGGATTACCGGCACAAAATCTTTATCGCCGGAAACCACGACGACTGTCTGGACGGTGCAGAAATCGAGGGCCTGCCCGAGAATTGCCACTATCTATGCAACAGCGGTGCAAAGATCGAAGGCATAAAGTTATGGGGAGTGCCGTTTTTCCTGTCCGATGAAATCCATTGGGAAGACCTCTATCCGGAGAAAATCGCACGGATTCCGCAGCAGACCGATCTGTTGATTTCACACTGCCCGCCATTCGGGATTTTGGACAAATCGGCATTCGGGGCAAACATGGGGAGTAGGGATTTACGGCAGCGGGTAGAAACCATCGCCCCGCGCTACCACCTGTTCGGCCATATCCACGAGGCCTACGGAGTGTATGAATCCGCCGGGACAACCTTTGTAAACGGCTGTATCGTGAACGAACGTTACGAGCCGGCCAACCGCCCCATCGTCATTACACTATAAAATTTTCGCAGAGGTTCAAACAGCACACGGGATTCGATTTTCAATTGGGGCAATGCGGTGATTTTTTCTTAGCTCGACAAAATTTATCCCGGCAAATCCCCTATCTTTGAATCCGGAAAATTCGATCCGATGAAGAAACAATTAGCTCAACTTGCCGAGTTCCACCGGGCATTCGGCATTTACCAGAATGATCGCCCGAAACTCCGCATTCCGCAGGAGGTACACGAACTGCGGATGCGCGTCATGCGGGAGGAGGTAGCCGAATACGCCGAGGAATACGCCCTTCCGGGCGATGACGACGCCCGGCTGCAGGCTGTCGTCAAGGAATTGGCCGACATTGCCTACACACTTTTCGGGACGGTCGTATCGCACGGGTTGCAGGAGGAATTCGAGCGCGTGTTCGATGCCGTGCACGAGAGCAATATGTCGAAACTCGATGCTGACGGAAAGCCCATTTACCGCGCAGACGGGAAAGTCCTCAAATCCAAGCTTTACCACGAACCGGACCTGTCGTTCGTCAAGATCAGTCGGTAGGCCACGTGCATCTGTGTTATTTCCGGCTTGCACAGCTCCGACCGTTAACGGCGGTCGCATTTCTAAAATGAAAATCCTCCAAAGTCATAACTCCGAGGGTTCTTTGTATCAGATAAAACAAGCAGCCGCAATTTATGAGCAAAAAAATATGACTTGTAGATAATCTACAAGCCATATTCGTGAGGTCTGAAGCGGATTCGAACCGCTGTACAAGGTTTTGCAGACCTTTGCCTAGCCACTCGGCCATCAGACCATTTTTATCCGGAATACTCTGTTTTTTAAACCAATTCTGAACCTTCGGAATCCCCGGAATCCGATCGTCGGCTCCGCAAATCCAAAGCCATACGGCTCAATTTTTCAGTGCATCGGGAGTGCAAATATACAAACATTTCTAAAATCTGCAAAACTTCGGTGCAACTTTGCATTTTTTCCAAAAAATATTTACTTTTACCAAAAATTATTTAACCTTTTTTTGGTTATGGGTATTCAGAATAATTGTCCGCGGGGCAACTCTGGATTTTGCCACGAACAGCAGGCCGGACGCGCCTTTCCCTGGTTTACCCGGACTTCCATTGCATAAATGGAGGTTCGCGGGTCATTCGTAGCCTTTGGAGAACGCCTCTCCTTTCAATATAATCTTCCCCAAAAAGTCACCCCATACAAAACTGACCCTATCACGGCTCATATCGAGATCCGACGGGATTATGGCACAATCCTAACAAGACAAAGACATGAGAGCAATTTTAACTTCCAGAGAAACGCCTCTCGATAATCTGGTTTACCGGGAAGAGCATGTCACATGCACCAGCTACAGGAGCAAGGATGACGCCAATTTCAGATACATGGTTTTGCCCAAAGGCGAAAACACCCGAAACGAAAAACACCCCTATAATATCCTGGTGTTCATGTTATCAGGGTGTATTGAGATGAACTGCAAGGAATACCGGCACCGGAAGGTCTGCTGCGACGAGATGATCCTCGTTCCGCAGGGGACGGATTTCGACTGGGAGGCGACCGAGGATTCGGAATGCATCGTATTCCGGTTCCGCAACCCGGAAAGCAACTGCGACAAACAAATCCTCGAAGCCTTGTGGCCCATCTGTGAAAAGATGGAATACGATTTCACGCCCACGGCCATCAAGGACCCGATGAAAAGATACCTGGAACTGCTGACCTTTTACCTGTGCAACCAAATCAACTGCGTCCATTTCCACGAGATCAAGCATCGCGAATTCTTCCTCTGCCTGCGGGCGTTCTACACCCGGGCCGAAATTGCCAAACTGCTGTTTCCGCTGATCGGCAGAACCCCCGGTTTCCGCGACTTCGTCCACAACAATTACGATCCCCTGATCACGGTCAACGAGTTGATCGAGCGTTCGCACATGGGGAAAACCCATTTCCACGACCTCTTCAAAACCGAATTCGGCATAACGGCCAAGAACTGGCTGTTGCAGCACAAGCTCAAAGACATCCGTTACGCAGCCATGCGTCCGGGCATCTCGGTCAAGGAGCTGATGGTGAAGTTCGGATTCGACACGTCGAGCAGTTTCGTACAGTTCTGCCGGAAACATTACGGCAGTACCCCGTCGGAGTTGATCGACTCCGTAAAATCCCGATAATCGGTTTTTTATATCCCTTCGGACAAAAAAAGACAACAAGCGGAGTTTTTTTCTTTGTCCGCGACGATTCTGTATATACGTTTGCAGCGTGATTGAGTCTGGTGGTTTGGCAACGCCCCTCGCTTGCGTTTTAGTATATACCTTTATATAGGAATCGTATGTTGTCTGCAAAAGTCGTTTGCGCGATCCAGATCCTCCGGGAACTCGCCGTCCGGAAAAATCAGCCCGAAAGCTCCGGGCTCAAAACCTCCGAACTCAAACAGCAGGGAACGTTTCAGGAGATGCAATACTCCAAAATCCTCACCCGCCTCAGGGCCAAAGGCTATATCGACAAATTCGGAGAACGTTACATCCTGCTCACCAACCTCGACCAGATCACACTCGAAGACATGGTCAACCTCTACCACGGAGGCATCGTCATCGGAGAAACCTATACCACCCAGGCCGACAAACTCTATCAATACGACGATAAATACAAGGGGCTGGTTCAAACGGAGCGGTCGCTCTCGGATTACCTGAAGAAGAAACTCAGCGAAATCGACCTCTCCCAACTGCTTTTCCAATTCGAAGGAGCAGCCAATTTTTAATCCGGACAACGCTTTCAACCCAAACATGAGAAAAACATTTTTAGCACTGCTGACCCTTACGGTTCTTATCGGGGGAGGCATTAACTCGCGCTGCCTTGCACAGAAGTTCGTCGTGAAGACGAACCTCTTCTACGGCTCCTATGCACGTACGCCGAACCTGAGTTTAGAGGCGGGTTTAGGCAAGCGGAGCACCCTGGAGCTCGGGGGGGGGTACAACTGGTTTGCGCCCAGCAAATTAGATTCTAACAAAAAACTGGTCCACTGGGTGGGCCAGCTCGAATACCGCTGGTGGTTCTGCGAACGGTTCGCGGGCCATTTCCTGGGTGTTCACGCCATCGGCACACAATATAATATAGCCGGGCACAATCTTCCGCTGCTTTTCGGCAAAAATTCAGCCCAATATCGTTACGAAGGCTGGGGCGCCGGCGCCGGCATTTCGTACGGCTACCTGTTCTACCTGGGCCGGCGCTGGAGCGTCGAGGCCAACGTCGGCGTGGGATATGTCTACCTCGACTACGACAAATACCAGTGCGCCACCTGCGGCCGGAAGGTAAATTCCGAACACCGCAACTACTTCGGCCCGACGCGCGCGGGCATCTCCCTGGTCTATATCATCAAATAGGTACACCCCACATGAAGCACACTTTACTCTATATCGTGTCGCTGCTCGCCGTCGTATCCGTTTCGGCACAGCACGCGCCCTACAAAGGAAAAATCACCGTAACGCCCCGCGAACTCTCCCAGAAAGGCGACTCGCTCCACATAGGTATTCTGTTCGACATCAGCGGCGTGACCGTCTCTTCGCGCCAAAGCCTCACGCTGGTTCCGAAACTGGTTTCGGGAAGCGCAGAGAAAATACTCCCCGGCGTCGAGATCAAAGGCCGCCGTAACTACCTGATCTCGAACCGCCGCATGGCCCTGATGAGCAAGCGCGAAAAAGCCGCCTACGACGCGGAGAACATTCGTCCGCTGACCACCGTCAAAGGCTACGGACGCAAAAATTCGAAGCAGATTGATTACCGGCTCACGATCCCGTTCGAGCCGTGGATGAAGGAATCGAGCCTCGACATGGCGGAGAATATCAGCTCCTGCGGCAACAAGCCGTTCATGCTTGCCGTATCGCAGTTGATCAACGCCGTGCAGCTCGAACCGCAGAAAATTCCCGTAACCCCGTACGAGGTGATGCCTTCGCTGGCTTATGTCCGGCCCCATGCAGAAGCGGTCAAGCGCCGCGAGATCGTGGGCGAAGCGTTCCTGGACTTCGCGGTCAGCAAAACCGACATTCGTCCCGAGTACATGAACAACCCGCGCGAACTGAAGAAGATCACCGACATGATGGAGGAGGTGCGCAACGACGACGATGTCAAGGTCTGCGGCATCTACGTGATCGGCTATGCGTCGCCCGAGGGAACGCTCAAATTCAACCAATACCTCTCCGAAGCCCGCGCCACAGCGCTCGTGGATTACCTGACCCCGCGTTTCGACTTCCCGCGCGAGATGTACCACGTGCAGTTCGGCGGCGAAAACTGGCAGGGGCTGGAAGAGATGGTCGTCGCGTCGGACATTCAGTATAAGGACGAAATCCTCGACATCCTGCGCAACGTGCCGGCGGAGATCAACTATGCCACCAACTCCAGCCGCAAGAAATCGCTCATGCTGCTGCGCAGCGGCAACCCCTACCGCTACATGCTCAAGGAGTATTACCCCTCGCTGCGCAAGGCCATCTGCAAACTCGACTACGAAGTCCGCGAATTCAACGTCATGGAGGCCCGCGACCTGCTCCACACCCGGCCCCAGAACCTGAGCCTGAACGAGATGTATCTGGTGGCGAACCTCTACGAGCCGGGATCGGCGGAGTTCCGCGAGGTCTTCGAGATTGCCGTACGCATGTTCCCCACGGACCCGGCGGCCAACCTCAACGCAGCCGCAGCGGCCCTCGCGCGCCGCGACACTGCCACGGCCGGGGTTTATCTCGACCGTATCGCAGAGCAGACGCCCGAAGTCCTCAATGCACGGGGTGTCCTGTACATGCTCCAGGGCGATTATGCGCAGGCCGAAGAGGCGCTGACGAAGGCGGCTGAAGCCGGATCGCCCGAGGCCCGCGTCAACCTCGGGGAGCTGGCCCGCAAACGCGAAAACAGCAAATTATTGGAATCCCAAAATAATTAATCAATTCTCCACAACATTCAAACTTTTTCAAACTGAATTCAAACATGAAGAAATTTCTCCTGTTGACTGCCGCCGCAGCCGTTATGCTGGCCGGCTGTGACAAAAATCCCGAAGGTTCGGCGCCCACCAAGGGCGGCGACAGCAAGGTCGGCTACCTCTCGGTGCGCCTGACCAACAGCAATGGCGTCCAGAAGGACACGAAAGCCCCCGGCACGAACGACGGTTCGGCCGAAGAGAGCAAAGTAGGTTCGCTGATGGCGTTGTTGTTCAACAATGGCATTTGCATCGACGTAGTAGAGGTCAGCGGCGGAACGATCGGTAATTCGGGAGCCGCAGGCACGGCATCGGATGCTGTGCTCGTAAACGCTACCGCAACGCATACCGTAGTAGTCGCCAACCCCGAAAAAGCAGCGTGGGGCGATCTGAAGATCAACTTCTCGGCTGCGGATATGGCTACTGAGAAAACCAAAGTCGTAGGCAAAAGCTGGGTGGCTATCAACCAGCTTCTCAGTCTGGGTGTAGAGGGTGTCGCCACCGACAACTTCTTCATGATGGCCAACGCCGGCACCGCAGACGGCGCCATGGTTCCCGTGACCGTGGTGACCGCCGACAACGGCAAGACCGACGAGCAGGCGAAAGCCGAGGCCAAGCAGAAGGCCGCCAGAGTCAACATCGACCGCCTGAGCTCGAAGGTGACCTTCGAAATCAACGACAACATGGCAGTTCTTCCCGCAGGTGCGAAATTCACCTTCGGCGGCTGGGAACTCAACATCACCAACAAGAGTTCGTACCTCTATTCGGACCTGGTGGAGTTGACCGATCCCAACGCTACGGGCGAATACCGCAAGGACGGCAACTACGACATGTCGAAGTTCCCCGGCATCGAGAAAGAGGCCGCCGACCGTACTTCGGCTGAGATCGCCGCTCTGAGCGTTGCGCTGCGCAAGGAATTCAACGTCCTGCTCAACGCCGACGACAGTTCGGTTCCGACCTCGCTCGTAACGCGTGCCAAGAGCGCTTCGGCCTACTGTCTGGAAAACACCATGAGCGCTCCCGCCCAGAAGAAGGGTATCACGACCTCGATCGTGATCAAGGCCCGGTACACCCCAAAGGAGATCGACGCTGCCGGAGAGACGAACTACTTCATCTGGAACCACCAGTACTACACGCTCTCGCAACTCAAAGCCGCTTATGCCGCCGCTGCCGCAACGAGCCACTCGGCCGGAATCGCCAAGGACCTGCCCAACTTCCTGAAAGCTGCCAAAGTCACGGGCGTGGATGCCGCAACGAGCGACGCCCTGATGGATGCATTCGTCGCAGGCCTCACGGCTGCCAGCTTCAACGCCGAATCGGGCATCATCGGCCGCTACATGGCCGTTCAGTACTTCCATAACTCGGTATGCTACTACGAAGTGCTCGTTCGCCACGACCAGGGCATTACGACCAAGATGGCCCTCGGCCGCTACGGCGTCGTACGCAACAACTGGTA
>JAEZTA010000062.1 GCA_023443765.1 Bacteroidota bacterium | reverse complement strand
CGCGGCATGTTCCTCCTCGGGGATAGCTTCGGCTTCGGTGGCCACCACGTCGGGCAGGCGCATGATCACCGGGACGATGGCGTCGTAGTCAGCATCGATCCCCGAGAATGAAAGTGCGTCGGTCATCTGGCGGAGGTATTCGCGGAACACCTCGCGGTTGATGCGCGCCGACGTTTCGACCGACTGGGACTCGACGTTGACGAAAACGTCGACCTTGCCCCGCTGGATCGTGCGGGCGATGACGTTGCGGATTTCGTATTCCGACTGGCGGTAAACGGCCGGGAGCCGCAGTCCGAGGTCCAGTTGCTTGGAGTTCAGGGAGCGGATTTCGACCGAAATTTTCTTATTCTGGAGTGTGACTTCGCTCTTGCCGAAGCCGGTCATGGATTTTACCATAGACGATCTTTAAATTGCGGCCAAGGTGGCGCGGGCCACCCAAACCGGGGTTTATTCCCGGCAAAATTAATAAAAACTATCCAAAAATAGACGTATTATTGCCGTTGAGTGAAATTTATTTGGCTATCTTTGTAATTATAAAATTTTTTTAATTATATTTGTGTTAGTAAACTAACAGTTAGGAGTTAGATCATTCAAATCACATACGAAATTATTATGAAAAAGCACAATTTCAATGCGGGACCTTCCATTTTGGCGGACGAGGTCATCGAAAATGCAGCCAAGGCTATTCTCGATTTCAACGGATCGGGTCTTTCGCTGCTTTCGATCTCGCACCGGACGAAGGATTTCGAAGACGTGATGGCTGAGGCCGACGCCCTTTTCCGCGAGTTGCTCCACATTCCCGACAACTACAAGATCATCTACCTGGGCGGCGGTGCTAGTACCTATTTCTTCGAGATTCCCGCTAACTTCCTGGGCAAGAAGGCTGGTTATGTGAATACGGGTGTCTGGGCGAAGAAGGCCCTCAAGGAGGCAAAGCGTTACGGCGAAGTTGAAGTGCTGGCTTCGTCCGAGGATAAGAACTTTACCTACATTCCCAAGGGTTTCGCCATTCCCGCCGATCTGGATTATCTGCATATCACCTCTAATAATACGATCTATGGTACGGAGTACCACGAGGACATCACCTCGCCCGTGCCCCTGATCGCCGACATGTCGTCCGACATCCTTTCGCGTCCGCTCGACGTTTCTAAATATGCCATGATCTACGGCGGTGCGCAAAAGAACCTGGCTCCCGCAGGCGTGGCGTTCGCCATCATCCGCGAGGACATGCTCGATAAGATCGTCCGCGACCTGCCGACGATGATGTCGTTCCGCACCCATGTCGAGAACGACTCGATGTTCAACACGCCTCCCGTATTCCCGATCTACGTGCTCAAGGAGACCCTCAAATGGCTCAAGTCGATCGGCGGCGTTCCGGAAATCTACCGCCGCAACCAGGAGAAGGCCGCCCTGCTCTACGACGAGATCGACCGCAACCCGCTGTTCCGCGGTACGGCCGTGAAGGAGGACCGTTCGCTGATGAACATCTGCTTCGTAATGGCCGAGGGTTACGAGGACCTGGCCGACGAATTCATGGCCTTCGCCAAGGGCCGCGGTATGGTCGGCATCAAGGGACACCGTCTGGTCGGCGGTTTCCGTGCTTCGTGCTACAACGCCCTTCCGAAGGAGAGCGTCGAGGCGCTGGTAGCCTGCATGCAGGAGTTCGCCCAGACGCATAAGAAGTAATTATGTGCCCGACGATCGTCCCGCTGATGCGGGAGACAAAAAAAGAACAGGATATTTATTTCACGTCATTGATCGAAACTATGAAAATACTGGTTGCAACGGAGAAGCCCTTCGCCAAGAAGGCTGTGGACGGAATCCGTAAGATCGTGGAGGACGCCGGATACGAACTGGCGCTGCTCGAAAAATACACCGATAAGAGCCAACTGCTCGAAGCCGTGGCCGATGTGGATGCGCTGATCATCCGCAGCGACAAGGTGACTGCCGAGGTCATCGCTGCGGCCAAAAACCTCAAGATCGTGGTTCGCGCCGGTGCGGGTTATGACAATGTGGACCTTGCAGCTGCTTCGGCGCGGGGCATCGTCGTGATGAACACTCCGGGACAGAACTCCAACGCTGTGGCGGAGCTGGCGCTGGCCATGATGATCTACATGTCGCGCAACTGTTTCACCCCGGGTACGGGTTCCGAAATCCAGGGTAAGACCCTCGGTATCCACGCTTACGGCAATGTCGGCAAGCTGGTAGGCCGTAAGGGTAAGGCGTTAGGCATGAATGTTGTCGCTTTCGATCCGTTCATCACCGACGACGCGGTTTTCGCAGCCGACGGCGTGAAGAAGGTGGCGACGGTCGAGGAGCTGTACAAAGTGTCCGACTTCCTGTCGCTGCACATTCCGGCCACGGAGCAGACCAAAGGCTCGATCGGCTACAACCTGCTGATGTCGATGCCCAAGGGTGCTACGCTGGTGAACACCGCCCGTAAGGAGGTGATCGACGAAGCAGGCATCGTGCGCGCCATGACCGAACGCGAAGACCTGAAATACATCACCGACATCGCCGCCGGCAACCAGGCCGAATTGGACGAAAAGTTCGGCAAGCGGGTTTTCGCCACGGCGAAGAAGATGGGCGCTGAGACCGCCGAGGCTAATATCAACGCGGGTCTTGCGGCAGCCAGCCAGATCGTGGATTTCCTGAAAAACGGCAATACCCGTTTCCAGGTCAACAAATAGTCGATAAATGTATCGAAAAAGGCGGGTGCGGAAACGCCCGCTTTTTTCGCTTAAAACGATAATTTTATGGTCAGAATCAAACCTTTCCGCGCAGTCCGTCCCCCGAAGGAGCATGCTCCCGAGGTGGCTTCGCGCCCCTACGATGTGCTCAACTCCGCCGAAGCGAAATCCGAGGCTACGGAGCGCTCGCTGTTGCATATCATCAAACCCGAGATCGACTTCGAGCCTATTGCCGACGAACATTCGCAGCCGGTTTATGACAAGGCGGTCGAGAATTTCCGCAAATGGCAGTCCGAAGGCTGGCTCAGTCAGGACCCCGAGGAGTACTATTATATATATGCGCAGACGATGGACGGCCGCACGCAGTACGGCCTGGCGATGTGCTGCCATTTCGAGGACTACCTTTCCGGCGCCATCAAGAAGCACGAGTTGACGCGTCCCGACAAGGAGGAGGACCGCATGATCCACGTGCGCAACCAGAAGGCCAACATCGAACCGGTGTTCTTCGCCTATCCCGACGATGCCGCGATCGACGCCATCGTCGCTGACGTGGTGAAGAACAATGCCCCGGAGTACGATTTCACCGCAGCCGACGGCTTCGGACACCAGTTGTGGGTAATCCGCGACAAGAAAACCAACGACCGCATTACGGAGATTTTTGCGGGTATCCCGGCGTTGTACGTCGCCGACGGACACCACCGTACGGCTGCCGCTGCGCGCGTGGGACAGGAGTGCCGCGCCAATAATCCGGGTCATACGGGCTGTGAAGAGTATTGCTATTTCCTCGCCGTTACGTTCCCGGCCAACCAGCTCCGCATCATCGACTACAACCGCGTGGTGAAGGACCTGAACGGCCTGACGTCCGCCGAACTTCTCGAAAAACTGAAGGAGTCGTTCGTCGTCGAGGACAAAGGAACGGAAGAGTACCGCCCTACGGCCCTGCACAACTTCTCGATGTACCTTGAAGGCCGCTGGTACAGCCTGACGGCTAAGCCGGGGACGTACGACGATAACGACCCGATCGGCGTGCTGGACGTTACGGTGCTGTCGAATCTGGTGCTCGACAAGATTCTGGACATCAAGGACCTGCGCACCTCGAAGCGGATCGACTTCGTGGGTGGAATCCGCGGCCTCGGCGAGTTGAAACGCCGTGTCGACAGCGGGGAGATGAAGGCGGCTTTCGCCCTCTACCCTGTTTCGATGCAGCAGCTGATCAACATTGCCGACACGGGCAACATCATGCCGCCGAAGACCACGTGGTTCGAGCCGAAACTGCGGTCGGGCGTGGTGATTCATTCCTTCGAGTAGTTTCTGATTTTAGAGGGCATCTTTGCTCTTGCTCTTGTGTGGCGCGAATGGGACGTATTCCGATACTACCCATCCGCGCCGCACTTCGTTTAAGTACAAACCTGCTCCCCTAAAATTAAAAACCGGTTTGCCGGGGTCGAACTGCGTTATGCCGAAATCTGCTCCGCGATAATCAAAAACGATTGCGCGGTGTTTCATCGTGTTTTCCTACCTTCCCTCCCCTGCCCGGAATCGAAACATCTTTTCCCTGAACAGCAGATAAAAAGCCGGTTCGATAGCACAATCAGGCGGAATAATTCGTATATTTATCCTGCTTAACCCTTAAAACTCCGTCACTCATGAAATGGTTCCTGAAATGTATGCGCAATTATGCGAATTTCCACGGCCGGGCGCGGCGCAAGGAGTACTGGATGTTTGCCCTGTTTTCGCTGATTTGTGTCTATGCGGTTTGGTTACTGGGTATGGTGATTTCCGGGGACTATGGCTTGATTAAAAACATTCCAGTGACCTATACCGATAATAGCGCGGTTATGCAGAATGTGATGGAAATCTGGAAGCATCAGTTTGTCCATTATTGGTATTACTCCGTTTTGGGTTTTGTGTTCTTTTTGCCCGGATTGGCTGTTACGGTGCGGCGCCTGCACGATACCGGGCGCAGCGGTTGGTTGCTGGGGCTCTTCTGGCTGATTTATGCTATGCTGATCGGGTTCGCCTTCAGCAGTATCTGGTTGCTGCAAAGCACGGGTGGGATTCTCGCCTGGTTCTTGTGTGGTTTCGGCATGTATCTTCGCATGATGGTCTTTTTGATCGCCTTTATCGTGTGGCTCTGCCTGCCTGGCGATAAAGGTCCGAACAGATACGGGCCTGATCCGCAAGAGGACCGGGAATAAAAAAAACAATTGGGGAACCATCAAAATTCCCCGATTGTTTTTACAATCTCTTTTACATATATGTAGGTCAGCAGCGGCGCTACGATGACGACCAATCGGTTGTATTCCCACGCTGCCCCGAAATCGAGGCGCAGCAACGAGAAAACCGCCCGTGTCATGCCGCACCCGTAACACTCCGTGCCGAACAGGTTGCGGAACAGGCAGACCGGGTGTCCGTGCATGATCCACCCCGCCGGGATGCAGTAGAGTGCGATCGGAATCGCCAGTAGGCAGGCCAGCCGGATTTTAACGCTTGTTGACGATGGGGCGTCCCTGCGCATCGTTGTAGTTGCCGCAGATGATCATGATGAAGTCGATCAGCGCCCAGATGCCGCATCCGCCGAGCGTGAGCAACTGGACGATGCCGATAGCTGTTTTACCGACGTAGAAACTGTGGATGCCGAATCCTCCGAGGAAAAAGCAGAGCAGCAGCGTCGTAAGCCAGTCCTTGTCGCTGGCGTTGGCGGGAATGGCAGGGCCGTACTGGGCGGGCGCTCCGCAGGCGGGGCACATAATGGCATTGTCGGCAATCTGCTTGCCGCAGTTCGAACAATACATGTGATTCGTGTGTATTTGATGGGGCCTACTCTTGCGGATTTTCGGCGTACTCCATTGGGCTTCTTCTACAAATATAGGAAAAATAAGTGTAATATTGCCAAATTCGGGTGGTAATCTTTTGAAGGTTCCGCACCGATTTCGGGCTGCGTCCGAAAGAACGCACTTTTTGTCGTTTCAGACCGGGATTTTTCTGCAATTTTGACTCTTCCTGAATCGTTTTTTTGCTTGCTGTATCCGACTCAAAATACAATAAAGAATCCATAGCCGGATCAAAAAATTCGGATTCTGCCCATCCGACGTATTATAGTCGAAAAATGTATAGTTATCGGATTTATTAGACTCCGGATTGCTCCGAACCGTTTTTATTTCGTATATTTATACTATTGAATAACCCTTAAATCCCGTCACTCATGAAATGGTTCCTGAAATGCCTCGGTCCCGATTATGCGAATTTCCAGGGACGCGCCCGCCGGAAAGAGTTCTGGTATTTTGCGCTCTTTTCCACGATCTTGTTCGTGCTGGCTTCAGTTTTGGATCTGATGCTCTTCAGCGCGAGTTTCACGCCGATAAAGTGGCTTCTGTCGCTGTATATGATTGTTCCGAATCTGTCGGTGATGGTGCGCCGCCTGCACGACATTGGGCGCAGCGGTGCGATTGGGGTATGGTATTATGTCTTATCTTTCGTTTGGGTTATTGTGCTTGCATTCGCATCAGTCATGCTCCTGGTTGGAGCCGCGGGCAACCTGAGTTCCGTTCCCCTCGGATATCTGTTGCTGTTGTTCGGCGGCGGTTTGATATTCCTGGTCTGGGGCATCTTCCTGCTCGTTTGGTTCTGTACGCCCGGTACGCAGGGTGAAAATAAATACGGTCCCGACCCGAAGGCCGAGTAATCCCCGAACGGTTTTGTATGCAGGGAGTTCGCAGGTGCAAATGCGGATTCCCTGCTTTTTGTTTGTCGTTTCTGCCGAAAGAAATGTTGCAATCCGAATCGTTTTTATCCGATTATTTCGTATATTTGTAAGCAACTTAACAATAACAAGGACGTTATGGCTAAAATCAAAGGAACAATCGTTGTCGACAAGGAGCGCTGCAAGGGGTGCGGGGTTTGTGCATCCGCCTGCCCGTGCAACGTGCTTGCGCTGTCGGCAGAGGTGAACAGCAAAGGCTATCCCGTTTCGTGGATGGTCAACCCCGATGCGTGCACGGGCTGTGCCTCCTGCGCGGTGATTTGTCCGGATAGCTGCATTACGGTTTATCGTCAAAAATTCGAGTAAGCTATGGCAGAGAAGGAAGTAAAACTGATGAAAGGCAACGAAGTGATCGCCCATGCTGCGATTCGCTACGGTTGCGACGGATATTTCGGATACCCCATTACCCCGCAGTCGGAGGTGATGGAGACACTGATGGAACTCAAACCGTGGGAAACCACGGGCATGGTGGTGTTGCAGGCCGAGTCGGAGATCTCTTCGATCAACATGGTCTACGGCGGCGCTTCGAGCGGAAAACGGGTGATGACCTCGTCGTCCAGCCCCGGCATCAGCCTGATGTCGGAGGGCCTGAGCTACCTGGCGGGCGCTGAGCTGCCCTGCCTGATTATCAACGTGCAGCGCGGCGGTCCGGGCCTGGGGACGATCCAGCCTTCGCAGGGCGACTATTTCCAGGCCTGCAAGGGCGGCGGTCACGGTGACTTCCACCTGATCGTGCTGGCCCCCAACTCGGTGCAGGAGATGCACGACCACGTGTTCGATGCCTTTGACCTTGCATTCAAATACCGCAATCCGGCGTTGATCCTCGCCGACGGCGCCATCGGTCAGATGATGGAGAAGGTGGTGCTCGCACCCCAGCGTCCGCGCAAGACCGACGAGGAACTGAAAGCCGAGTGCGGTTCATGGGCCACGCAGGGAAAACCTGCCAACCGCCCGCGCAATATTGTGACTTCGCTTGAATTGCAGTCTGAGAAGATGGAGGTTATCAACAAGCGTTTGCAGGACAAATACAAAGCCCTCGAAGAGAATGAGGTGCGCTACGAAGCTATCGAGTGCGACGATGCCGATTACGTCATCGTGGCGTTCGGTTCGTCGGCCCGCATCTGCTCGGCAACGGTCGAAATGGCCCGCGCCGAGGGACTGAAGGTCGGCCTGCTGCGCCCGATCACGCTCTACCCTTTCCCCAAGAAAAAACTGGCCGAACTGGCCGCCCGCGGGGTCAAGGGATTCCTTTCGGCCGAGCTCAATGCCGGGCAGATGGTCGAGGATGTGCGCCTGGCTGTGAATGGCAAGGCTCCTGTCGAGCATTACGGCCGTCAGGGCGGTATGCTGTTCAACCCCGACGAAGTGCTCGAAGCACTCAAGGAAAAACTGATTAAAAAGTAGAAGACGATGGCAGAGGTTGAAATGAAACGAGAGAATCAGGTTTACGCAAAACCGAAACTCATCACCGATAATGTCATGCACTACTGCCCCGGCTGCAGCCATGGTACGGTGCATAAACTCATTGCCGAGGTCGTCGAAGAGATGGGCCTCGAAGAGAAGACCGTGGGTGTTTCGCCCGTGGGCTGTGCGGTGTTCGCCTACAATTATATCGACATCGACTGGATCGAGGCGGCGCACGGACGTGCGCTGGCCGTGGCTACGGCCGTGAAGCGGTTGTGGCCCAATAACTTGGTCTTCACCTACCAGGGCGACGGCGACTTGTCGGCCATCGGTACGGCAGAGTCGATCCATGCGGCTGCTCGCGGCGAGAATGTCGTAGCCGTTTATATCAACAACGCAATCTACGGCATGACCGGCGGCCAGATGGCCCCGACCACCCTCGTGGGCATGAAGACCGCTACGACCCCCTATGGTCGTGATCCGCAGTTGAACGGCTATCCCTATAAGATCGCCGAAATGATGGCCCACCTCGACGGTGCGACCTACATCACGCGTCAGAGCGTGCATACGGCGGCCAACGTGCGCAAGTGCAAGAAGGCGATCCGCAAGGCGTTCGAAAATTCGATGGCCGGCAACGGTTTCTCGCTCGTGGAGGTCGTTGCGACCTGCAACAGCGGTTGGAAACTTTCGCCCGTGGCTTCGAACGACTGGCTGGCCGAGAACATGCTGCCCTTCTACCCGTTGGGCGATATCAAGGACGTAAAAAAAGAGTAAGGCTATGAAAGAAACGTTGATAATTGCAGGATTCGGAGGACAGGGTGTCCTTTCGATGGGTAAAATTCTGGCTTACTCGGGTGTGATGCAGGATTTCGAGGTGACGTGGATGCCCTCCTACGGCCCTGAGATGCGTGGCGGTACCGCCAACGTGACGGTGATCCTCTCCGACCGGAAGATTTCGTCGCCTATCGCCCACGAGTTCGACACGGCGATCATCCTGAACCAGCAGTCGATGGAGAAATTCGAGCCGATGGTGAAACCCGGCGGCGTGCTGATCTACGATACCAACGGCATCACGCGGCATCCGGTCCGTAAGGACATCGAAGTTTATGCGATCGACGCCACGGCCGAATGTGCGAAGATGGGTCAGGCCAGGTTGTTCAACACGATGATTCTGGGCGGATACCTCAAGGTGCGCCCGGTCGTGAAGATGGAGAACGTGATGGTAGGCCTGAAAAAGTCGCTGCCCGAACGTGCGTGGAAAATGCTTCCCGAGAACGAGAAGGCCATCCAGCATGGCGGTGAGATTATCCGCAAGCGGTAATTCCGGCGACACGATATGAAGAAGAAAGAAGCGTCTCAAATGGGGCGCTTCCTTTGTGTCGTAACGGAGGTTTATTTGATTTTCAGCTCGTAGAATGCTGCATTGTTAGGGCCGACGAAAATTCGACCGTCGAAATAAGTGAGTAGGTTGATTACCATTGGAATATCTACTTGGGTTACATTTGTTTCACCATTAAGAACCTTGTTCTTGATCGTCATTTCGCTGTATTCGTTGGTTGAGGGCGTATAGATTCCGATCGTTGCATAAATATCTTCCTTGTCATAGCGGGAAACAGAAC
>JAEZTA010000039.1 GCA_023443765.1 Bacteroidota bacterium | reverse complement strand
CTTTGGATGCAAAAAATGTCTTTTGCAAACATAAAACAGAACCGGATACAATGAAAAAAGTTGACGTTATCCTCGGCCTGCAATGGGGTGACGAGGGCAAAGGGAAGGTTGTGGACGTGCTGACGCCCCGTTATGAGGTGGTGGCCCGTTTCCAGGGTGGTCCCAATGCCGGTCACACGTTGGAATTCAACGGCGAGAAATACGTGCTCCGCTCGATCCCTTCGGGCATTTTCCAGGGCGGCAAGACCAACATCATCGGCAACGGCGTGGTGATCGACGCAATCCTCTTCCGCGAGGAGGCCGAAGCGCTGGCCGCCAGCGGTCACGACCTTACCAAGCAGCTTTGCATTTCGAAGAAAGCCCACCTGATCCTGCCTACGCACCGTATCCTCGATGCTGCGTACGAGGCTGCGAAGGGAAGCGCCAAGATCGGTACGACGGGTAAGGGCATCGGCCCCACCTATACCGATAAGGTAAGCCGTAACGGCATGCGCGTCGGCGACCTGCTGAGCGCCGATTTCGAAAGCATCTATGCCGCCGCCAAGGCCCGTCACGAGAAGATACTCAAAAGCCTCGACTACCAGTACGACATCACTGAACTGGAAAAACAGTGGTTCGAGGCTGTGAAATACCTCCGCCGTTTCCACATCATCGACAGCGAATATTTTGTCAATGACTGCCTCTCACAGAACAAGTCGATCCTGGCCGAAGGTGCGCAGGGAACACTGCTGGACGTGGATTTCGGTTCCTATCCGTTTGTCACCTCTTCGAATACGGTCTGCGCGGGCGTCTGCACCGGACTGGGCATCGCTCCCAACCGCATCGGCGAGGTCTTCGGCATCTTCAAGGCTTATTGTACGCGCGTGGGCAGCGGACCGTTCCCCACGGAGTTGTTCGACGAAACGGGCGACCGGCTGTGCACCATCGGCCACGAGTTCGGCGCTGTCACGGGCCGCAAACGTCGCTGCGGATGGCTGGACATGGTAGCCCTGAAATATTCGATCATGATCAACGGCGTGACGCAGCTGATTATGATGAAGTCCGACGTGATGAACGATTTCGAAACGATCAAGGTGGCTACGGCTTACGAGATCGGCGGTCGCAGCACCTCGGAGTTCCCCTATGAGATTACGGATGATTTGAAACCGGTTTACACCGAGTTCGAAGGCTGGAAATGCGACCTGCGCCAGTTCTCCCGTTACGAGGAGTTTCCCGAGGCGTTCAAACGCTATGTGGAGTTCATCGAACGGCAGACGGGAGTACCTGTAAAGATTATTTCGGTAGGTCCCGACCGCGGCGAAACCATCGTCCGGTAAATTCGCATCCCGGCTGCCCCGTGGCAGGTTAGGGATGCGTTTTTGCGTTCCCTCCGGTCGTGTCGTGAGCCGCCGACAGCGGTGCCCGGCAGAATGAAAACCGACATTAATAGTAACATATACTTATTTATGAAACAAAACCTCAAAATTCTTGTTTTGGCCAAGCAGGTTCCCGATACCCGCAACGTGGGTAAGGACGCGATGACGCCCGAAGGGACGGTCAATCGAGCAGCGCTTCCGGCCATCTTCAATCCCGAGGACCTCAATGCGTTGGAAGCTGCCCTGCGGCTCAAGGACCGCGTCGCAGGTTCCACGGTCCATATCCTCACGATGGGTCCGCAGCGTGCCGCCGACATTATCCGCGACGCGATGTTCCGCGGCGCCGACGGCGGTTACCTGCTTTCGGGTCGTGAGTTCGCCGGTTCGGATACGCTGGCTACTTCTTATGCCCTTTCGTGCGCGATGAAGAAAATCTCCCCCGACGTGATCTTCGCAGGCCGCCAGGCTATCGACGGCGACACGGCGCAGGTGGGTCCGCAGGTTGCCGAGAAGCTCGGCCTTCCGCAGGTGACCTATGCCGAGGAGATTCTCGAAGTCAGGGAGGGTGCGCTGGTCATCAAGCGCCGTCTGGAGCACGGTACGGAGGTTGTCGAATGCCCGATTCCTTCGGTCATCACGGTCAACGCCTCGGCTGCCGAGTGCCGCCCGCGCAACGCCCGTCGTGTGATGAAGTACAAGGGAGCCCTCGCCGGCTCGGAGATCGCCGCAGCGCCCGAATCGCCTGCCGCACAGCGCGCCGCCGCGAAGGAGTACCTTCAGATCGTGGAGTGGGCTGCCGCCGATGTCGATCCCGATCCCTCGCAGCTCGGCCTCACGGGTTCGCCCACGAAGGTCAAGAAGATCGAGAACGTGGTTTTCGCAGCCAAGGAGGCCAAGAAACTCACCGCTGCCGACAACGATATCAATGAACTTATGGTTGAACTGATTGCGAGCCATACGCTCGGTTAATACGCTCCGGAGATGAACAACATATTCGTATATATCGAGATGGAGGGCGGCAAGGTCGCCGACGTGAGTCTCGAACTGCTTACCAAAGGCCGCGAACTGGCCTCGACGCTCGGCGTTCAGCTCGACGCCGTCGTGCTGGGCCACAACCTCGCCGGCATCGAAAAGGAGCTGGCCAAATACGGCGCCGATACCGTTTGGACGGCCGACGACGAAATCTTCGCTCCGTTCCGCACGCTGCCCCATACGGCTGTCCTGTGCGGACTGATCGAGCAGGAGAAACCCCAGATCGCGCTGTTCGGCGCTACGCCCGTGGGCCGCGACTTCGCGCCCCGCGTTTCGTCGGCCCTGCACAGCGGCCTTACGGCCGACTGTACGCAGCTCGAAATCGGCGATCACAAGGACGCCAAGACGGGCACGGAGTACAAGAACCTCCTCTACCAGATTCGTCCCGCTTTCGGCGGTAACATCATCGCTACGATCGTCAATCCCGACCACCGTCCCCAGATGGCTACCGTCCGCGAGGGCGTGATGCGCAAGGAGTACGCAGCCAAACCCGGTGCGGGCGAGGTGAAGGCGATCGACTGGAAGAAATATGTCAAGGATACGGACCTCGCGGTGAAGATCATCGAGCGCCACATCGAGGAGCGCAAGATCGACATCAAGGGCGCAGGCATCATCGTTGCCGGCGGTTACGGCATGGGTTCGAAGGAGAACTTCAGGCTGGTGCACGAGCTGGCCGATGTCCTGGGCGGAGAAGTGGGCGCCAGCCGCGCCGCTGTCGATGCCGGCTTTACGGAGCATGCGCGCCAGGTGGGCCAGACGGGTGTCACGGTGCGTCCGAAACTCTACATCGCCTGCGGTATTTCGGGGCAGATCCAGCACACGGCCGGCATGGACCAGTCGTCGATGGTGATCTCGATCAACACCGATCCCGAGGCTCCGATCAACAAGATCGCCGACTACGCCATCACGGGCGATGTCAATGAGATTATCCCCAAGATGATTAAGTACTACAAACAAAACTCGAAGTAATGGCTAATTTCTTTTCAGATAACAAGGATTTGCAGTTCCACCTTCAGCATCCGTTGATGCGCAAGATCGTGGAGCTGAAAGAGCGCGGTTTCGCGGAGAAGGACCTCTACGACTATGCCCCGCAGGATTTCGACGACGCGATGGACAACTACCGCCGCGTGCTGGAGATCGCCGGTGAGGTTTGCGGCGAGGTGATCGCCCCCAACGCCGAGGGCGTGGACCACGAGGGTCCGCGTGTGGTCAACGACCACGTGGAGTACGCTTCGGGTACGGTCGTGAACATGAAGGCAGTGGTCGACGCGGGACTGAGCGGTATGACGCTCCCACGCAAATACGACGGTCTGAATTTTCCGCTCATCTGCTTCGTGATGGCCAACGAAATGGTTTCGCGTGCGGATGCCAGCTTCGAGAACATCTGGGGTTTGCAGGACTGCGCCGAGACGCTCAACGAGTTCGCCTCGGAGGAGATCAAGCAGAAATACCTCCCGTGGGTTTCGGCCGGTGCAACCTGCGCCATGGACCTCACCGAGCCGGATGCCGGTTCGGACCTCGGCGCCGTGATGCTGAAGGCCACCTGGTCGGAGGAGAAGCAGACTTGGCTTCTGAACGGCGTGAAGCGCTTCATCACCAACGGCGACGGCGAGGTTTCGCTCGTGCTGGCGCGTACCGAAGAGGGTACGACCGACGCCCGCGGCCTCTCGATGCTGGTCTATGACAAGCGCGACGGCGGCGTGAAGGTGCGCCGTATCGAGAATAAACTTGGTATCAAGGGATCGCCGACGTGCGAGCTGGTCTTCACCAACGCCCCGGCAGAGCTGGTCGGCGACCGGAAGATGGGCCTTATCAAGTACGTGATGTCGCTGATGAACGCCGCCCGCCTGGGTATCGGCGCACAGTCGGTGGGCCTC
>JAEZTA010000025.1 GCA_023443765.1 Bacteroidota bacterium | reverse complement strand
GCCGCCGGACTGTGTGTTTCGGCCGTCGCCAACGTGCTGGTTGGTGCGCTGGGCTTCGCCAACGGCGTCGGCGTCGTGGGCAACATGACGCTCTTCGTCGCCTTCGCCGTGATGTGGGGCGTCAACGGCTGGTCGCAGTCGATGGGCGCACCTCCGGCCATCATCGCCCTGTCGCGCTGGTATCCCCTGAGCAAGCGCGGCACCTACTACGGATTCTTCAGCGCCAGCCACAACCTCGGCGAGTTCCTTTCGTTTCTCTTCGTGGGTGCCGTTGTCGGCATCTTCGGTTGGCAGTGGGGCTTCGTCGGATCGTCTGTAGCCGGCGTGCTGGGTGTGCTGGTGATCGTCTTCCTGCTGCACGACACCCCCGAATCGAAGGGCCTGCCCCCGATCGAGGTGCTGACGGGCGAGGAGGCTCCCGAGCAGAACCACAACCACGGCTCTACGGCCCAGTTGCAGCGTTCTGTCATCCGGAATCCCTTCGTCTGGGTTCTGGCCCTTTCGAGCGCCTTCATGTACGTTTCGCGCTATGCTATCAACGGTTGGGGCGTGCTGTTCCTGCAGGAGGTCAAGGGCTATTCGCTGGCCACGGCCACGCAGGTCATCTCGGTCAACGCGCTGCTGGGCATCGTCGGGACGGTCTTTTCGGGCTGGTTGTCCGACACGCTTTTCCACGGCCGCCGCAATGTGCTGGCCTTCGGGTTCGGCGTGCTCAACACCATCGCCCTGTGCCTGTTCCTCTATTCGGGCGACAGCATGTTCGTCAACCTCCTGAGCATGGTGCTCTTCGGTATGGCGATCGGCGTGCTGATCTGTTTCCTCGGGGGACTGATGGCCATCGACATCGTACCGCGCGAAGCCACGGGCGCCGCCCTCGGCATCGTCGGCATGGCCAGCTATGTCGGTGCCGGGTTGCAGGACATCATCAGCGGCTGGCTCATCAACTCCGGGAAGACGGTTGCCGACGGCGTCACGACCTACGATTTCGACACGGCGATCATTTTCTGGATTTCGGCTTCGGCGCTGTCGTTCATCCTGGCGCTCTTCGTGTCGAAACGGTCACACGCATAGGCTAATCCTATGAAACCGACCCGATTTATCCTGACTTTATGCGGCCTTGCAGCAGCCGCTGCGGTCTCCGCCCAACCCGACATGCGGTTCAACCGCACGCCGCTTCAGCCACGGCCCTACGCCGAACTGCCGATCGGCGCCGTAAAGCCTGCGGGTTGGCTCGGCGAACAACTTGTGCGGATGTGCGACGGCATGACCGGACACCTCGATTCGCTCTACCCGCAGGTCATGGGCCCGCGCAACGGTTGGGTCGGCGGTGACGGCGACGTGTGGGAGCGCGGTCCCTACTGGATCGACGGCCTGCTGCCGCTGGCCTATATCCTCGAAGACCAGCGACTGATCGCCAAGGTCAAACCGTGGGTTGAGTGGGCGCTGGCGTCGCAGACGGCCGACGGAAATTTCGGCCCTGTGACCGACCGCCCCGCCGAACCCGGATTGCAGCGCGACAAGGCCCGCGACTGGTGGCCCCGCATGGTGGTCCTCAAAGTGTTGCAGCAGTACCATTCGGCGACGGGCGACAAGCGCGTGCTGGATTTCATGGACCGCTACTTCCGCTACCAACTGGCGCAACTGCCCCAGACGCCCCTCGACAACTGGACGAAGTGGGGCCGTCAGCGCGGCGGCGACAACCTCGCGGTGGTCTACTGGCTCTACAACCTCACGGGTGAAAAATACCTGCTCGAACTGGGCGAGCTGATCCACAGGCAGACGCTCGACTGGACCGGAATTTTCCTCCATGGCGATCACCTGAGCCGTCCTTACAGCCTCCATTGCGTCGATCTGGGCCAGGGTTTCAAGGAACCGGTGGTCTACTGGCAGCAGAGCGGCGATTCGCGCCACCTCGAAGCCGTGGGGCGTGCCGTGGAGAAGATGCGGCATACGATCGGGCTTCCGACGGGGCTCTGGGCCGGCGATGAGAAACTCCGCTTCGGCGATCCGACGTTTGGTTCCGAACTTTGCACGGCTGTCGAGATGATGTTCTCGCTGGAGCAGATTCTCCAGATCACGGGAGGCCGCGAGTGGGGCGATTACCTCGAACGCGTGGCCTACAACACCCTGCCGACGCAAACGACCGATATGCAGGATGCCCGCCAGTATTACCAGCAGGTCAACCAGGTCGAGGTTACGCGCAAGGTGCGTCCCTTCTCGACGCCCCACGAAGATACCGACATCATTTTCGGCCTCTACACGGGCTATCCGTGCTGCACGTCGAACCTCCACCAGGGGTGGCCCAAGCTGGTGCAGAACCTCTGGTATGCAACCCGTGACGGCGGTCTGGCCGCCCTGGTTTACGCTCCTTCGAAGGTCGAGGCCACGGTGAACGGGAAGAAGGTGGCGATCGAAGAGCGCACCGACTATCCCTTCCGCGAGCAGATCGCATTCCGCGTGACGCTGCCCGGAGCCAGGAAGCAGGCTACGGCCGCTTTCCCGCTCCACCTGCGCATTCCCGGCTGGTGTGCCGGGCCGGTGATCACGCTCAACGGCGGGAAGGTTGCTTTCCGCAACGTAGGCGAAGGAATCGTTGTCGTCGAGCGCGAATGGCACTCGGGCGACGAGTTGAATGTGACTTTCCCGGCACGCGTTGCCGTAAGCCGCTGGTACAACGAAGCTGCCGTCGTCGAGCGCGGACCGCTGGTTTACGCCCTGCGCATGAACGAGAAGTGGCAGCGCTACGACATGGAGCCGGCGAAACACGCCGAATACGGCCCCTATTACTACGAGGTGACCTCCGATTCCCCGTGGAATTTCTGCCTCCCGAAAGCGAACGTCAGGCCCGAAGCGGTTGCGGAGAGTTTCGTGGTCGAGGATGGCGGCGAGATGGCGCCCTATCCCTGGACGCTGGACGGCTCGCCGGTGAAGATCCGCACGCGGGCCAACCGCCTGGGCGACTGGACGCTGTACAGCGGATCGGCCGGACCGATCGCCTTCGTCTCCTCGCAGCGGATGTACATGACGCCCGAAGAGGAGTGGATCGAGCTGATTCCCTACGGCTGTACGACCCTGCGCGTCACGGAGTTTCCGGTACGCTGATACCGTCGGCAATAAACAAAGCGGGCATCCTTTCGGGATGCCCGCTTTGTTTATTCTGTTCGGTTACCGGATGCGCGTAAGGCGCAGTATATCGGTCGTGGCCGTGTTGGTGTCGATGTTCATGTTCTCGTTGTGGGGCAGGAACCTCAGTTCGATGCGGTGGGTTCCCTGCGTTAGCCGGACCGGTTGGGCATTGCTCCAGCCGAACTGTGTCCAGTCGTTGTCGGCCCGCTGCGGGAAGACCGAAGGGCCGCAGTATATGTCGTCGACAAAGAGCGAGCGGGTGGCGCACATGTTCCGGTCGGTGATGCCTCCGTTGCCATTGGCGTAATGCCAGTCGACGGCGTAGAGCCCGTCGGCAGGAAGGGTGACCGACGTTGCGAACTGTGTCCCGGGCCTGCGGTCGAGGCGGGTGGCTGCCGGGCGGCAAATCTCGTCCGGGTTGCAGCGTAGCGGTTCGCAGGCGAACGACTCGGTTCCGATGGCGTCCACGGCAACGACCTGGTATTCGCCTGGGACATCGGCGGTATAGCGGCACTCCGTCGTCCGGGCGACCTGCATCCCGTCGCGGAAGACGAGGTAAGCCGCGGCGTTGAGAACCCGTTCCCATTCGAGATGTCCTTTCGTAAACGTTACTGCTGGAACTTCCGGTGAGGCTGTGTAGGGTCGCAGGTTGAGTCCCGGGGCTTCGTCGTGGCGTCCGTCGAGTTCGATGCAGACCGAGTGGCGGCCGGTCAGGGAGGCCGGAATATGCGGTTCGGCGGGTTTTCCGTCGAGCGTGAACGAGCGGATCGTACGGCCCGAACCGCGGACGGTGATGTCGAGCGTCATGCCGCGGTAGCGGAATCCTGCGAGTTGCCGCTCCCCGCCGAGTGTCTGCGGTACGAAAGGCGTGAAGGCAATACCCTGTTCGTCGGGCTGGATGCCCAGCAGCGTGTGGCGGACGGTCCCGATAAAGCCCGAGAGGCTCCACAGCATGTTCGGGGAGTTGAGCTGGGTATCGGGAGCCCCGGTCGAGGCGGTAAAATTCTCCTGGTTGGTAGCGAAGATCGCTGCGGCCCGGACGTTGCCCGCGAGGGCGTGGAGTACGGCCTGCTCGTTCCCGGCTTTGGCCGCAGCGCGACCCCAGAAAGCTGCGACGAAGGGCCATACGGCGTTGTTATGGTAGCTGGGTTCACTGCCGATCTGGGGCCAGAAGATCGTCGGCCCGAATGCCGAAACGGGCATCGAGGCGGTGATGCGCCGGGCCTGCTCTTCGGAGGCGATGCCCGAGAGGATGGCCAGCGACTCGCCGAGCGTCTCGCTGCGCGGCGAGAGCAGCAGGTGGTTGCGGCCGTAGAGGAACTGTGCGTAATAGCCCTTTTCGTCCATCCAGAAACGATCGTTAACGGCGCTTTTCAGCGCTTCGGCACGCTGAGCATACTCTGCGGACTGTTCTTCGAGGCCCAATATCCCGGCCATGCGCTCCATCGCCTGCAGGACACTGTAGTAAACGGCGTTCGTGCCCAGGCATTCCGACCGGAAGATGTCGACGGGCTGCATCCAGCGCGGATAGCTCTGCTCGCGCCAGTCGATGAACGAACTTTCGCCGCAGAAAAGTCCTGTGGCCTCATCGTAGGTGGTCCGGAAATCGTCTTCGAGCGAACGCCGGACGATCGGGTAGATTTCGGCGAGCCATGCCCTGTCGCCCGTGACGATGTAGACCTTCCACGCCGCGAGCGCCCAGACCACGCGGTCGCTCGAACAGGGCCACGAACCGCCGGTTCCCGTGTCCTGGACGATGCGCCCCAGCCGGTCGACCTTGCGCATCAGCGTGATGCGCGATACGTCGGGGACCGTTTCGGCCAGCGACAGCAGCATGCTGTAACTCACGTCGCGCGTCCAGACCCCGGCCCACAGTGCACCTGTGCGCAGTGTCGAATCGGCTTCGATGTTGTTGACCATCTCGTCGACGGCCATGTTGTAAAGTGCCGTCTCGAAGGTCGTGACGCCGGTGTATGTGCCGTATGCCGAAATGTCGTTCTTCTGCCGCCAGACGCGGGGTTTCCCGTCGGCGGCGGGGTAGTCCGAGACGATCGCGGCGGGGCTTTCGGCATAAGCGTGCCAGTCGCCCTGGCGGACGCTGTCGGCATACCAGGCGTAGGCGTCGTTGCCGTAGATGAGTTGCCCCTCGCCCGGACCGCAGGCGACTGCGGTGAGGGCTGTGAGCAGGATGGAAACAGTGCGGAAATTCATGGTCGTTACTTGTCGTTGATGATGATATAGGTTTTGCGTTCGGGACCGGCGCCTTTGATCGTCAGCTTTTTCCACGATGCGGGCAGTACGGATTTGACCCGGACGATTCCCTTGTCGGTGATCTCCAGTCCCCCGAAGCCGTTCAGTACGGCCTGCAGCAGGCCTCCGGCGGCGGTTGCGAAATAGGGGTTCCGGCTGGTCGGGGTCTCGGCCAGGACGCCGAAAGGCGGCCGCAGGTTGGGGCGGTAGCAGCGGCGGAACATCTCTTCGGCTTTCGCGGCGTCTCCCAGCCGGGCGTATTGTACGCTGAAGACACTGAAGGACATTGCCGGACCGTTCACGGGGTCGATCTTCGCGTCGTAATAGGCCAGGTCGCGGAGCAGTTGCGCGCGGTCGGTGACGATGCCGAGCGGGTAGCCCAGCAGGTTGACATCGGCCTGCTTGATGTCCTGTCCCGCATAACCTGCATATTCGAGCGTCACACCCTCGTCGCTGCGCAGGATGCGCAGACCGTCGGCCAGTTCGCTCCACACCGCAGGGGCTTTTTCGCCGCATGCCCGGGCGGCTTTCACGGCGCAGCGCAGGGCTGTCGCCGCAGCACCGTTGGTGAAGGCGTTGTCGGTGACGTTCATCGCATATTCGTCGGCTCCCACGACCCCGGCCACGGAGTAGCTCCCGTCGTCGTTGCGCGTTGCGCGGCTGACCCAGAATTCAGCGGCCTCCTTCAGCAGGGGCCAGCCTTCCGAGCGCAGCCACTCCCGGTCGCGCGTCACGCAGTAGTAGTTCCAGGCGGCGATCCCCACGTCGGCCGTGATGTGGTGCTCCATCGGTCCCGTAATCGCCCACGTCGGGGTCGACTCTTCGCCGAAATAGTCCGATTCCCAGGGGAACATCGCGCCCCGGTAGCCGCAGGTCATGGCGCGCCGCCGGGCCGCATCGAGGCGGTCGCTGCGGTAGTCCATCATCGAACGGGCGATGCCGGGGTTCAGCAGCAGCATCGGGGGATACATCCAGATTTCGGTGTCCCAGAAAATATGTCCGTTGTAACCCTGCGACGAGAGCCCCATGGGCGGGATGCTCAGGCGCGACCCTTCGCGGCAGAAGCCGTAGAGGTTGTAGAGGGCCAGACGCACGACGCGCTGGGCTTCGGGGTCGCCTTCGATTTCGATGTCGCCCTGCCACAGTTCGTCCCAGAGACGGCGGTGGGCTGCTACGACGCGGTCCGGGGTCTCGCGGTCGATGTAGACCAGCTGACGTTCCGATTCGTTGTAGGGGTCGCTGAAATCACAGGTCGAGCAGACGGCTCCGGCCAGTGTGAAACGCGCTTCGTCGCCCGCTTTGAGGCGGATTGCGAGCCAGTCGGCCGTGTTGCCGCCCCGGTAGTCGAACCGTCCGTCGTGGAGGAACATCGACGAAGCCGAAACGTCGTAACGTCCGTTGAGGGTCTCGGCATTGGTTTGGAGGATTTCGATCCGGTGTCCGTCCGCCTCGTAGGATTTGTGGATGTGCCGCGGGGCGCGGTACTCCTCAGGGACGCGCATCGTGTTGGTGAACTCCACCGAAGCATCGGTCAGCGCCTTCATTTCGACCTCCATCAGCAGGGCGTAGGGCAGGTTGCGGAGCGCGATGAAGGTGTAGCGCACCTGCACCTTGCCGTCGGCGGTGAATTGGGTAGTATGTTCCGCGCGGCGCATGTCGATACATTGCCGCCAGCCGGAAATATTGTCGCTGCCGATTTCACGACCGTCTACGCACATCGTCACGCCAAAGGGGCAGATGCCCCGTACGGCGCGATTGACCATGTCCTGTCCGCTGCGTTCGAAAACGTGGTTCAGCATCACGTGGCGGACCGAGAACGGTTCTTTCCAGGGCAGGATGCCCAGCATTCCGTTGGCCGCGGGGGCCCCGACGTATTCCGCCGTGTAATCGGTCGCTTCGAGGGTCCAGCCGTCGCCGGCCGCAGCCGCCGGGACGATGGCCGCGCCGAGCAGCGCAGCCGTCCCGAACAGCCGGATAAGGGTTTGTCTCATCGGAGTTTAGTTTTTCGAGATTTTCAGTACGACGCACCCGTGCGGGGGAATCGTCCCGGTGTAGGCGGATTGTTGCGGGAGGTTTTTGTGCTCCCAGAGGTCGCGCACGGTGCAGTCACCTGCAAAACCGAGTTCGGAGGGGCTGACCGAATAGCTCTTCGGCGTCGGTTCGCGGTTGAACACCGCGACGATTTTGTCGCCGTTGCCCGTATCGCCCGTCCAGGTCTGGCTCCGGATATCGGCCGGGTCGTCGGAGAGGGGCTTGCCCATGAAGCCGTCCTGCACGAGGGCCAGCAGTTCGCGGTTCTGGTAATATTGCAGCCGGTCGCCTGCCGTGTTGTGGCAGTCGGCGACCGCTACCAGACCGCCGGCGATCACGTTGAGCGAAACGACCGACTTGCATTCGTCGGCCGAAGCCATCGTGTTCAGGCGGATAAAGTCGCCGTCGGGGAGCATGCGGCCCCGGCCTGTCGCGCGGGAGAAGTAGATGAGACCGTCGAACGGATTCATCCATTGCATCCACATCGGGTAGTGCACGCCGCGCTCCTGATCGGAAAAACGGGTCCACGTTCCGGCCTCCGTGTCGACGCTGACGCGGATCGAATGGGCGTAGTTGCGTTCGACGGCGGCATCGTCATAGCCGTGGTTCATGGCCACCGAGAAGAAGATGCCGTGTTTGTCGCACTGTTCGCGCATCCACCGCAGGGCGGTTTCGTACATCCATTTCGGACGTTCGGGCCCGACGCCTTCGGGGCGGAAACGGTCTTTGCCGTCCTCGTAGAACGAGAGGAAGTCGACGCGCAGGAACACGGCGCCCATTTCGGCGTAGTGGTCGACATAGCCGCGCACCCACTCCTCGGCCCCTTCGCGGTCGAGTTGTACCCAGTTGTACTCGTGGCCGTTGCGGTACTCGTTCATGTCGACGATGTCGGCGATGGGGATGTTCGTACCCTTGATCTTCAGCCCGGCTTCGGCCGCTTCGCGCGGAACCCACATCGGATTGCCGTAGATGCCCAGTTGGAGGCCCTTCGAACGACAATAGTCGGCCCAGTAGGCATAGTCGTGCTCCCAGTGGACGGAGGCCCGGCTGATGTAGCCGTATTCGTTGCAGACGCGCAGGTCGTGCTCGGTCATCCAGCCGTCGGTCGAAACCAGCGTGTAGCCGTAGCTTTTCAGGTTTTCGGCTACCCAGTCGATGTTCGCCTTCCACTCCTCCTCGGGCATGTAGTTGTTCTTCTCGTAGTTGTACTCGTAGGGACTCCAGTAGAGCGGAGCCTTGTGTTTGTGCTGCGGGTAGACGGGAATGTAGGTCCGGCAGTCCACAAAGGCGCTGTCGGCGGCGCTGTAAAGTTTCCAGTGGAGCGAGGTGGTCATCGTGACTTTGACCTTAAGCCGTACGGGCTGGTCGGAGTGGATTTTGTGGTAGTCGATAACGACGCGGTTCAACTCGTCCCCGGTGAGCGCGAAGGCGTGCGTTCCCTCGGGAAAGGTCTTCGACCAGGGTGTTGTCGCGAGGCTCGGGCTTTCGGCGCTGATTTCGAGCGCATACTCCGTCGAACCGTCGTCGGCACGGCCCGACCATGCGATTTCCAGCGCCTTGCGCGGCGCGGTCTCCTGTGTGAGCGTGCAGGTTCCGGCCGACACCGAGAGGGCGAAATCCGACAGCGGATTGGCTCCGCCTGTCTCGTCGTTGTCCGTGCAGGAGGAGGTGCCCAGCGTCCCGAGCAGCGTCATTGCGGTAAAAAGGTGTACTATCATTTTCATAGCGGTTTCTGTTTTTATTCGTCGGCGTGGTCGAGGGTGAAGACGATCCGCATGGCGTGCAGGTCGACCTGTATGGTGTAGGTCCCGGCCTTGCGGATGAGCCATTTGTTGTCGTTTTCCTTGTAGAGCATCCGGTAGGTTTCGCCCGATGCGACCTGCGTGTCGGCATCGAAAGCCGTCAGGCGGGGACTGCCCCAGTTCGTGTCGGCAATGTCGCACATGATGTTCAGGTCGCCCTCGTTCAGGTGTCCGGTCCAGGTGAAAAGCCCCGTGACGCCGTCGGGCGTCAGCGTCGACTGGCTGTAATCGAAGCTCCAACCCTGGGGTGCGGCCCCGCCGATCAGCCCGAGCGAGGGGTATCCTTCCTCCGCGTCGCTCTTCACCAGATGGAACGTGACGGTCAGTTGCTGCATGTTGATTGTGATGCGGTATTCGCCGGGCGTCCGGATGTCCCATTTGTTGTCGTCGGCCGGGGTGCAGGCGAAGGGCCTGGTTTCGGTTTCGGGGGTTACCGGATCGGCTTCGGCGGCGGCCAGCAGCTGGTAGTCGCCCCAGTCGTTGCCGGCGGTGCGGTTGCAGACGAATTTCATTTCGCCGCGGGTCAGACGACCCGTCCACTCCCAGTTCGTGCCGCTGGCCGCGAGTGCGGTCATGGCGCCCGAATCCCAGCCGTTGGGGGTTGCAGGACCAACCATGTGTACGGCGGTGCAGTCTTCCAGCAGGCTCTTTTTCAGCGTGAAGACGATTGTTCCCGTCTCGGTGTCGGCCGAAATGGCCCATGTGCCCGGGACGTTGATCTTCCACATGTAGTCGCCGCGTCCCTGCTCCGATGCAGCCGCAAGCACAAGGCGTTCTTCGGCGCCCGAAACGACCGGTTTGTCGGGTTCTGCGGCGATGTACTGGTCGGTATTCCAGGTGCCGTCGGGGTCGCATGCCAGGCGCAGCGTGCCGACGTTCAGCGTGCCTTCCCACGTGAAGACACGGCCGCTGCGGACGAGCGGCGTGGCCTGCGTGATCTCCCAGCCGTTGGGCGTGGCGGGACCGACCATCGAAATCGCCGAATAGAAACTCCGTTCGAGCGTGAAGAGGATCGTGCGCTGCTCGGTGTCGACCGTAACGGTGTATTCGCCCGCCTGCGCGATCTTCCACATGTAATCCTTGCGTGCGGGGTCGATCGTGCGGGCCAGGGTCATCGCTTCGCTGCGGCCCGGGGTGACCTGTTTGTCGGCCTCCGAGGCGATGAACTGGTCGACACCGAGTGTTCCGTCAGGGTTGCACAGCAGGCGCAGCGTCCCGGCTTCGAGGGCGCCTTTCCACGTGAACTGCGGGCTGTCGTCGCCCTCGCGGGTCATGGCTGCGGCCTTTGCGGGATCGGTTCCGCCGGGCGTTGCGCTGCCGAAGAGCGAGAGGGCCGTGTAGACCGGGGTGGCTCCATAGGGTGTCACGTCGATGTATGCCACCGCCGATGAGGCTTTCTGCTCACCGCCGACATAGGCCGCTACGCGGGCTTCGAGCGTGATGAGTTTACCCGGTTCGCAGGTCCATACCTCGGTCAGCAGGTCGTTCAATTGCTTGACCGTATAGCTTTTCCGGGTTTCGGCCATTCCCTCGGCGACATCCGCCGCGGCGAATTCGTTGCCCAGGATGTCGAGCGCAAAACGATAGGTTGCATTGCCTTCGTAGGTATTTTCGTCGCTCCACGTGAAGACGACCGCCGTTTTGTCGGCGTCCGCTTCGGTGAGCAGGACAGTCAGCGGATCGGCGTCGAGCGCCAGCGGCAGGACCGATGCGTAGGTCGTAACCCCGGTCGGAACGGTTGCCGAGATGTTGACAGGCTCCTTGCCGACGACGGCCATGACGCGGGCGGTGAGGGTCACCGACTCGCCGGCGAGTGCGCCCCATGTCCCGGTGACGAGCTGCTGGAGCTCTTCGCCCGTGAACGAACGGCTGTTCGACGTGATGCCTTCGATTTTACGGGCTTTGGCTTCGGGAGCGTCCCGGAGGTTGATTTCAAGCGTGTAGGCAGCTTCTCCGGCATAACAGCTCGCGTCGCTCCACGTATAGGTCAGAGCCGTCTGCGCGGCGTTCTCACGTGTGATGATGACTTCCTGCTGTTCGGCCGTGAGCGAGATCGGGCGGATTTCGGCGCGGTCGACATCTTTGTCGTCGCTGCATCCCGTCCAGAGCAGGGCGCTTAACAACAGGGTGGATATGGTTTTCATGCGGTTCATTTCGGGGTGGTTTTAGCGTTGTTCAAAATTGATCGTCAGGGCGTCGGTGTCAAGCGTGACGCGGTAGTTTCCCGGCTGGGTGATGTTCCATTTGTAATCCACGCCGCCGGGCAGGACAAGCTGCATGCGTGTGTTCGAGAGGTCGGTGCAGTTCTCCGTGAGGGGCATGAAGAACGGCACGTCCCACGAGCGGGCCCCGGCGGGGAATTTCAGTTCGCCGGCCTTCAGTTCGCCTTCGTAGACGAATTTCGCCGTGCCTTCGACCCAGTTCATCGCGTGGGATTCGTTGATGTCCCAACCGCCCGGCGAGGCCGGGCCGACCATGTAGACCGTTTCGTAAGCCGGGTAGTAGATCAGCTTGTGGGTCAGCCGTTTGGTATTTACGACTACTTTGTAGGTCGCTTCGCGGCTGATCGTGAAGCGCGTTCCCTCCTGTTCGGTGCAGAGCTCCATCGCCTGGGCGTTTTCCCCGCGGAAGAAGGCCGGAAGCAGCGCGTCCTGCTGGCGCGGAAGGATGTACTCCCCGATGCGGAATTTTGCTTTGTAGCTATACTGGCGCGAGAGTACCTCCTCGGTCATGCGGATCGCCCCGGAAGGCTCCCAGCCCGTTGCCAGCGCATCGCCGAGGATGTAGAGCGGCGTCGAGGGCAATTTGTAGGTCTCGGCGTCGAAGGCCGTGGTGGCCACTTCGGGCATGACGAACCGGTCGGCCGTGAGGCGTGCGATCACCTTGGCTTCGAGCCGTACGGGTTCGCCGGGGGTGATGCCCCAGTATTCGAGGCAGAGGTCGTTGAGCTCTTCGACGGTGAAACTCCGCGTGAAGACATCCGGGCCCAGTACTTCCAGTTGGGTGGCCGTGGCGAAGTCGTTGTCGGCGATGTCCATCTTGAAGCAGTAGGTCACCGATACGGCGCTGCCGTATTCGTGCCCCCGGTTCCAGGTGAAGGTCACGGCGGTCTGTGCGTTGTTCTCCGGGGTCAGGATGATCTCCGATACCGATGATTCGATGCGCAGTGCGTCGCCGCCGGTCGGCGCATAGGGGTCCTTATCGTCGTTGCAGGCTCCGAGGCACAGCAGGGCCGCGAGAGCCGGAAATAGTTTGAATGCTTTCATGGCTACTGATTGGATTGGGTGGACCAATAGGGATTCTGCACGAGGTTGGGGTTCTTGTCCATCTCCCAGCTCGGCACGGGCATGAAATAGAAGGCTTTGCGGTAGACATGCTTTGCGTCGAGCAACGTGCGGCGGAAATAGTCGCTCTTTGTCGTGGCCTTGACGTTCATGCCGTAAATCGGTTCGTTGAGCACCGTCTCGGCCTCTTTCCAGCGGCGCAGGTCGTTGTAGCGGATGCCTTCGACGCAGAGTTCCACGCGGCGTTCCATGCGGATCAGTTTGCGCATGGCGGTCTGATCCGATGCGTTGACGGCGATCTGGTCCGGTCCGGGGCCATAGGTCGGCAGTCCGGCGCGTTCGCGAATCCTGTTCAGGTAATAGAGGATGTCCGTATTGCCCGGTTCCGATTCGTTGAGCGCCTCGGCGTAGTTGAGGTAGGCCTCGCCCAGCCGGTAGAGGATACCCGGGCGGTAGGGGTAGTTGTCGTTCATTACGTGGTGGTCGGGGTGCACCTTCTTGCGCAGCAGGTACCCGGCTTGCGGGGAGTCGTAACCCCCGCCGTCCATGTTCGTGTTGTGGAACTCCGTGCGGCGGTTCGATTCGCGGTACCAGGCGTCGTTGTAGAGCACTGAGACGTAGAAACGCGCTTCACGGTTGCAGTACATGTTGTAGGTCCCGGCCGTGGTGATCTCGCCTGGGGTCTCCGTGGGGCTGCCTTCGATCCACCTCGAGTTGCGGATGTCCGCGGCGGCGGAGTAACCCACGTCGCTGTACTTCGATGCAGGATCGCCGATCGGCAGGCCGTTCTTCATGAAGAACGCGTCGACGAGCGCCTGGCTTATGCCCAGGGCGCCGTTGCCGCCGCTGCCGCGCGGTGTGGCGTGTTTCTCGTAGTCCCAGATGTCGCAGCCGCCGGGCCGTGCGAAGAGAATCTCCTTGTTGCCGTCGCTCCAGCGGGTGAACAGCATGTTCTGGTAGGAGAGGAAGGGGTCGATCTGCCCGTCCTGCGTCAGTTCGGTGTAGAGGCGGTAGCCGTTGCCTTCCGCCAGGTCGATCAGCTCCTTGCAGGCTTCGGCGGCCCTGGTCCACTTCGAAGGATCGCGCTGTGTGCTGAAAAGCGCCTGCCCTTTCCGGTTCACGTGGCCGATGTAATCCTCGTTGCCGTTGACCAGGTCGCTGGCGGCGAAAAGTAACATGCGGGCCCGTACGGCGTGGCACATCACCGAGGTGGCGCGGCCGAACTTATTGTTGTTGGTGTAATAGGCCGGAAGTCCCTTGGCCACTTCGGCCAGTTCCCTGTCGATCCAGTCCACAACCTCGTCGAACGGCGTCTGGCCGATCATCATTTCGGTGTTGCTGGCCCCCGGGTCGACGAGTCCCGGCGAGAAGGGGATCGGGCCGTAGGTCTCGATGAGCAGCCAGTAGTAATAGGCGATCAGGAAGCGGGCTTCGAGTTTCATCAGGGCCACCTCCGAGGCGGTCACTCCGTCCTGCGGGAGCGGTTTCACGTTGGCCAGGAAGATGTAGGCCGAGCGGATGTGCTTGGGCAGTTCCGACCAGTAGTACATCTGCCATTCGGTTGCGGGTGACCAGTTTCCGGCCACCATGTGGAGTACGTTCCATTCGAAGTTGGTCCACGCCGTGGGCAGCGTCATCTCGTCGCTGAGGGCGTCGTAACCCGCCAGTTTCATGTGGTCCCAGTAGGGATCGGCAATGCCGGCGTAGACGCCTGCGAGCCAGTCCTCGGTGCGGGTCTTGTCGTTGAAGACCATTTCGAGCGTCAGTTCGTCCTCGGGAACCTGGTCGAGGTAGGAGCACGATGCGAACGTGAGGCCCAGGAGTGCGGTAAGTAGGTATTTCGTGATTTTCATGGCTGGTCGGTTTTAGAAAGTTACGGAAGCGCCGATCGAGTAACTGCGCATCGTCGGGTAAATCAGTCCGTCGTTGGCCCCGATCTCCGGGTCCCAGAGCTTGAACTTCGAGAAGCAGAAGAGGTTGTTGCCGCTGACGAAGACGCGGAACCGCTTGAGCGTGTACCCGATTTCGATGGTCTTCACGCGCAGGAATCCCATGTCTTTCTTCCACCACGTCGACCGCTGCCGGTTGTTGAGGCTCGCTCCGTAGGAGAAGCGCGGGTAGAAGACATCCTGGCGCTGGTTGTCGAGGCTCCAACTGTCGGCATAGTTGGTGAAGATGTTGCCCAGTACGCCCGAACCGCTGCCGGGGATGAAGACATCGCTGCCCACGAGGCGGTAGGTGTTGGCCGTGCCTTGCAGGAAAACGCTTACGTCGAGGTTTTTCCAGCGGGCACTGGCGCCGAATCCGTAGATGATTTCGGGGTTCTCCGTGCCCCCGATGGGACCCATGTCCTCGTCGTTGATCACTCCGTCGCCGTTCATGTCCTTGTAGCGGATGTCGCCCGGACGGACCGAACTGTACGACTGCGTGGGAAGGTCTTTGCGCAGGATGCCCTTTTCGACATCGATGAAGTCGTCCTCGGTGAAAAGCCCGAGGGCCGTCAGGCCGTAGAGTGTCGAGACCGATTTCCCGGTGTAGGAACGGTAGGTCCCGACGACCGTCGGGGCTTCGTCCTTTTCGATGATCTTGTTGCGCGCGAAGGTGAAGGTTCCCTTGAGCGAGAGGAACCAGTCGCGGCCGAACTGTTTGTTGAATTCCAGCGAGAGGTCGACGCCGCGGTTCTCGACGATGCCGTAGTTGGCCCACGGGGCGTTGATGAAGCCCGTCGAGCCGGGAATGGTCGTGCGTTGCATGAAGATGTTGCTGCGGCGTTCGAAAAAGTAGTCCGCCGAGAGGTTCAGGGCGTTCCAGAGGCCCAGTTCCAGGCCGATGTCGAGTTTTGCCGACTGTTCCCACGTGAGGTTGGGAACTCCCTGGTGGCCTTCCCAGCGACCCGTGTGTGAGACGCTGCCCTGTGTGGTGTGGCCGCCGCTGCCGTCCGTTCCCCACGAGTAGCCGTCGTTGGTGCTCAGCGTGGTGATGTAGGCGAAGCGCAGGCCGTTGATGCGGTCGTTGCCGACGATGCCGTACGAGCCGCGGAGTTTGAGTTTCGACAGCACGTCGCGCGCCGGTTCCATGAAGTGCTCTTCGGAGATCAGCCAGCCGACGGCCACCGAGGGGAAGAAACCGTAGCGGTGGTCGCGGGCAAAGTTCTCCGAACCGTTGTAGCCGAAGTTGAATTCGGCGACATAGCGGCGGTCGTAGGAGTAGGAGAAACGCCCTGCGAGGCCCTGGTTACGGTTGGGGAGCTTGTCGCCCGTGTCGTAGTTGCGCTGGTTGTAGAGCAGCATGGCGTCGACATAGTGCTTGCCGAACTCGCGCGAATAGGAGAGCGCACCTTCGAGGTAGGTGGTCTTCTCGCCGTAGTTGCCCGACGAGGAGTGGTCGAGGAACTCCTGCCCGTAGCTGGCGATAGTCATCAGCAGGTTGCCGTCGTCGTCGCGTCCCGTGGCAGGGTTGTAGTAGTCGGGGTTCTTGCCGCGCGTCACGTAGCTCGAATTCGAACTGTCGAATGCGAAGGTCACGCGGGCGCGCAGGCCCGGGGTGATGAATTTGAGGTTCTGTTCGAGCGCCGCCTGGCTCTCGATCTTTGAGTCGGAGATGCGCTGGTAGCCGGTCTGCGTCGCCAGTGCCCAGGGGTTCTGGTTGCCGTCCTTGCGGGCTATCTTTCCGTTGGAATACCGGGCCGGATGAACGAACGGCGGGGTATTGAAAGCCACGTTGAAGAGGTCTTCGATGTCGTGGTTGCACTTGTTGTGCTGTTGCAGGTAGCCGCCGATGTTGATTTTCAGCAGTGTGGTCTTCGTGATGTCCACGTCGACGTTCGACCGGACGTTGTAGCGCGTCAGGCGTGTCGAACCGTCCCACGACTGGCTCCGGTCGCGTTCCATGATGCCGTGCTCGTTGTAGACCGAGGCCGTGACGTTGTAGCGCAGTACGGGCGAACCGCCGTTGACGTTGACATTTACGCGCTGGTTGTAGGCGTAGTCCTTCGTGATGGCGTCGATCCAGTCGACGTTGGGATAGAGGTCCGGATCGTACTTGCTGCGGGTCAGGCGGATGCGCTCCTGCGAGAACGGCAGCGTCAGGCGGCTGTCCGCGGCGATACCGTTCATCACTTCCATGTAGGTCGTGGCGTCGACGAATTTCGGGAGCTTCGTCGGTTCGCTCATCGCTACCTCGTAACGCATCGAAACCTTCGGTGGGCCTACCTGGCCGCGTTTGGTGTTGATCAGGATGACGCCGTTGGCTCCCCGGACGCCGTAGACGGCGCTTGCGGCCGCGTCCTTCAGGATGGAGAACGACTCGATTTCCGCGGGGTCCATGTCGTTGAGCGACCGCTCGACGCCGTCGACCAGCACCAGCGGCGTCGCGCCTCCGGTGAAGGTGCTGATGCCGCGGATCCAGAAGTCGGAGTTGTCCTTGCCGGGTTCGCCCGTGCGTTGCACGGCGATGACGCCCGAAAGCTGTCCTGCGAGGTTGTTGCTCAGCGAACGGTTGGTTCCCAGTTGCAGGTCCTTCGGGGCGATGGCTTCGACGGCGCCCACGACGCTCAGTTTTTTCTGCGTGCCGTAGCCCACGACGACCACTTCGTCGAGTTCCGAAATGTCTTCTTCGAGGATCACGTGGAGGTTGATGCGGTTGCCGATCGTGATTTCCTGCGTCTTATAACCGATGAAGCCGAAGCTCAGGATGCTCTTCTTGTCGGGGACGTTGATGAAGAAACGGCCTTCGGCATCGGTTGTGGCTCCCTGCGTCGTGCCTTTGAGCAGCACGGTGACGCCCGTCATGGGTTCCTTCTCCTTGTTGACGACCACGCCGTTTATCGGAATGGATGCGGCCGATGCGGCCGGTACAAGGCAGAGCTGCACGAAGAGCAGCAGCAGGAGTGCACGTAAATAACATGGTAGATTTTGTTGCATACGCCGGTTGGTTTAGGTGTTTGGTTTGGGGTTTGCGGAGTTCCGGTCCGCCGGTGTAAACAAAAGTAAGCGGTGAAATGCTCCCGAACAAGAGCCGGGAGGAATAAAGTAGTGAATTTTGAGGATTATATTGCTGAATTACAGATGTGTATATAAATGCTGCCGGGTCTAATCGGTAGCGTTTTCGGTAGTGCCGGAAAGGCGGATTTGTGTTCTTTTCAGTCGGCGAAGCCCGTGCTGTTGTCGGCGATGCCGATGTGCGCGACGCTGCTTTCGAACTGGTTCCGGTCGCCGCAGGCCTTGTTGCGTGCGGCCGTGCGGTTGTTGTAGACCGTCGAGAGCGAGCAATGCAGGAAGCGTGCGATCTGGACGCTGTCGGTGATGCCCAGGCGGATCAGCGCATAGATGCGAAGCTCGGTATTGAGGCTGTCGGGGCTCTTCAGCGCGATGCGCTCCGACGGCTTGAGCAGTTTGTTGTACTCCTCGACGAAGGTGGGGAACAGGTGGAGGAATGTGATGTCGAAATTGTTGTAGAAGAGTTCGAGGTTGTCGCGGGCGAACGACGAGGTATCGAGCGCCTTGCGCAGGGCGTTGCGGTCGTTGCCGTCGACCAGGCGCGAAATCCGCTTGAGCCGCGTGTCCATCTGGTCGATGTAGCTGAGGCAGAAGTCCATGTAACGCACGATGTAGGTCTCCTTGATGATGTTCGATTCGCTCAGGTGACTGTTCAGCACCTTCAGTTCGTTGTTCAGCGTTGCAAGGCGCAGTCCCACGCGGCGGTTGCCGCGGTAGAGCTTGTTGATGTAAGTCAGCGCCGCGATCAGCAGCACGACGAGGATGACCGAAAGCGTCAGGTAGATGTAGAGGTTCCGCTGCTGTTTGTTGCGGCGGATCTGGTAGTCGTTGTCGATGATCGGAAGTAACTGTGACACCTTGACCAGCCGTTTCTGGGAGTTGCAGTAGTTGGCATCTTCGAGCGAGACTTTCAGGTAGCGGTAGGCGCGGTTGATCTCCCCGTCGGCATAGAGCATCTGCGCCAGCCGGTACAACGAAATGTACTCCTTGATGCCGAAATTCAGGTCGGCGATGGCCGAAAGGGCGTAGAACCGCTCCGCTTCGACGCGTGTTCCGCCGCCGTTGGCGCAGGTCTCGGCCAGCAGGTAGTAGTAGACGGCCTCCTCGCGGGTGTCCGTCGCCATGTGCGCAACGTTCTCCTCCAGCCATTTCCGGGCTTCGGCGTGGCGTCCTTCGAGGTTGAGCAGGTTGGTCTGCGTATAGTAATAGGAACTGCCGTCCTTCTCGGGCGACTGCGATTCGAGTTGAGCGACGTAGGCGTCGTGCAGCAGGATGTAGTGCTTCTGCTTGAGTTCCGGGTTGTCGATCGACTGGTAGATGCTTTCGTAGAGGGAACTGCTGATGTTGCAGTAGTAGCTGCGCAGGAAGGGGGTGAATCGCTGCTTCGGCATGGCGTTCAGGATCGCGAACGCATCGTTGTTCAGCCCGGCGATGGAGTAAATTTGCGCCAGGTTGAGGTCGGTTTCGAGGATTTTCAGGCTGTCGCCCGTCCGGAGTGCCAACTCCTTTTTCAGCAGGGCGTAGTGAATGGCCGTATCGGTCTGGAACGAGCGGTATTCGTCGAAAAGGCGGCCGTAGTCGTTCAGCCGTTCTTCGAGCGACAAATCGTTATTAGCCAGCCGGTATTTGATCTCTTCGAGCTGTCCTTCGCGCCGCGCGGCAAGCACCTCGCGGTTGGAGATGACCTTGTCGAGCCGCCGGAGCAAATCCCCGAAACGCTCCTCCTGCTGCGCCCGGACCTGGAGGGCCGGGAGCGACAGAGTCAGCAGAAACAGTATGATCCGGCTTTTTGTCATCCTTAGCTTGGTTGAGCGACAAATATAGTGAAAGGTGGGACAATCGGGAGTATTTATGCTCAAAAATTGCCGAATCGCTCCTATTATTCGCTAAATATACAAAAATCCGGAAAGAATCTGCGATGGACGAAAAAAACACGGCGGACGATTCGGTTTCCGGCGATTTTTTCTATCTTGCACTACCGCAACCTAAATCTTTGTGTATGGACAATCCGATCCATATCCAGTACCTGGCCATCAGCCGAACCGACCTGAACTGGGGCATGACTACCAATTCGGTCGGTTTCCAGAGCATTGCTCCCGGCATGGCCTAGCCGCCCGACGTACATCCGTCGCGCTATCTTTTTTTCACGAAGCAGGGGCGCATACTCAATGAATACCAGTTACTTTACATCACCCGCGGCAAGGGGAGGTTTACCTCCGGGAGCCTCGGCGCAGGCCGCTTCGTTCCGGTCTGCGAAGGCAATATGTTCCTGCTTTTTCCCGACGAATGGCACAATTACATGCCCGACGGTGAGACGGGATGGGACGAATACTGGATCGGGTTCCAGGGCAGCTACATCGACTACTGGATGGCCAACAGCTTCTTCCTCTGCGAAAAACCGGTCTATAACGTGGGTATCCATAGCCGCATCGTGGACCTTTACCGCGAAGCTATCTAGGCTGCTGCCGACCAGAAGTCGGGTTTCCAGCAGGTTCTGGCCGGAATCGTCAACCACCTGCTCGGGCTGGCCTATTCCTACGACAGGAACTCTGTTTTCGACACTTCGCAAATCCTGATGCAGATCAGCCGGGCCAAAACTCTGGTCACCGAACGGTTCAGGGACATCAGCCCGGAGGAGATCGCCGCCGAATTGCGCATGAGCTATTCGAATTTCCGCAAAATATTCCGGGAATACACCGGATTCGCCCCGGCGCAGTATATCCTGGAGGTCCGGCTCTCGAAATCGAAGGAACTGCTTGCGAATACGTCGGTTCCCATCCGGGAGATCGCCGGCATGACGGGATTTGAGAATTACGAATATTTTTTCACGGCTTTCAAAAAGAAGACCGGCACGACCCCGATGGCTTTTCGCCAGCTGGCGCAGGGGAATTTCCCGATCGTGGAGTGAAATTATTTTTCCTCCGGGTCCTGCCGGATGAAATCCTTCGGGCGCATGCCGAATTGTTTCGTGAAGCATTTTGCAAACCATGACATGCTGCTGAAACCTGTCAGATAGCAAACCTCGCTGATCCGGTATTCGCCTGTGCGAAGCAGCTGGGCAGCCGTCTTCAACCGTACCAGTTGGATATACTCGTTGGGAGAGACGCCCGTCAGCCCCTTCAACTTCCGTTGCAGGCTGGAACGGCTCAATGCCATCTTCTCGACGAGCAGGTCCACCGAGAGTGTTTCGCAGGTGAGGTTTTCGCGGATAATGCCGGTCAGTTTGTCCAGCCACTCCCGGTCGTTGCGTCCCATGTCGTCTTTTTCGTACTGGAAACTCGGCCGGGACGCAAAGTGCCGGAAAGCCCGTTTCCGGTTTTCGAGAAGGCTTTCCACCGTCGCCTTGACGTAACCCAGCGAGAAAGGTTTTTCGATATAAACGTCAGCCCCGTATTCCAGACCCTTGATTTTCGAGTCGACCGAGTCGATCACCGAAAGTAGGATGAAAGGGATATGGCACAGCATTTCGTCGTTGCGGACTTTCATCAGCAGGTCGAATCCGTCCATTTCGGGCATCAGGGCGTCGCTGATGATCAGGTCGCACGATCGCTTTTCGAGGATTGCGAGGGCTTCGGCGCCGTTCTTCGCCGAAAGAACGGCGTAAGAGTCTTCGAAATTCTTGACCAGAAACTCCCTCAGGTCGGGGGTGTCCTCGACGATCATGATCCGGAAAGGCTTTGCGTCCTGCTGTTTGTCTTCCGGGTTCTCCAGCGCTTCTTCGGCCGGTTCAGCATCCCGGAAATCGCTCTTCTGCCTTTCGGATTCCCGGGAGCCGGAGTCCGGAATCTCTACCGTGAGTTCACAGCCTTCGACCGTATGCCGGTTGACGAATACCCGTCCGTTGTGCTTTTCAACGAGTAGTTTCACCAGACTGAGCCCGATTCCGAAGCCTTTGCCCGAATCGGGATTTTTCTGGTAAAACAGGTCGAACACCTTTTCCCGAACCCGGGGCGGGATGCCGGATCCATCGTCCCGGACCGAAATACAGAGCGTTCGTCTCCGGTCGTCGGCAAGTACGCGTAAGGAGACTTCGACCGACGAACGGGCATATTTCAGGGCGTTGGTGAGCAGGTTGCTCAAGATTTTGGTGAGGGCTTCGTTGTCGGCATAGAACAGGACATGGGTGTCGGGGCAGTCGGTCCGGATCGTGATCTCCCCGGTCGTGTTGCGGAATCGTGTGACGGTCTCTTCGATCAGCAGACTGACATCGGTTTCGCGACGGTTCAGCCGGAACCCTTCGTTGTCTACCTTGCGGAAATCGAGCAACTGCCGGATGAGTTCGAGTAGCCGGTCGACGTTTCGTTTCATGATGTCGAGATTGGCAGCTACATCGCTGTTCCATTTCCCGGTTTCGATGATTCGTTCGAGCGGGGATTTGATCAGCGTGACGGGTGTTTTCACTTCGTGTGCCACCTGTGTGAAAAATGCCATTTTGGCCTGTATGAGGTCCTTCTCCTTCTTTTCGTCCTGCCGCCGGAGAATGACCCGGACCACGGCGACGATCATCAGCACGATCAGGATGAAATAGATACCTTTCGCCATGGGGCTCAGGAAGGGGTGGGGCTGGACGCTGATGGCGAGATTACGGGTCGTTTCGCTCCAGTACCCGTCGTTGTTGCAGCCTTTTACCTGGAAAACATAGCGTCCGGCCGGTAGTTTCATGAACGACACGGAATGCTGGTCGGTATATACCCAGTCGTTGTTAAATCCTTCCAGCTTCCAGGCGTAACGGTTTTGTCCCGGGGCCACGTAACTCAGGCATTCAAAGTTGATGTCGAACGAGATTGTTTTGCTGGAAATCCGCAGGTTTTCGTCCGGAATCACCTGGTGTTCGCAACCTACCGAGAACCGGTCGGCCCGGTGCATGCAGACGGACGAGATTACGATCTCGGGTTTGACCTTGTTGACCGAAATGTTGAACGGCGAAAAATAGTTGAACCCGTTTATGCCTCCGAAGAAGAAGATTCCGTTCGCGGTCTTGTGCGAGGACCTGAAATTGAACTGATTGCTTTGCAGACCGTCTTCGGTCGTGTATCGTATGCAGGTGCGGAGCTGCGGGTTGTATTTGATGATGCCCTGGTTGGAGGAGAGCCACAGGTTACCGGCATTGTCGTCCAGAACGCTGTAATAGATGCCGTTCGGGAGATTGTCCCCGGGACCGAAATTTTCGAATCCCCCGGTCTGGGTATCGTACCTGCATATTCCAGCGCTTTCACCGCAAAACCAGACCTGTTTCCGGCTATCCACATACACCCGGATGTATTTGTCGTCGGCCGGTGAATGCGGGTCGAGTTCACTGTGCCGGTAGTTTTTCCACGAGGCGTCTGCGGGCGAATAGCGGTAGATGCCGCTCACTTTGCTTGCTACCCAGATGTTTCCTTCGGCGTCCTCGGTGATGTCGTAAATGAAACTGCCTTCCGTAATCCCTACCCGGGAAAACCGTCCCCGGCGCTTGTCGAAGGTGCACATGCCGGACATTGTCCCGACATAAAGGGTTCCGTCGCCGGCCTTGAAAATGGCATATACATAGTCGTTGCACAGTGAAGTCGAGTCTCCGGGAATGTTCCGGTAGTTGACGACCTTCCCGGTCCGGAGGTCCATCCGGTCCAGCCCCTGCGAAAAGGTCCCGATCAACAGGTCGTCCCCGTCGATACAGAGGGCATGCAGGTTGTTGTGGCTTTTGGCCGTATAGTCGGTGAATTTCCGGTTTCTGACATCGAAGTGGTTCAGGCCTCCGTTTTCGGTTGCGATCCACAGGTTTCCCCTGCCGTCGTCGCAGAACTGGCTCACGGCGTTGCCGTGGAGTGATTCCGGGTGGCCGTCGTCGTAGTACCACCGGATCTCGTCCTGCCGGGGCGAAAGGTAGTTCACGCCGCAGAAATAGGTGCCGATCCAGATCCCGCCTTCGCGGTCTTTGAAGCAGCGGTATACGCTTTCGTCGGCGAGGTCGTCCCCCGAAACAGACCAGGTGCCCTCCTTGTGGTTGAAGAGGAAAAAACCGCTGTCCGATCCGACCAGATAGAGGTTCATGAACCGCCGGAAGATCGTATGGATACGCGTCACCGACAGCTTTTTCCCGTCGGCGTCGACGGTCGGAAACTCGGTGAACCGGCCCGTGAGGGTGTCGAATTCGCCGAGGTAACCGTTCTGCATGCCGATCAGCAGTTTGCCGTCCTCTGCCTGTACGACGGCCGTGATCTCGTTGTCGCCCAGCAGCGAACTTTCCGGCTTGGGCTTCATGTTCGGACCGAAGTGGTCGGTTCTGCGGTGGTAGCGGTAGAGCCCGGCGGTCGTCCCGACCCAGATGTTGCCGTCGTTGTCCTCGAAGATGGTCCTGACGTATCGGCACGCGCCGCCGTCGCGCTCCTCCAGTTCGTAGCGGAAGAGGCGGCCGATACGTTCGTCCCACCGGAACAGCCCGTCGTCGGTCCCGATCCACAGGTCGCCCTGCGGGTCGTATAGCAGGCTGTTGCAATTCTGTATCGCCTGGTTCTCGCTGCTCCGGGCGCTGAATTTCGTGAGGCTTTCATCCCGCGGATCGAACAGCATGAGGGCCTCGGTGCACCCCAGCCAGATGCGGATTCCGTCCGAATGGGGGCGTATGACGTCGATGTTGAGGTGCTCCCCCGAGAGGGACGATCCGAATACGTCGAACCGGTAGCCGTTGAACCGGTTGAAGCCGTCTTTCGTGGCAAACCACATGTATCCCTTGCTGTCCTGGCAGATGTCCTTTACGCTGTTGTCGGACAGCCCGTTTCGGGCGTCGTAGCGTCTGTATGGGTTGATCGCCGATCCCGAAAGGGCGGTTGTCAGCAACAGGAACAGAATGGCTGTACAGGTTTTTATCATCGAATAGGTCGGGTTTACGGGACAAGATACCGAAAATATCCGTTTTGCGGAAATTCGTCGGGCCGTTCGCCGCGTCAGCGAACGGGGGTGGTTTCCGTGGGCGGACCGGCGGTCTCCCCGGTGAGTTCGGCCATCCGGAGCAGCGTGATTACGGAGGCGTAGGTGCAGTTGACCCAGAAGCCCCGTATCCGGTTCTTGGGTCCTTCGCGCACGTCAAGCGACGTGGGAATCAGCCCGTCCAGCGCATTCTGAACCACGGTGAGGTTGTCCGCCAGCGCCTTGGCCTTGGCGAAAGCCAGCCGGTCGCCGGTGGCTTCGTAGAGGTCCAGCAGGGCGTTCGCCACCACGCACGAACTGTTGTCTACCGGAACCCGGTAGCCGTATTGCTCGTAGACGCAGGGCGTGCAGAGAGACCGGATGCCGTCGTCGTCGGGCAGTACATCCCAGCATACGAACTGGTCTTCGCTGAAACGGATCAGGTCGACGGCGTCGGCCAGTTCCGCAGCCGTGCGGTCGGGCTTTTTGAGCAGCCACGAGGCGTAGGGCGCCGAAGCGCAGTTGGTGAGGTTCTGGTAGGGTTGCTGCCCGAGAACGGTCATGTCCTCGAACTGCCCGGTCATGTCGAAATTTTCGAGCGCGTTGCTGCGCATCCACTCCGCGGCCCGGGCGAGGCAGTCGCGGTAGCGGGTGACGCCGTACCGGTTTTCCAGCCGCCCGAAATACTCCATGACCGGCGTGAGCATCGCCTTGCAGGCATTGACCGGCACCCCGGTGACGAAATCGACCTTGATCGGGTACGAACCGTCGGCGTTTTGCAGCCGGGCGTAGGTCTCCGCGATGGCCAGCGCCCGGTCGTAGTAGACCCGCTCGCCGGTGGCGTCGTAGAGGTCGAGAAAGGCGTTTCCGGCGGCGCAGGCCTCCATCGTCATGGTCTTGCCCCGGTTCTCGGGCCGTGATGAGGAGATCAGGTCGGCGTGGTAGGTCGGCGGGAAGAAGGCCAGTGGAGCGCCTTCGGGGCGGCTCTGCTCCATCAGGAAGCGGGCCGCATTCCGGGCGGCGGCGAGTGCCTCCTCCCGGCGGGCGGGCAGTAGTTTCGCCACCAGCGTTTCCATCTGGATCGTGGCTCCTACGATCTTGCAGGCGTAGGTGTTGTGGCGGTAGGTCATGTCCGGCTCCGCGGCTGTGCGCCAGTGACGGATCGCCGGGAGGTCGTGGATGTGGAGGGCGGCCATTCGCGCCGCTTCGCCGTAGGGGCGGACGTTGCCGTTATAGGGTGGCCGGAACGGAAAGTCGCGCAGAAATTCCCGCTCCCCGGCCTTTCCCAGGACCCGGCCCGCGGCGTCCAGTCCCTCCGCCGTGACCCGCACCCGGCCTGCCGGGATGTCGTTCCACACCGGGGCGAGGCTCCGCTGCGGGGAGTTCGCTTCGAAACTCCACGACCGTCCCGTCGGGACGCCCGGTCCGAGGACCCGCCGGGGTTCGGGGTCTTCGGTCAGGGCGTCCTTGCGGTAACGGGGCGATTCGATCATCGAGGTTCCGAGGTGCGTGACGGTGAAACGGTATTTTACGGCATTCTCCACCGGTTCGAACCCGAAGGCCGGGGCGTAGATGAATTTCGTTGCAAAGGCGTTCCAGAAGGGGTTGCGGCCTTCGTATCCGGGACGGATCGGGCCGAGGTATTCCCGCATGGCGGTCCGGTGCAGCCGTTCGGCTTCGGTTCCGCCGCAGGCGCAGGCCAGCAGCCCCGTCGCGGCGGCGATCAGGAGGAGGATTCGGTGTCGCATCGTCGTCACTTTTCGCCCGTTTCAGTGATCCGGAATTCGTAACTGCCTTTCGCCGGAGCGTCGGGCTTCGATGTCAGGTTGATCCGGCGCAGGCTCGGACCCCATACGCCGGAGAATTTCCGGTCGGTAAGTTCCATCACGTCGACCGAGGCTTTCAGCGATGTCGGGAAGGTCATCTTCACGACCGGCCCTTCGTCGCAGACGATCAGCAGTTCTCCGTCGGGAAGCGTCCGCCCACCGTGCGTCTCGCCCGGCAGGACGACCGAACCTTTGACCAGGAAATGTTCCACGTCCGGTTGCCGTCTCGCGTCGAGTTCGAACGAATCGGTGATCGTCACCGAGGGTTGGCCCTTCGGAGTGAGGCGATAGCTCCGCACCCATTTCCGGCATCCGGACTCCTGCGGATAGGCGTCGGCAAGGTCGAGCGAGAACAATCCTTTGGAGAGGTTGCACGAGGTGTTTTTCGACCGGTATTGTCTGCCGGCGGGCTGTGCGGTTCCGTTGATCATCGGCAGGCTGTGCCAGTTGCACTGCATCGACCAGATCGTGTAGCGGTCCTTGTTGAAGGTCTGTTTGGTGTACGTGCCCACTCCGGCGTCCACGAGCACCGGGATGTCGCGGATGTAGAGCACGCAGGTCCCTATGTCGTTGTGGTTATGGCTCTCGTCATTGTAACCGCCTTTCGTCCCGAGGAACCAGCCGGCGGCGTTGCGCATGAAACACATCTCGGTTTCGGGATACCACGTGGCCGGAGGTACGTCCCGGCGCAGGTTCCGAAGCACCAGTTCCGGCGAACTCTCCGCCGCGAGCCGGTTCAGCGAATCGACGGCGGTGCGGATCAGCGGGTTGAACCGCACGGTTTCGAGCGCCCGGTAGGCGTCGTTGCCCGTGATGGCGGGGTTTCTGAATTTGCCGTTTTTGGGGTCGGCCAGACAGCAGAGCGCGAAATCGGTCATCTCCTTGCTGCCTACTGCGTTGCCATAGTTCCAGATCAGCTCGTTCGGGTTGTTGAGCCTGGCCCCTGCGTCGGCAAAATTGACGACGTAGCCGTTTCCGATATAGGAGCGGGAGACGAATTCACCCATTTTCCGGATGCGCTCGTTGCCGAACAGCGAGAACGCTCCGCCCGAAGCGTCGTATAGGATCTGGAGGTAGTCGTAAACCTTCCCGGCCGCCGCGCCCCAGTAGGCGGGACCCTCTTCGCAGGCTCCGTCTTTCTGGATATAGTTGAGAAACAGGTCCATCGACTTAACCGATTGGGCCACGGCCCGGTTGAGCCGTTCCTGGTCCTTCTCCATCAGCAGGAAACTCAGGATCACATCCGAGTTGCACCACGGGGTCCAGTTGTTGAGCATCGCCCCTTTGGAGGCGAATCCCAGCCACCAGTTGGTGGAATACTGATTCGGGTCGAGGTATGGGTCGAGGATGTTCCGCCGGACGGCGTTTTCCGTTGCAACCGAGATGGAAGGGTCCAGTTTGTCGAATTCCCGGTGAAAGAAATAGTAAGCGATGGATACGATCGAACCGTAACGGCCCGACGCCAGGTCGATGAGCTGCTCGCGGGCGTCCGGCAGCGACCGTTTGGTCCGCTGCCGGGGTTGGTGGGCCGAGAGGACCCACGACGGCTGTTGGGCTGCCAGCCAGACGCCATTGGCAAGCTGGTCGACGAACCGTCCCTTGCCTTCGGCGAGTTCGGCGAGGATCAGCGCGATCATCGCACCCCGGTTTGCGCCCTCGGGCTTCTCCATGGCCTGCCGGTCACCCGTCCGCTCGAAAGCGAGGTAGGCGCTTGCGGGGATGTACTGCCATTGGTAGTCGAGCAGTTGTTCGCCCCGTTTTATGACCTTTTCGGCATCCGGACCGAAAAGTGCGGCCCAGCCCGTCCGGTCTTCATAGACCGGGAACGGAAACCATGCTTTTCCCGCCGCGAAGGATTCCGCAACTCCCGGTTTCGAATATTCGGTCTGCAGGATATTCAGGTCGTCGTTGCCGGTGGCTGCGGAAACCGGAATCAGGGCTGTGCACGACAGAAGGATCGACAAGAGGATTGTTTTCATCGTTTTCGGAAGTTTATTCGTTCGGGGTGAGGGTCACGGTGAAGGTGTCGGTCTGGCCGGAAGTTACCTTGGCTTCGAATCCGGCTTCGTAGTAGCCCGAGTTGCTCGCGTCGTACGATTCGCCGACGGTGGACCAGGTCTTGAAGGTGATCTTCGCATTGTTTTGGCTGGTCACCTTGAGGTAGAGCTTTTTCGATGTGCCCTGCAATACGATCCGGTTGGCTTCCACGGTCGGCATCGCCCTTGTGACCATGGTCCAGCGGATGTCCGCCGCCTTGTTGTACTTGGCTTTGACGATATCCTTCACCACGAGGTCCGTATCGTTTTCGAGCGTCACGGTTCGCGTGGCGCTTTCGCATTCGTCGGAAAGGATGTCCGACATGTCGATCGTGGCGCCCTTCGATGCAGCGGTGTTGATGACGCTCGTGATCCCGGCCCTGCCGCCGGCGCGGTGGAGGGCGTCGTTGATGGTGATGGTGCTGTGGTTGTAGTTGTTGTAGCGGAATACGGCCCACCGGAAAGCTCCCTGGTCATAGCTGCCGAAACCGCCGGTATATCCGGGCAGGTTGATGTTCTCGACCGTGCCGTAGCTCTGGAGTCCCAGATCGGCGGACCAGCGCGTTCCCCAGGCGTCGTAAACGAACGATCCCACATCCATGTGCCCGTGGCTGTAATTCGCCCGCCCGGCCTTGATGCCGAGGAATTTGTCGGTCTCCGAGAAGGTCCAGTCGGAGTGGACGAGCACCACGGGGTTGATGCCCTTGCCGCTCCACAGTTTTTCCGTGGGAGGTTCGATGTTGTTCAGGTCGAATTTGCTGGCATAGACGATCGCCATGGGGAGGTATTTCGGCGAGTCGTAGGAGGTGTAGCGGCCGTCGTTGAGTTTCATCAGCTCGCCGTACAGCAGCGACTGGTCGTTGAACTTGTGGGCGAGGTACCAGAGCGGCGGGAAGGCGATGCTCGAAGGCGCGCAGTCGCAGTAGTTGAAAGCCATCTTGTTCATGCCTTCCATGAAAAGGATCCATTTGCCGGTTTTCCGGAAGCCGTCGACCATCGAAAGGGCGTTGTCCGTGCCGGTGCACGACTCCATCGCCGAGAGCATGATGCACTCGAACGCCGTTCCGTAACCCCAGTAGCCGTAGCCTTCGGGGTAGTTTCCGTCGGGATTGTACATCTCGGGCATGACCGAAGCGTTGCTTTCGATCGCCTTGTCGATGATGCTCCGCGCGTCGCTCTGGCAGGTTTCGTAGATGGCGAAGGCCGCCACCACGAGACCGCCGTTGCAGACTTGGTTCCAGTTGGTCGCTGAGGTGTAGAAATTGAGGTTCCATTTGCCGTTGAGCGCGCAGTAGAACGCGTAGTTCTGAATCGCTTTTTCGGCGCTTTTCTTCGTCGCGTCGCTCAGTTGGCCGTAGAGCCAGTCGTAGCCGATGCCTACGCCGTGGGCCATTTCGGCGCCGTCGAGAAAGTGAGTCGGGGCATTCCAGTCCTTGAAGGCGCAGACGGTCTGCATGTCCTTCTCGGCCTTTTCGAGGTATTTGGTCTCTCCTGTCAGACGGTAGGCATAGGCGCAGGAGATGATCCGATTTGCTGCTTCGGTCGAAACGGACAGCAGGCGTTTCCCCGTGACCTCATAGACCAGGTCCTTGGCCATGAGCGCCTTGTCGGCATAGGCTATGATGCACTCGTGGAGTTTTTTCAGGTTGGCGTCGGACCCCGCGGCCAGTTTCTCCTTGATGACGGCCACATCGTCCCCGGTCATGATGATGCGGGGGTGGTTGGCCGCCGTCAGTTTTGAATAATCGCCCGGGCCCGACGGCTCCTCGCCTCCTCCTCCGCTGTTGCCGTTGCCCGATCCGCTGCCGGGTTCGTAGTACATTCGCTCTTCGGCGCATCCGGACAGCAGGCAGGCCGCTGCGACGAAACAAATCAGTGTTTTCAATATCTTCATGGCTGTAATGTTTTTGGGTTAGAAACAGGGGCCCGCCTGACCTCCGGATCGGACAGGCCCCTGCGTATGGGATGTCAACGGTTTTCGGTGTCTTTCATGCAGCGTACCGACATGCCGGCCCCGCGGCCGCCGCCGTCGTTCCACGTACCCTGCGACGTGCGGTAGTAGAGCTGGTAGACGTTGTGGTCCGAGGCCTCGTATCCGTGGTAGGAGGAGTTCGACCAGACGCCCAGGATGTCGTTGGAGTTGTTGTTCGGGTTACCGCCCGACGAGGCCCATTTCAGGCCGCTGAAGTGCCAGTAAGCCTTGTTCGTGCCGTCGTATTTGTAGATCGCCGACTGTACCGAGCCGTTCATCTCGAAATTGCTCTCCTTGCCCGCGAGCACTTCCTTGTAGATCGCCGGGGACGCTACCATCCAGCCTTTGGGGCATGGGTCGAAAATCGACTTGGTTCCGTTCGCGGGCGATCCGGCCTCGGCCGTGCTGTTGGGGTTGCCCCAGAAGTCGTCCTTGCGGTCGGTCCGCTTTCCGGTCCAGTCGCCGAGCCACCAGTCGCCCTGATGGTTCGAGGCGCCGTCGGTCTTGAAGAAAACGCCGGGGTTCCGGGCCGAGATGTTCAGGTCCGTCGCATTGGTCGAGGCGACCGTGTAGGTCATGCTGCCCCAGGAGAAGCTGAACGGACGGCCCCACTGGAAGTAGGCTCCCACGCCGTGCCAGTTGTTATAGTCGGGGGCATAGCTGTCGCCGATGTAGCGGTCCATGACCACGCCGTTCTTGTACTGGTGTTCCACGACGCCTCCCGGGAGATACCAGACGGTGAAGGCCCAGATGTACTTCTTCTCGGCGTTCATGATGCCCACCTTGCCGAACCAGCCCAAATAGCTGCCTTTGGTCGTTTTGACCTTTAGCGTGTAGTCGCTTCCAATCTCCACGTCTTCGGCATAATCAGCCGGGGAACTGGGGTTATTCCGCTTGCCGTTTATCGCCATCGTGTAGTTGGTCCCGCTGAGGTTGTTGACGAAGATGATTTTGGCATATTTCGGTTCTTCACATCCGTTGAAATAGCCGCGCGCTTTGAGGTCGATCGTGATCTCCTCGCCGTCGGAGGTCGTGACGAATGTGTTGGACTCGCCGTAGGCCCATCCTTCCGCGAGGTAACGCGTTTCCTCGGGCTGGTACCAGGCGAATTTGTTATCTGCAAGGCTGACGTTCGCGATGGTGATCGTGTTGACGGCGTTGGCCTTGAGTTCCTTTACGGCGACCTTGACGGGGATGGTCACATTCTTCGTTCCGTCGGTCATGGCCACGGAGACGTATACGTCTTTGCCGGTCAGGTCCACGGGCAGCGTCACGAGCCAGAGTTCCTGGACCGACGACAGTTCCTGCGGTTCGTCTACAACGACCGTGGCGTAATTCCGCGGTGTTCTGGTCTGCGTCTCACCCGTGGAAACATTGACCGAGATGTCTCCCGAAATGGCCTCGCCATCGCACCAGATGGATGCTCCGTTGAGCTTGTAGCGGGCATACTCCGAGCTTGAGATTACGAGTTTGACATAGGCTACGGCATGTCGCAGCGCAAACGTTACTGAAGGGGATTTGCCTTCGGCTGCCGTAGCGGGGTCGATGACGGTCTTGTCATAGGCCAGGGTATATTTTCCGGTGTGGGAGGAGTCGCCCGGGCGTGCCTGGCGCTGCTCCATGGGGACGGATGATTTGAGGGCGCCGTCGCCGTAGGTTGTGTACGTGCTGTGGGGATAATAGACGATCAGGTCCATCCGCTGCTGCACGTCGGCCTCGGTCTCCAGTACGAAGATGCCGCTGTTTTTGCCGGCGTCGCTGGCGTTCAGCGTTGCGCTGGCGTTCTGGAAGAGGGTTTCGACCGGGGAGATGATACCGATCCGGTCGCCGGTCGACCAGAGCACCGGGTAGGAGTTGCCGTCCTTTTCCCCGATCTCGGTGCGGGTCGAGGGGAAGGTTTCGCCGACGAACGTGATCGTGTTCCTGCTGTTGTCCGGTCCGGGATCCGGTGACAGGGCTTCTTTGCTGCAGGCGGACGGGAGCAGAAGAAGGGCCGTTTCCAAAGTATAAAGTAACTTTTTCATATCGTTTGCTCGGTTTTTGTTTTACTGCGGATTGTCTTCGAGGTTTCCGGCCGAATTGTCGTCGCTGATTCCCTCCGGGACGCCTTCTGCCGTAAATGTGAGGTAGGCGGAGGAGCAGGCGCGGCCCGTCTTGTCGTATACGATCACCGCGCAGAAATAATCCTGCTCGTAAATCAGGTCGGAGAGTTCTGTTGTGAAGGGCAGTTCGACCGCCTTTCCGTTCGCCTCGACATACTTGATCAGTGGGATTTCGCGCGTGTAGTCGAGCGTGAGGGTGGAAACGCGGACGCCGGTCACGATCTTGGCTCCGTAAAAACTGCCGCTCTCCACCGCCGCGGAGATGGTGGCTTTGTTGTCAGCGATATTGGCGGCTTCGATTTTGACGATCGGCATGTCGCTGTCATCGTAGGGGTCCGAGGAGGAATCCCCGCAGGACAGGATGAAAAAGCCGGTGAGGATCGCTGTCGATATTAAGATGATCTTTTTCATTTCGATATACGGATTGAAGTTAACAAATCAATAGACCCAGCCCGGGCGGGTGGTGAGCGACGAGTTTCGCTGGTACTCGCCCTGCGGCACAGACCACGGCCAGAGGCAATCGTCCCAGTACCAGGCGTATTCGACCGTGTTGTCGCCCCACCAGGACTGTCCGCCGTGGACATCCTGCCCCTGGAACTTGGTCTCTTTGTAGGTTCCCCAGCGGACTTCGTCGAAGAAGTTGACCGCCTCGACCGGGAATTCCACGCGGCGTTCGTAGCGGACGGCTTCGCGCATTTCGGCGAGGTTGCCGATCTTGATGCCCGGCATGTGGGCGCGGGAACGCACCTGGTCGATGAGGTTCTTCGCATTGGTGAAGTCGTTCAGCTCGATCAGCGCTTCGGCCCATTGCAGGATGACGTCGGTGTAGCGGATGAGCGGGAAATCGGTGTAGCAGCGCTGTCGGTCGATCAGCTCGCCCTTGAGGAAACGCACGTATTTGCGGTAGCAGTAGTAGGCCGACGTGCGCTTGTCTAACCAGAAGTCGCCGCCGTTGGTTCCCTGCAGGTAGAGCGGCCAGCGGAGCTGTTTGCCGATCATGTTCTCGTCGCCGTTGAGCCCGGCGCAGAAGCAGTCCACCGGCTCATAAGGGGTGACGATCGTCTGCTTGAGCCGCGGATCGCGGCTGTCGTAGGCCGCCTTGATGCGGGCCTCGTTGCCGTTGTCGAGGTAGTAGCGGTCGAAAATGTCCTGTCCGCAGATACCGACGGCCTGGGTCTTCTGTGATGCCAGTTTCGAATCGCTCTTCAGTCCGTCGCGGCAGAAGAAAACGGCCCGCTGTTTGGGCGTCAGTTCGTTCCAGTTCTCCAATCCCGTCACCTTGCTCCAGTCGAACTTCGTCCCGTCGGCATTCTGGTAATAATCCACGAAGTCCGACGCCGGTTTCACTTCGTCCCAGCCGCCATAGGTGTCGCGGGCTCCCACGGCCTGCTGGATGTTGTCGCAGTAACCTGCCTCCTCGTCGTACTGAATGGCTAAGATCATCTCGTTGGCGCGTTCGTTATCGGGGGTGAAGAAGTCGATGTATTCGCCCTGCCAGAGGCCGTAGCCGCATTCGCTCACTTTTTCGAAATCATTGGCGGCGTTCTGCCACTCCTGGAGCCACATGTAGGCCATTCCGCGCAGCGCATAGGCGGCGCCTTTCGACGGCCGGCCGAAATTGCTTTCAGTGAGCGTGTTGTCCGGGAATGCGGCGTTGTCGATGCAGTATTTCAGGTCGGGCAATACCACTTCGCGCCACACGTAGTCGGCGCTTTCCTGGCTCCGCGTGCACTGTTCGTTGGAGATGGGTTCGAGGTAGACCGGCACGCCCTGCCAGAATTTGTTCAGGCGGGAGTAGGCCCATGCCCGCAGGAAACGCGCCTCGCAGATGTAACGCTCGTAAGTCCGGGTGTCGAGCCCGGCCTTGCGGAGATTCGTGACGGCGTCATTGCAGGCGTGCACGATCGTATAGCAGAACTTCCATTCGTGGGCCAACTGCCAGTCGTTGGCGCGCTTCGCCTGGTTGTAGAGCAGGTAGATCGGGTAGTTGTTCGCGTAGTAATCCGTGCAGAATCCCAAGGCTTCGATGCCGTATTTGTTGAGTCCGTCAAGGTTCTCCGAGCGAACTTGCGTGCCGTTGCTCTGTTTCCGGTTGTAGAACGTTTCGTAGAGGCCGTTCATGCCCTTCAGGGCCAGTTCAGGCGTGGTCCACATGTTCGCGCTGGCGATCTGATTTTCAGGGGCCGTCTCCAGAAGGTCCGCACACGAAACGCCCGTCAGCGTTGCGGCAACGGCAATGATCGTATAATAGAGTCTCTTTTTCATAATCGTTAGAATGTTATCTGTGCTCCGAATGTGACTGAACGCATGAGCGGATAGCCGATGGCGGCGCCTTTCTCCGGGTCGAGCCCCGGATAGTCGGTGATGGTGAGGAGGTTTTCTCCCGATACGAAGAACCGCAGCTGCTGGACGTAGAACTTCTTCGTGATCCGGGAAGGAAGGGTGTAGCCGAGCTGGATGTTCTTCAGCTTCAGGTAGTCGCCTTTGTATTCGTAGAACTCGCTGGCCTGGCGGTTGTCTCCGGGTGTGCCGAAGGTCAGGCGCGGGTAGGTTCCTTTCAGGTTGGTTCTGGCGTCCGCGGGATTGTCGGCATCGAAGAAGTAGTGGTCGCGGGCTACGCGTTCGCTGATGCCGTGGCCGTTGGTGGTCTGGGTGCCGTTGTAATAGAGAGCGTTCCAGATGATGTAGTAGTCGAACGCTCCCGACCATGTCATGTTGAAGTCGATGCCTTTCCATGCGAATCCGAGGTTGAGGCCCAGGTTATAGGAAGGTGTGCTCGTACGGCCGTTGAAATCCATGTCGTTGTCGTCGCCGTAGTTGCCGTCGCCGTTCCGGTCGGCATAGATCAGGTCGCCGTACCAGAGCTGATCCTTGCTGAGGGCTGTCACGCCGTTGAAGGTGTAGCCCGATTCGAGCATGGCGGCTACCCATTCGAAATCCTGCTGCGTGCGGATCATGCCGTCTTTGGGACCTGCATGGATGTCCACGGCACCGCCCCTGTAACCGCGGCCGTTGCCCCTGTAGAGACTTCGGAGGTAATGCTCGCCCAGTGCATGCCCTTCGCACAGCTTGCCGCTGCCGTAGTTGGCCGTAACATCGGAAAGGTTATTCGAGTAAACCCCGTCGGTCCATGTCTTGACGAGGTCGCCCTTGAATTTGGTGACCCGGTTCTTGTTGTAGGAGAAGTTCACCCCGGCGTAATAGCTGAAATCCTTGCCGATATGGCTTTTCCAGTTGACCGCAAGTTCGATACCCTTATTCACCACGCTGCCGAGGTTCGAGGGGACGCCGGCCACTTCGCCCATCGTCATGTAGATCGTCGGGGTGTAGAGGATGTCCGTCGTGTTTTTGCGGTAGTAGTCGATCTCGGCCGTGAGCCGGTTGTCGAAGAATCCTAAATCCAGACCAATATCGGTTGTGGCGGTGGTTTCCCATTTGAGGTCGGCGTTGCTCAGCGACGAAATGTAGAGCCCCTTGGAACCCGATCCGTCTACGACGACGTTTTGGGTGCTGTACACGGCCTGCCAGGCATAGTTGCCGATGCCCTGGTTGTTACCGGCCTGACCCCACGATGCGCGCAGTTTGAGGTTCGAAAGCCAGCCTTTAGTCCCCTCCATGAAACTCTCTTCGTGGATTTTCCATCCGGCCGAGAAGGAGGGGAAGATACCGTAACGGTTGTTGCTGCCGAAGCGCGAGGAGCCGTCGGCGCGGAGGTTCGCTTCGAACAGGTAGCGGTTCTTATAGGCGTAGTTGATGCGCCCGAACCAAGAGCGGAGTCCCCAGCCGTTTTTGGCCGTGCTCGACGAACCCGAAAGCGTTTCGTAGGTGCCGAGGTCGTTCAAAGTCCAGTCCGTAGCGCCCTGCTTGCTGACGCCCCAGCCCCAGGTCCGGTACTCCATGGCCGAATAACCGAACAGTACGCCGAGATCGTGATCGCCGAAGGTGTTGTTGTAGCGGGCGAGGATTTCGGAAGAGATGTAATAATTCCGTGAAGTCGAATTTGAAACCGAAGCGTTCGAGAGGTCGGAGCTCGAATAACGCGTGTCGGTGGTATAGTCCCAGTATCCGTTCTGGCGGCCGTAGGTGTGCCGCTCGCCGAAGGTCGGGGAGTAGTTCACCGTGGCTTCGACGCTTACGCCTTTGTAAGGTTGGATTTTGGCGTAGACCGAGCCGTTGACGCGGGTCGTGTTGTTGTAACCTCCCGAACCGTACATCATGCCGAAGATATTGTTGGCGTTCGAGGACTCCTCGGCAGCCAGTGCGGGGCGCCCCCAGGCGTTGACGGAGCCGGGATAAACGCCCGGAGTCGTCTGGTACAGCGAGTTGAAGGCGTTCGAGATGTTGGCCAGTCCGTATTCCTGGCGCTGCCCGAACAGGCGTACGCCTGCCGTGAACCACTTCGTGACATCGGCTTCCAGATTGGTTCGGAAATTAATCTTCTGTGTTGAGGAGTCGATTCCGAACCGGCCCATGACGCCCTGGTTGTCGAGATAACCGAGCGAGAGCAGGTAACGGACATTCTTCGCGCCGCCCGAAATCGAGAGGTTGTGCTCCTGCGAGTAACCGTTTTCGAAAATCTCGTCGAACCAGTCGGTGTTGGGGTAGAGCGCGAAGTTCGGGACGCCGTTTTCTCCGACCCCGTAGGGATCAGCCGACTTCTCCCGCCAGAGGTCGATATTCGACTGGGAGAAGATTCGCGAGGTCCCGATGTTGTCGCACGACTCGTTGATGAGCGACATGTGCGTGGCATAGTCCGAAACGAAATGCAGGTCGTTATAGGGCATTTGCAGGATGCCTTTGTAGGAATAGCTGATCTGGGCCTTGCCTTCGGAGCCGTTTTTCGTCGTGATGAGGATTACGCCGTTGGCTGCGCGCGTTCCGTAAATGGAAGCCGATGCGGCATCCTTCAGCACCGAAATCGACGCGATGTCGTTCGGGTTCACGTTGTCCATGCTCCATTCGATTCCGTCCACGAGCACCAGCGGACCGTTGGCGCCCGAGGTGAAGGAGCCTTCGCCGCGGATGCGGATTGTGGCATTATCGGAACCCGGTTGTCCGGATCCCTGTGTGACGTTCATGCCCGCTGCCAGACCCGCGAGGGCGGCTGAGGTGCTGATGATGGAACGGCTCTCGCTCGTTTTCGAGAAATCGATCGCCGCGACGGCTCCCGTCAGGTTGACTTTCTTCTGGATGCCGTAACCGATCACGACTACGTCTTCGAGTACTTTGTTGTCCGTTTCCAGCGAGATATCGACGACGCTGCGTCCCGCCGCATTCTCCGAACGGGTCAGGTATCCCATGCAGGAGAACTGAAGCGTCGGACTCTGGCTTTTGACCGTAAGCGTGTATTTACCCTCGGAATTTGTCGTCGTGGCTTCGCGCTGGGATGCCATGACAACCGCTCCGACGATCGGTGTACCGTCACTGTCAGTCACCTTTCCCGTAATTGTGTGGGTGCTGCTGCCTCCGGCCGATTGGGCGATCGCCGGGATTGTGATGGCAATCAGAAACACCGAACAAAGAAGTTTGGTCAGTTTTTGTTTCATAATGACACACGTTGTTAGTTTTTAATAGGTTTTGTTTGGGTTGCATGTTTGTATTTCAGCAGGGCTTCCAGGAAATAGTAGTCCGCATAGGTAAGCGGTACGTCGACTTCGAGGTTGTCCGGTTTGGAGCCCACGCTGTGCTTGAGGATGAAGTTTCCGTTTTCCCCGGGACGGGCGAGATAATTGTCTGAAGCGAGTGTCCGCAATTGCTTTTCGGCCATTTTCAGGTAATCGGCCTTCCTGTCGGGTTTGTTGGTCAGGGTACTCAGGTCGACGAATGCCGAGGCCATGATTGCCGCTGCCGAAGCGTCGCGCAGATCGTCCGGAATGCGGTCCGAGTCGAAGTCCCAGTAGGGAATCCCGTCGTCCGGAAGCCGCTCCAACAGCATTCCTGCGATGTTCTCGGCCTGGTTAAGGTAACATTCATATCCGCTGAGGCGGAACATCATCGTGTATCCGTACAAGGCCCAGGCCTGTCCCCGTGCCCAGGCGGATTCGTCGCTGAAACCCTGCACGGTCTCCTTTCTGCGGACATGTCCGTCCGTCGGGTCGTAATCCACCAGGTGATAACACGTGAAGTCAGGCCGGAAATGGTTGCAGAGGGTCGTGTTGGCATGCGTCACCGCGATGGACTTCAGGGTGTCGTCCCCGAACAGCAGGCCTGCATTGCAGAGGTGTTCGAGGTTCATCATGTTGTCGATGATCACGGGGTATTTCCAGTCCCGGCCTTCGCGCACGAAGTCCCAGCTCCGGATGACGCCTGTCACGGGCGAGAACCGCCGGGCGAGGGTCTGTGCCGAGGTGTGGATGGGTTCGAGGTATTTCTGCTCGCCGGTGATCCGGTAAGCGTTGCCGAAACTGCAGTTCATCTGGAATCCCAGGTCGTGATCCGCGCCTTTGTGCTTCAGGGGGTAGAGTTTGAACGTATTCTTTTCGGCCAGTTCCCGGAAGGTGCCGTTGCCGGTATACTCATATATATACCAGAGCGACCCCGGGTAGAAACCGCTGCACCACCAGCGGATATCTGAACTGATGAATTTTCCATCGGGCCCCACCGACCTCGGAAGCGTTTCGTCGGTCAGTCGGGTCTCCATTTGTTCGTATTGGGCCGCGGCTACGGCGAACACACGGTCGGTGAGTTCCGACATCGTCTCTTTGGGGGTGCATCCCGCGACCAGCGCAGTCGACAGCAATGCCGTGCAGTAGATTTGGGTTCTCATGTTTTAGGCAGTAGGTTATACGTTGTTTTTCCGTTACTCAAAATTAGATTTTGTATTCTTCCGGGAAGGATTCGATTGGGTCAAAGGTCAACTTGATCCGGTCAAAATCCATTTTCGGGGTTGTCCGGACGGGTTATTTAGTTTTAAATGCCTTATATTTGTGCATGTCGATTTGCGGACCGCCTTTCAGCCTGCGGATCGGTTAGTTTTACAAGTACCCTGAACGTTATTATGAAAACCTTACGAACGGCCTTCCTGGCTGCATTAGCCCTTTTTACGACGATTCATACAGTTTTTGCCGGTCACCTCGACCGCGTGAAAGAGGCTTTTGTCAATGTTTCGGTGATGTCGTATGCCCCGGACGGGGAGGCGACCGGGCGGTTCATCCGTTATTCCGACTACGGACGGGCCAACGATGTCCTGCTGCTTCAGTTGTATACATCGGTTCACCTTCCGAATACAGAGATCGGGCGGCTTCTCGGGCTTTTCGATGCAGGTGGTTTCTGGACGGATATCGACTATGACGACCATACGAGAGGCCGGTGGCAGCCCTCGCTCCATCTGACGAGGATGTATGCCCTGGCAAAGCTCTATGCCGACCGTTCTTCTGCCTGGTACCGCAACGAACGGATCGGTGGGGTGCTGCACAAGGGGCTTGAATACTGGTATGTGAAAAAACCGTCGTCGCTCAATTGGTGGCACGGGGAGATCGGGGTGCCTAAAAAGCTCGCTGCGATTCTGCTGCTGATCCGCGATGAACTTTCCGACCGGGAGTTGGACGAAGGGCTGAAACTCGTCGCGTGTTCCCGTTTCGGAATGACCGGGCAGAATAAGGTCTGGCTTGCCGGGAACAACCTGATGCGTGGGCTGCTTACCGACGATGAAGCCCTTGTCGCCAAAGCCCGCGATCAGATCGCCGAAGAGATTTTCATCACTGATGGCGAGGGAATCCAGGAGGACTGGTCGTTTCACCAGCACGGTCCCCAGATTCAGTTCGGAAACTACGGACTCGCCTATGTCGAGGGTATCTCATTTTGGCTCAGGGTTCTCGATGGCACGCCTTACATGTTTTCGGACGAGCAGTGTTCCGTCATCGAAAACCTCATGTGCGAAGGAATCTGCCGGAGTATCTGGCGGGGTGTGATGGACCCCAGTTTCTGCGGTCGGCAGGTATTCATCGACAGCGGTCCCGGAAAAGCCTGTTCCGCAGCGATTGCCGCCGATAATATCGCAGCCCTGAAAAGACCGGGATACCGGGTTTTCAGCCGGTTTGCCAAAGAGATGCTGACCCCGGACAGTCGTTCCGCAGGATTGTGCGGTCCCCGCTATTACGACCGTTCGGACTGCGGCATCTATCGTACCGCAACGTGGTATGCCTCGATCCGCATGCATTCGGAACGCACGATCGGATTCGAGTTTACGAACGGGGAGAATACCCTTGCCAACTTTTCGGCCGACGGGGCGCTGCTGTTCATGCAGCACGGCCGGGAGTACGACAACATCTTTGCCCACTGGGATTGGCGGATGGTTCCGGGAACGACGACCTACGACGACGGCGCTCCCCTGAAAACCGAGAAAACCCCCGAAGCGCGGAAAAACCATTCCGGACATGTGGGAGGGGCGATTTCGGGTGATATCCTGTGTACGACGATGGAGGTCGAACGGGACGGACTTCACGCCCTCAAGTCAGTATTCTTTTTCGGGGACCTCGTCGTGGCGCTGGGTGCGGACATCCGCTCGTCCGATTCCCGGATATTCCGGATAACGACGGCCCTGGACCAAACGCATTTCGCAGGTCCTGTAGTCAGTTCCGAAATGTCTGAAATCGGGGATGGCTTGCCGTGGGTGCATCACGACGGCCGGGGGTATGTGTCGCTGGACGGGGCTCCGATTGTGGTCAGCACGGATATTCAGCAGGGAAAATGGGATCGGATCGACCCGTTCTACAAGGATAAAAGCCAGCAGGGTCGGGTTTTCAAATGCTGGTTCGAGCACGACCCGGCCGGAACGGGCGGCTATGCCTATGCTTTTCTTCCGTGCAGGAGTGCGAAGCAGACCGACCGGTTTGCCCGCAAACCCACTGTGCGAATCCTCCGGAACGATGCCCGATGCCAGGCTGTCGAATACGGGAAAATATGCTGCGTCGTAGTGCATCGGTCGGGAGAGTATGTACTCGGCGACCGGACAATTTCTGCCTTAGAGCCGGCTCTGTACATCCTTGATCGGGGCCGAATCCAGGTCCGGAAACTTCCGCCCGTGAGTAATCCAGCCGGCTGAGCCGCGATAGATGCCGGTAAATTGTCGGATTTTTCACCTGGAAGGAGTGGGCTTTTCCGGGATTGGCCAGAAATGAGACGAGGTATCATATTGGTCGTCGGGTGGCCGAAGATCGTCCGGTTTCGAATGGATCCTATATTTCCATATAAACCATTGGGGGAGTCGTAATAAGCAACAGTTTGTGTGGCGCAGCAATTACCATACTCGATATCGAATGTTATGGGAGAGCGCATCGAACCGGACCATTTTATCGTCGAAGGTCATGTCTGAATCGGCTGATCGGGATTCTCCGGAATAAATTTCACGTTGTTGAGGCTTATTTGCATCATTTCGGGTTGATGTATTTTGAGCATCAACTCGCATTATCGTACCTATCAAAACCAGCAAAACATAATACTTTTTCATCGTGTATTGTTTTAGGTAAACTATATTGCGGAATTAAAAAGCTATACAAATATATGTTAAAAACAGCTGTAATTCAATCTTGTTCAAACCTTGCGATGGTTTGCTTATTTACTGATTATGAGGAGTGTGCGAAAAAAATATCCTAACAAATACTTACAATGGGAAATGACTGGTCTGAAGAAAGAAAATATGGGTAATTTATTGGAAAATCAGTTGGTATAATCGGGGTGGTACAAAGATTCTGGCTATAATATAATAGAAAGAACAGCCGGGACTGTTAAGTCCGGCTGCTCCTGTGAATACCTAATCTTCTTTCGATGCAGATATGTGGCTTATTATCCACAGATTTGCACTTTTTTACGCAGTTACATGATGTAGCAGAAACTTGGTGGTCTAGCCGAAAAAAGCAATGAAAGGCTACTGAATCCAGCGGATGATGAATAGAGCCGATTCTCATCGGATGGATCAGCGCGCCCTGACGGTCATGGCCGCTGTGGCTAATCCTTCCGAAGTGGCTGTCAGGGTCGCTGTTCCTTTGCTGCCGTTGTTTTGCAGGACCACCAAGGCTTTGCCGTGGAACGCTTTGCGCTGTGGAGCCTTGAACGATTCCGTGTTGGTCTGGCTCCCGTTGTTTACGCTGGCTATGAAACAGCTGCCTCCGACATCGAACCGGACGAGGTTGTCGGCATCGGGGACCAAGTTGCCGTCGGTGTCGATCGCGCCGCGATCGGCCGTCAGCCATCAGCCGGATATTCGCCGCCGAACCCGCCGTGTGGATCTCCCGGGTCAGCATCTCCTGCCCGTTTTTACGGGAGATGGTCCTGATCGTTCCGGCGGTGAACGGTACGCGCCATCAGACGTGAAACTGCTTGTTCTCCTTTCTCTTTGTTCCGAGGTTCTTGCCGTTAAGGAACAGTTCTACCTCGTCGGCATTGTTGTAGTAGGCCTACACGTCGACCTCTTCACCCTCGGTCCGGTTCCAATGGGGAAAGAGGTGGAGCATTGTTTTGTCCGTCCATTCGCTTTGGTACATGTAATAGGCGTCTTTGGGGAATCCGGCAAGGTCGACGATGCCGAAATAGGAGCTGCGTGACAGCCACCAGAAAGGAGTGGGGTCCCCGAGGTAGTCGAATCCCGTCCAGACGAAGAGCCCCGAGCAATAGGGCAGTCGTTTCACTACGCGCCAGTCGGAATCGTCGGCTTCCGGAGCCGAATAGTCACTGCCGGGATTGAGCGTAAATTTCCATTCCACCGTGAAATCCGTGCGTTCGCGGCGGGGCCTTTGTCCTGACAGGCAACGCCTGTCAGGACAAACAGTATCAGGAACGATTTTTTCAACATCGTTTTTGCTTTTTACGGTTTTTGCAGGCCTCCGCGGTGCAGCCGGTTCTGCCGCACATTTCCGGAATCAGTCGGCCAGCCGGTCGAGGATCGGCGTGGTGCGGCCGCACAGAGCGGGTTTCCGGGGCGAGAGCAGGTCGAGGACCACGATCTCATTCGTGCCTTCCCTGAGCCACGGCCCCGGGAGGTACATCGTCTGCGTCGGGCCGATGTTCCAGTAGCGGCCGAGGCAGTGGCCGTTGACCCACACCAGTCCCTTGCCCCAGTTACTCATGTCGAGGAAGGTGTCGTGGCACGCTGCGGCTTCGAAGTGTCCCCGGTAGAACGCTGGGGCCTGCGGCTGTGCGGAGAGGGTGTAGGCGATCTGTTCGGGTGCTTTTTCGTTGTCGAGCGCGACGGGGCAGACGTTCCAGTTCCGCAGGGGACGGCTCCCTTCGGCATCCTTCAGCAGAACGTCGCCGAGAATGCCCTTGCGGTCGGGAAGGTAGGTGTCGGAGTTGACGCGTCCCATGGCTTCGACGACCAGCGTCAGCTTCGCTTCGGCATTCCGTGCCGGGAGTTCGCACGAGTTCTGGCCCAGGCGGCGGTCGATGGTCGCGAGCGGGGCGTTGTCGAGCAGGACGACCGCGAAGTCGTTGATCCGGTCGAATTGCAGCGTTGCCGCGCCTCCTGCCGGGAGGGTTGTCTTGTAGACGATACAGCCGAATCCCTGGTTGTAGGCCTCCATGTTGCGCGGGGTTTCGTCGGAGACGATCTGCCGCAGGTTGTCGGTCAGCAGGGCCGATTCGGTGAGCGTAAATTCGGGCAGCTCCATGACTTCGGGGCGGGCCGGGACTTCCGGCAGCGTCTCCCCGTCGGGCAGGTAGCGGGCGATGAGTTCCCGGATAGCGTGGTACTTCGGTGTGTCCCAACCGGCTTCGCCGATCGGTGCGTCGTAATCATAGCTCGACGTGGTTGGCTGGTAGCGGCCTCCCGGCTCGGTCGGGTGGTTGGCGCCTGCCCACATCCCGAACGAGGTTCCGCCGTGGAGCATGTAGAAGTTGAACGAACAGTCGTTATCGAGGAAATAGCGCAGGTTTTTGAGCACCTTCTCCGTCGCAACCGTGCCGTGGGGTTCGCCCCAGTGGTCGAGCCATCCCGGGTAGTATTCGGCGACCATCAGCGGCCCTGCGGGCATCACGCGCCGCAGCGAATCGAATGCCACGGCAGGATCCTCCGACGTACCGAAGTTGGCCATGCAGAAGAGATCGTCGCGGCGGTCGACGAAGCGGGCGTAGTAGTCGCACTGGAAGAGCGGAACGCGGAAACCCGCCTCGGTGATGTACTGTTTGATCAGCCCGAGGTATTCGGTGTCGGTGCCGTAGTGGCCGTATTCGTTTTCGACCTGCATCATCAGGATCGGGCCCCCTTCGGTCACCTGCAGCGGGGCGAGCGTCTCACCGACCAGGCGGAGGTATTTGCGGGCGCGTTCGAGGAAATAGGGGTCGCGCGAACGCAGCCGGACGCTGTCTTTGGCCAGCAGCCACCACGGGAGGCCGCCCATGTCCCATTCGGCGCACACGTAAGGCCCGGGGCGCAGGATGACCCACAGTCCCTCCTCCTGGCACATTTTCACGAACTCGGTCATGTCGGCGAGGTTCTGCCGGTCGATCTGGTCGGGGTATGGCTCGACTTTGTTCCAGAACAGGTAGATGCTGACGGCATTGAGGCCCATTGCCTTGGTCATTTGAAGCCTGTGCCGCCAGTATTCGCGCGGGATGCGGTCGAAATGCAGCTCTCCGCTGCGCAGGAGGGTTTCTTTGCCGTCGATCCGGAAACCGGTTTCCGTGATCTCGAAGGTGTGCCGGGGGCTGCGCGTGCATCCGGTCCAGCCCAGGAGCAGCAGGCCCGCCAGCAAGGTGAATATCGAATGGATGAATCCTTTTTTCATAAATTGGGTTCGTTTTTTTAGAGGTTATCGGAATTTTTGTAAACGTCGAACAGCCCTTTGCCGTCCAACGAGGCCTGCAACAGCCTCAGGTCGATGTCCCGCACGGGAATCTCCTTCGCGGCGAGCATGGCCGCCGCCGTGCCCACCGCTTCGCCGATGGCGGCGCAGATAGGTTGTACGCGGTAGGAACTGGCCGCGATGTGCGTGCCGCTGATGATGCGTCCGGCGAGCAGCAGCCCTTCGGTGGCCAGCGGAACGACCGCCCGGTAGGGGATGCCGTAGGGCGGAACCTGCTTGAGGTGCACGGGCAGGTCTTTCAGCCCCCAGGAGTCGATCGAGTAGCGGGCATCGGCGATTTTGTCGTCGGGCATCGTCCCCTGGGCGATGTGGTCGTAGGTGATGACCGTCTCGCCCTTGATGCGCCGGCATTCGCGCACGCCGAGTTTCGGCGCGAGGTGCACGGCGAACCCGGCGTTGTGAAGCGCGTCGAGTTCGGGCCGGATTTTTTGGAGGATTTCGCTGTGCGCCCCGGCGATGGCCACCGAGTCGAGCGTATCGGGGCATACGACCGACTGGCCCCAGCGCAGGAAGATGCCGGCGTCGCGCTGTTCCATGGCCTGCGGGTCGTCCTTCGAGTCGATCCAGCGGAAGTCGGCTTCGAGTGCGTCCCAGCGGGGGATTTTGTCGAACGGCAGCCGTGCGTTGCGGCGCAGGCGCTGGGTGATGTACATCAGGGTGCAGTGCTGCGGCTGGCTGTCGCCCTTCTCGATGCCGATGCTTTCGCCGTAATCCGAACGGGCTTCGCGTCCGTACATGAATTCGCAGCCCGCCTGTGCGGCGACCAGCCCCGTGCCGGTGGCGTCGACGGTGATTTTGGCCCGGATGTCCTGCAACGTATTGTAGCCCCGCAGGATCCGCACGCCCTCCACCCGGGTCCGGTTTCCGGCATCGCGGGTGAGGGTGTCGACGACCGTTGCGCCGCACATCAGCGTGATGTTCTTTTCGCGGGCGAGCATCTCGCAGACGACGGTCTGGAAGGCCGACGGAAGCCAGAAGTGGTAGTTTCCCGTCCAGCCGTATTTGCCGAATCCCGGGACGGGTGCGCCTTTGAGCGGGTAGCGGCGGTTGAGTTCCTGCATCATGTCGTTGAAGATGCCCACGCGCGGATCGCCGCAGATGAACGTCACGTACATGTCGACCGGGGCGCCGCCGGGAACCGTGTCCTCCTCGATGAGTACGACCCGTGCCCCGCCGCGCGCCGCGGCGATTGCCGCCGGTATGCCCGCCGCGCCCGCACCTACGACGGCGACATCGAACGCGAGCGGGTCCAGTTGCCGGAAACGGGTTCCGGCGGAGTCTTTCGCACCGCTGCATGCGGCCAGTTGGAGCGGATTGAGCGCCCCGGCGGCCGTCCCGGCGCCGATGAGCTTCAGGAAAGAGCGTCTGTCCATAGGGCTTATCGTTTGGCGGTTTTGGCCGGCAGGAATTCGAGCGTCCCGCCCCCGAGGATGTCGCTGACCTTCACGAACGGCGTTTCGAGTTCGCGGCCGTTGAAGAGCACACGGGTCAGCGTCGCCTGTTTGTGCAGGTCTTTGGCTTTGACGGTGAGTCGTTTGCCGTTGGGGAGTTCAAGCGTTGCTTCCGTGAAGCGGGGAATGCCCAGCGCATATTCGCCCGAGGCGGGCGTGAGGGGGTAGAATCCGAGCGAACTGAAGAGATACCAGGCCGACATCTGCCCGCAGTCGTCGTTGCCGCTCAGCCCGTCGGGCCGGTTTTTGTAGTTTGCGGCAAGGATTCCCGGGATGCGCTGCTGGGTCTTGTCCAGGCGTCCGCAGTGGTTGTAGAGATAAGCGTAGTGGTGGCCCGGCTCGTTGTCATGGCGGTAGTGTCCCTCGTCGAAATTCCGGTCCAGTTCGCGCATGAAGGCCTCGGGGCCGCCCATCAGCCCGATCATCCCTTCGGGGTCCTGCATCACGCAGAAACGGTAGGTCCAGTTGGCGCCTTCGGTGAACCCTTCGTTGCCGTGGTCCCACTCCCCGTTGGAGCGGCGGGCGCGGAAAAAGCCCGTCTCAGGGTCGTACAGCCTGCGGTAGTTTTGGGCGCGCTGCATCAGGATTTCAGCGTCTTCGGTGTGCCCCAGCCCTTCGGCCATCCGGGCGATGCAATAGTCGTCGAGGGCGAATTCGAGCGTCCGGGCCACCGATTCGTTGGCCTTGTCCGAGGCGACGAAGCCCTGCCGCAGGTAGTTGGTGAGTCCGCCGCGCGCCTCGTAACATCCGTTCCAGAAATGGCGGTCGCCCCAGCGGTACTGCTCGTCGTTGTCGGGCGGTGTGAAGGCGTTTTTGCGGATGGCGCGGTAAGCCTCTTCGACATCGTAGTCGCGGTAGCCGTTGACATAGGCGTCGGCGATGACTGCGTCGCCGTGCGTGCCGATCATGATGTTGGTGTAGGAGGGGTTGGGCCACTTGGGAATCCAGCCGCCCTCGCGGTACATCTGCACCAGCGCCGTGATCATGCCGCCGATGCGTTCCGGCGCCATGAGCAGCAGCCAGGGGTGCTGGGCCCGGAAGGTGTCCCAGAGCGAATAGGCGTTGTACGATATGCCGTCGTGGACCTGATCGTCGAAGGCGCTGTAATAGCGGCCGTATTCGGAGAACTCGCGGGGGTATTGCAGCGTACGGAAAAAGGCCGTGTAGAAGATGTGCATGTCCTCCTCCGAAGCCCCTTTGAGCGTGACTTTCTCCAACGCCCGCGCCCACTGGTCCCGAACGCGGTCGCGCACCGCGGCGAACGACTCCCCGGCGGGAATCTCGCGGTCGAGGTTCTCCGCGGCCTGTTCGAAGTCGATGAACGACGATCCGATGCGGATTTCCACCAGTTCGGTTCCCGGGGCGAATTCGACGTAACCCCCTGCGGAAGCGCCGCATGCGCGGCGACTGCCGGCATCGACGGTCGTGCCGTTCCACGTGCCGCAGGCCGCGAAGGGCTGCGAGAAGCGGAGCACATAGCACCCTTTGAGGTTGTAGAGCCGCGGCCCCAGGTGGCTGTCGTGCCGTTCCCGGTTGCAGATGCGGATTTCGTTGTTCACGGGGTCGATCTCGATCGAACCGCCCTCCTTTTCGCGTCCGGCTTCAAGGAAGAGCAATGCCTTCTCCCCGGCGGGATAGGCTACCCGGAAGAACGAGCAGCGCGAAGTGGCGGTGAACTCAACGTCGAGGTTCCCCGCGCCGCCGTCGTTGTAAGTGATACCATAGGCGTAGGGAGTCGCCCGTTCGGCGGCGTGGTCGAGTGCCGCACCGCGCTGTTCGGGGGTGATTTTCAGCGTCCCGGTCTGGGGCATCAGCGTCAGGAAACCGTAGTCGCCCATCCAGATGGCCGGCTGGTGCGTGGCCATGAAGCCGATCAGGCGGTCGTCGTTGTAGTGGTACATCGTGCGCGAAATTCCGTTGAGGCGGGTGGCGGCGCACCATTGCGTCATGCCGAACGGCTCGCTCACGGCCGGGGTGGTTCCGCCGTATTCGGTGCGGTGCCGGCCCGTCGTGCCGACCATCATGTTCACGTAGTCGAGCGGCTGCTTTTGCGCGCAGAGGCCGGGCGCGCCGCAGAGCAGCGCGAGGAAAAGGAACCCGTATGTCGTTTTCATGGCTATTCCTTATAATAGGTTGTCCAACGGGTTGCCAGTATCTTGCGCACGTTGCTGCCGAGGCCCGTGAGGCTCGAATGCCGGACGAAATCGTAGCCCGAATTCACCTTGCACTCGAAGAAATCCACCGTGCCGTCGGTTTTCAGTACGGCGAGTTCGTCGACATAGTTCAGGTCGGCGTCGGCGCACTTGATGTCGCGGATCGCCGAAGCGTCGGTGTCGAGCGTCTTGGAGATGGGGATGTTCGCCACCTCGCCGCGGATTTCGCCGCTGACGAGCACCTTGCCCGCCGGGGTCCGTGTGGCGAGCAGCAGGTTGTCCTCGGGACGGGTGTTGTCCTGGTAGAGGAAGTTCCGCGACCGCATGCCCAGCAGGGCGATGAAGTCGGCCGCTGCGACGTTTCCCAACTGGGTGTTGACCTGCGCCGTAAGGGCGTTGTCAACCGTGTATTTGAAGTTGCGGCGGGTGGCGCCGTTGTTTTCGAAGGTCTTTTCGTAGACCGTGAACCGGACCTGCTGCCCGTTGGTGCGGGCCACCACGATCTCGTCGGGATCGCCGAAGAAAGCGCTGTTCCGCCCCGGGTAGTTACGCTTGAGGTTCAGCGAAACCAGCCCGGCGAAATCGCCGTCGGAGTTCGACGCCACGAGGTTGTCGCAATTAACGTAGTAGGCGCTCATGTGGTTGTAGAATGCGGCCTGCAGGTTGCCTGCCTTCTTGACGACGAGCACTTCGTCGATCAGCCGGAAGTCGGTTTTGGCCCGTACGGCGTCGACGACATTGCCCGAGAACACATAGCTCAGGTAGCGGTTGTCGTCGCAGTTGTACCACGTTCCGGGGGCGCTGCAATAGGTGTCGAAGACCTTTACGCGGTCGCCCAGCGCCGTGATGGTGGTCTGGTTGTAGGTTTTGGGCTTCCCGTGCCAGCTGTTGCCCATCATCTCCGACTGGGTGGCGGCATAGTAATCCGCCGGGTTCATCGAGGGGAAGGCATTGCGGTCGGTGTCGTAGCGCAGCAGGATGTCGATGAGCCGTTTGGTGGTCATGCGGCCCGAATAGTCGGGCGTCTGCTCATATTGGCCGATGCGGTCTTCGGTCTTCGACCCGGGGTGGTAGAAGTTGAAGGCGTAGACCGCGGGTTCGTACTGGACCAGGTCGCCGCCGCGGCGGAACGTTTCGAGCGTGAAGGCCGCCATCAGTTCGGCGGGCATGTCGAAATAGGCGTCGCCGTACCAGCGGGTGTCGCCGTTTTCCCATTTGGGAAGGGCCTGGGCGTCTTTCTCCTGCCACCACCAGCTCTGCACGCTGTAACCCCAGCGGTTGTTGTTGCAGAAGTTGGCCATGTTGTAAGTGTATTGCAGCGAATACTGCTGGCCGCCCCAGCCGTTGTTGCTGTAATTGACCGTGATGTTGTCGCCGAGGGTTTCGCACGCCTTGCGCAGGTGTTCGAGCCACATGCCGTATTTACCCGGCTCGGTGTAGGCGAGGAACCACGAGTGGTCGCCCCAGACCAGCCGCCGGTCGTGCTTCTTGCAGACCGCGGCGACCTCGGTGAGGAAATCGAAGTCGACGGTAAATCCGTGGGGATTGCCGTTGAGACCGATTTCGTGGGTCCCGATCAGCTCATGGAACCGCACGCCTTTCACGATGTCGTATTTTTCGAAGACATCCTCCAGGCAGTCCAGGTCGAGCGGAATTCCCTTCACGATCTTCTGCTTGCCGTAGCGTTCTTTGACGAGCGGCTGGTTGCCGACTTCGCCGTTCTGACTGGTGTAGATGCCCGAGGAGTAGAGTTCGAGGTAGATGCCGATGTTCCTGCGCTTCAGGTAGTCGAAGACGTGGAGTAGGGCCGGGTCGAGCCGGTTGACGCCGACTGCGGCAGAACCGCTGCCGTAGCCGCTCTCCTTGTAGAGCCACGTCGGGTAGATGTTGACCGAGACGGCGTATTTGGCCTGAAGCGGCGAAATAGCGTCGCAGATGTTTTCAAGGGCTGCGTCGAGCGCATGCAGGTCGTCCTTGTAGAGCATGATCAGTTCGCCGTTCATGCCCTCGTCGATCTGGAACATGATCTGCTTTTTCGTATCGGGCTCCGGCGGGTTTACGGGTGGAATGTAGGGTTCGCCGCCCTTGTCGCTGCTGCAGGCGAACAGCAGCGGAATCAGGAATGTAAGCAACATAGGTTTTTTCATAATTCGGTGGTTGCAACCGGAAAATGCCGGTTTGGGTTTATGAGTCGATGAAATTGCGTTGTCCGGTTGTGTTTACTAAGTTTTCGGGGAAAAGGCAGCCCCCGCACCGAGCGGCGGAGGCTGCTTTCCACCAGCGTTTACTGCGCCGCAGGGGCGGGGTAGGCGTACTTTTCGATCGGGGCCCAGCCTACCTGGAGCAGGTAGGTGTCGACCACCATGCGGAAGGTCGTGCCGACGGGCAGTTCGCCCTTCTCCGAGAGCTTGCCGGCTTCGTTCCAGACGCTCTTGATCTCAAGGCCGCTGGCCCATCCGTCGAAAGCGTATTTATATCCGCCGCCGGTGGGGATGCCGTAGATCACGCCCGACGATCCGCCCTGTCCCGAGAGACCGATCACGGTGCGCTCCCAGGCGTTGCCTCCGGCCGTTTTCAGGTCGATGTAGTAGCGATGGGGGTTGTCGGGGAACTGGTCGAACTGCGTCCATGCCCACGAGAGGGTTTTCCATTCGCCGTTCTGGTAACGCTTGGCGTCGTTGACCTGTGCCCAGACGGGGTTGCCGTTGGCCGGGACGTTGGTGTCGGCGGCTATCGAGCAGGTTCCGGCGACGGGGTCCATCGTGACGATGTAGTACCCCCGGGCGGGAATGACGACGGGTGTCGCCGAGCCCATGGCTACCTTGCCGTCGGCGCCTTTGCCCCACGAGAAGAGGCCCTTGGCGGTCGGCTTGTACTGGTCGTCCTTGGTGACGGCGCCGCTCCAGAAGGTCACGCCGTCGCCTGCGGATTCGGCGTAGGTCTTGAAGGTGAATGTGTTGGACCCCGCCGTCTGCGTCATAGGCATCGAGTAACCGGCGTTGTCCTTGCCGATCGTGGCGTTGCCGGTGACGTACATGCCCTTGACGATGCTCGACATGCCGCTCCACTGCGAACTTTCGCCGATGTTGTTTTTGGCCGTCACGGTGATTGCAAGGTCGTTGTCGTGGGCATCGGCCGACGCGGGAATCTCCAGGAAGTTCTCCAGGTCGACAACCTGCTGGTTGGGTGTCACGGTCCGGGAGGCCGTCACGTCGCCCGATGCGATTTTGACGGTGATTTCCGCGATGACGTGCTCGATGTCGGTCGAAACCCGGAACGAGAAGGGCATCGTGCCGCCTGCGACGCCCAGGATGGGCGAGGTCATCTGGTTGATGATGGCTGGCTTGCTGCTCTCCTTGATCTGTACCTCGATGTTCCGGACGGTGCGGTTGCCCTGTGCGTCGTAGGCTTCGAGCAGGAACGTGTAGTCGCCGAGGTCGGGGATCAGCAGTTCGTCCGCGATGTTGATGAACTTGTCGTCGGGCCGGGCAGGGGTGTAGTTTTTTGAAAAACCGATCGCCTCGCACGAGAGGACCGCTTTGCCGAGCCGTTTTTCGTCCGTCACCCGAATGTCGAAGGGAACTTTCTCCTCGGGGGAGAAGACCTTGTCGTCGGCAGCGGGCTTGTTGACCGTCACCTCCGGGGGAATCTGGTCCTTGCCGACGGCGACGGGGATCGTCCGGCTGAGTTTTTCACCCTTGTAGTCCTCGAAAACCAGTTCCACCTGGTTGTCCTGCGCAGCGTCGTAGGGAACGACCACTTCGAAGGAGAAATTGTAGGTTTTCGGCGATCCGTAGACCTCGACGGTCTGTTCGGATACCTGGCCGCCCGGGGTCCAGGCGCCTGTTTTGATATGGATGAGGTTCAGGCCGTTGGCGGCGATCAGTTTGCCTGCGATCATGTCCGAAGAGCCGGTTTCGACCGAGAGGCTCTCCTGCTCAGGGGTGAATGTGAAACCCTCGTATTCCAGCACCGAAGGGTCGTCTTTGCGGCAGGACACCGCCGCCAGGAATACGCAGAGCAGCAGCGCCGTGAATCGGAATAAATATTTCGTCTGTTTCATAGTTGGCTTTGCATTATTTCCAATAGGGATTCTGGACCAGTTTCTCGTTTACGTCGATCTCACCCTGGGGAATGGGGTAGAGGTAGAACGCCTTTTTGAAGACCCGGTTTTCGAAGACCGTCCGCTTGTAGAAGGTGGTCTTGCTGTCGCCGTTGATGTTCATGCCGTAGAACGGACCGTTGTCTTCGGTCTCGGCGATGAGCAGGCGGCGGGTGTCGAAGTAGCGGGTTCCCTCCCAGTTCATCTCGATCATGCGTTCCCGCAGGATGGCCTGTTTCAGATCCTCCTGCGAGGTTTTGTCGGGGAATGCCTCCTCGTAATTGGGCAGTCCGGCGCGGTTGCGCACCTTGTTCAGGTATTTCAGGATGTCGGGGTCGCCCGGGGCATACTGGTTGAGCGCCTCGGCATAGCTCAGGTAGACCTCCGCGAGGCGGAACAGGATGGGGCGCTTGATCTGCGTCTTACCCTTGTAGTCCTCGGTGGCTACGTACTTGTAAGGCATGACGCCGGTGGCGGGTACATAGCCCGGGCCGCCCGAAAGTCCGCCCAGCATGAAGTCCGCGGGCTGCACCACGCCGTTCAGCTTGGCGTTCTCCGACTCCCACTTGCGGCCGTTGAAGAAGACCGAAGCGTAGAAACGGGCCTCGCGGTTCTGGTACATGTTGTAGACCTCGTCGATCTTGTAGTCGTCCTTGGCGATGAGCTTGTTGAGCGTGATCTGGTCGCGGCCGGTCGTGAATCCTGTTTCGTCGTAGCGCGGGTTGCCCTCTTCGGCCGCCGAGCCGTCATCGAGGTAGAAGGCGTCGATGAGTTTCTGCGTGATGCCCTGCATGCCGCCGGCGCCGTACTGCTTGGGGCAGGCCGTCTGCAGGTACTCGTCGAAATCGGTCCAGTTGGTCCACACCATCAGCGAGCGGGCGAAAAGCACCTCTTTGTTCATCGGCTCGGTGAAGACCGAACGGTAGTATTTGTAGGCTTCGGCGAAGGTGTTGGGCATGCCTTCGGCCGTGGCGCCTACCAGTTCGTGCTGCGTCTGGGTCTCGATGAGCAGTTTCGCCGCATCGGCTGCGCGCTTCCATTTCGTTTCGTCGTAATTCTGCGGGAAGAGCCGTTTGCCATCCCGGTTGGAAAGGGTGTAGAACTCCCTCAGGTTGGCGTAGTTGTCCGGCGAGTTGAACAGCGGGCTGGCTGCGTAGAGCAGCAGGCGGGCGCGTATGGCCAGCGCTGCGGCCTGCGTGGGCTTGGCCCCGTAGAAGTCGTTGGTGATGGTTTTGGGCAGGGCGT
>JAEZTA010000179.1 GCA_023443765.1 Bacteroidota bacterium | reverse complement strand
CCGTGTAGGGGTCGAGGTCGCTGACCATGCCTTCGGCAGCTCCCAGCATCAGTTTGTCGGGGTCCACAGGGTCGACGTATCCCAGCGAGAGCTCGCGCATCATGTTGACCGTGATCTCCATGTTGCGGCCCAGCCCGAAGTCGTTGCGGGCGGCGAAGGTCAGCAGGCCTGCGGCGGCGATTGCGGCGGCCGCATAGAGCAGGTAACGGTATTTTCTAATCATTGCGTGTCATGTGTATATACGAATCGAGCCGGTATTGCACCCGGGCTACGCCGCGGCGGATGCCGTCGAGCACGATCCATTGTCCGTATTGTGAAACTTTTATTTCGTCTTCGCCCAGCAGCATCAGCTTCTGGCCGAAATTGTCGGCGCGGAAGGTCATCTCCCCGTCTTCCTCGCTGCGCAGCGAAAAGCCTGCCGAGCGGAATGCGTTCAGGATCTGCTCCCGGTTCTCCTCGATGTCGCCCTCGACCTTGCGCACCACGAACCCGAATTTGGGGTAGGCGATGGCCAGCACCACGATGGCCGTGAACAGCATCAGGTAGCGGTCGCTGTGGAACATGGCGTAGAGCGTGTCGTCGAGCGACAGCGCCGAAGTCCCGGTCATCAGCATCAGCCCCATCAGGACTATACACAGAACGCACAGGGCGAAGAAATATTTTAACGAGCGAATGAAGTATTTCATAAGTTGAAAGTTGAGAGTTATAAGTTTAAAGTTGAAAAACGGTCATTATCGGGTTCGGGGGAAAGCGGAAAGGTGCGGATTGAATTTTCAACTTTCAACTTTCATCTCTATGAGGTCGGCCACCTCCTGCATCAGCCACTTGGGTGTCGACGTGGCGCCGCAGATGCCGACCGTTTCGGCCCCCTCGAACCACGCGGGGTCGATCTCCGGGGCCTCTTCGACGACATGTGTGCGCGGGTTGGCCCGGCGGCACACCTCGGAGAGCACTTTGCCGTTCGACGACTTGCGCCCGCAGACGAATACCACGACATCGAATCGCCCCGAGAACTCCGTGAGGTGTTGTTCCCGGTTGGAGACCTGCCGGCAGATCGTGTCGTCGATGTGCACCTGCTCCGCATCGGCGACCCGGCGACGCATTTCGGCGCCGAGCTGTTCGAACAGCCCGATGCTCTGCGTGGTCTGCGAAAGGAAATACACCGGGCGCGAGAAGTCGATCAGCGCCAGGTCGTCGGCCCCTTCGATGACAATCGTCGGGTCTGAAACCTGCCCCGTGAGGCCCACCACTTCGGCGTGCCCCCGCTTGCCGAGGATCACAACCTGTCCGCCGAGCGGACGCATCCGCTCGTGGGCCTCCTTCACCCGGCGTTGGAGCCGTGCGACCACCGGGCAGGTGGCGTCGATGATCCCGATGTTCATCTCCCGGGCTGCGGTGTAGGTGGTAGGGGGTTCCCCGTGGGCGCGAATGAAAAGCCGGCAACCCGCCAGGTGCGGCATGTCGGCATGGGTCACGGTCCTCAGACCCAGCCGTTCGAGGCGCTGGACCTCGATGCGGTTGTGGACGATGTCGCCGAGCGAGTAGACCGTAGAGCCTTCGCGGAGGGCCCGTTCGGCCTCCGTGATTGCGCGGACAACGCCGAAGCAGAAGCCCGATTTATCGTCGATCTCGACTACCATAGCCGTTTGCGGTGCGCCCGGCGGCGCTTTATTCTATTCGTTGATTTTTGCGAATCGCTCCATAAACCACGCCATCTGTTCGTCGACGGTCATGTGGCTGTTGTCGAGCACAATAGCGTCTTCGGCCTGCCGGAGCGGCGATATGGCGCGGCTCATGTCGGCCTTGTCGCGCTCGCGGATGTTGCGCTCGATCTCCTCCATCGTTACGTTCATTCCCTTGTCCGTCAGTTCCTTGTAACGGCGGCAGGCGCGTACGGCGGTGTCGGCCGTCATGAATATCTTCAGCTCGGCATCGGGGAATACCACCGTGCCGATGTCGCGGCCGTCCATCACCACGCCCCGGCGCCGACCCATCTCCTGCTGCATGGCGACCAGTTTGCGGCGCACCTCGGGGATGGCGCTCACGCGGCTCACGCAGTTCGAGACCTCGATGGTGCGGATTTTTCCCTCCACCAGGTCGCCGTTGACGTAGATATCGCTGGCCCCGCGCTCGGGGTTGAAGCGGAAGGTGATCGAAATGCGGTCGAGCAGCTTCACGACAGCCTCTTCGTCGACGATGCCCGAATGGATGGCTCCGTGTTCGAGGGCATAGAGCGTTACGGCGCGGTACATGGCGCCCGTGTCGATGAAGATGTAGCCCAGGCGGGCTGCGATGGCTTTGGCGAAGGTGCTCTTTCCGCACGACGAGAATCCGTCGACGGCGATGATGATCCTGTGTTTAGTGTCCGACATTGGGGAATATATCAAAGAAGGTCGATAATATGGTGTAAATTCCTAATATTCCGATGATAAGGCCCGCGACATGATTGATCGTGAGCATGTGCCGCGGCCGGAAGCGGCGGCGGAAGAGGTTGATGACGAAGGCCAGCAGGGTCCACCACGCCACCGCGCCGCCGAGGAACCCGGCGATGACGAACAGCGAGCGCATGAAGCCTCCGAAGGTGTGGTCGGCCACGTCGCCGCCCGAGATTTTGAACACCGCGAAGAAGGCCAGGATGTAGGGGATGACCATGATGAAGTTGGCGATCGTAAGCCCAAAGATCGAAGCGAAATCCTGCCACAGCGAGGTTTTGCCCGCACGGTTGCGGCGAATCTGCGGCACGGGGTTCTGGGCGAAGATGAAGACGCCGACGATCACCACGAAGATGCCGCCGATCACCCGCAGCAGCGTATCGTACTGTTCGATCTGGGCCTGGAGCATCGAGTAGAAGAACAGTGCGGCCATGGCCATGAACGTATCGGCGCAGGCGACGCCGATGCCCGAGACGATGCCCGAACGGCGGCTTTTCGACAGCGTACGCTGAATGCAAAGCACCGCCACGGGACCCACCGTGATCGAAGCGGCTATGCCTACGCAGATGCCGCGGAACAGGGTTTCGACGATTTCAAATGCCATTTTCTCGGTTTGCGGAGTTTTTCTGACGGCAAAGACGGTGCGCGCCGGGCCGTAACCGGGTTTTTCCGGATTTGCCGTGGCGCCGCCGGTCCAAGCCGCGGTTTAACTTTGGCAAAGATACGAAAAAGCCCGGACATCTGCTTATGAAAAGGCAAAAAAAGGGCGCGGCGGGTTGTCCTTCAGGTCGGATATGTTGATAAAATATCGAAAACTTTGGCCCCATGCTTGTATAATATCAATTGAAAATGAATATTTTTGCAAGAAATAGTACTCCACAATGGCAGAGATGAAACAATTCGGCATCGACCTCGAACTGGACGACGCCGTGGCCCAGGGCCACTATTCGAACCTGGCGATCATATCGCACTCCACTTCGGAGTTCATCATTGACTTTGCGACGGTGCTGCCCGGTGTACAGAAAGCACGTGTCAAAAGCCGCATCATCCTCACTCCCGAGCATGCCAAACGACTGCTGCGCTCGTTGCAGGAGAACATCGTGCGTTACGAAAGCAACGTGGGCAAGATCGAAATTCCGTCGCCCCAGCCTACGCCCGACGCGGGTCCCAAGATGGGGCAGGCATAAAAAACGTATGGCGCTGCACAGCAGCGCCTTTTTTGTGCTGTGTGCGCCGTGTCATGCCTTTGTCACGGCAGAAAAATTTTGCGGCATGGAAAAAAACGCTATTTTTGCGGCAAAAGCCCAAACCCTGCCATGTCTACACCCTCGCCGTCCGACCAGCGGTTATTCGAAGGCATCAAATTCGGCAACGAAGCCGATTTCGAGTGCTTCTTCCGGCGTTATTATCCCCGATTGGTAAACTATGCCGCCCGGTTTGTCGCCGGGCATGAGACGGCGCGCGACCTGGTGCAGGACAGTTTTGCGGGCTTGTGGGAACGGCGGCGCGAACTGCGCGAGCTGGACCTGGCGTCGCTGTTGTTCACGATGGTGCGCAACCGATGCCTCAATTATCTGAAACACAACGGTGTCGTGGCCCGCCACGAACTGGAATACACGGCTCGCATGCGGGGCGAGGAGCGAATTTACAGCTACGATTTCCTGAGCGACGCCGAGCAGCCGTGCCTCTACGAGGAGTTGCAGCGCGAGGTGCAGAAGGCGGTCGACGCGCTGCCCGACCGCTGCCGCGAAGTTTTCCGGATGAGCCGTTTCGAAGGGCTGAAAAACCGTGAAATCGCCGTCCGGCTGGGTATCTCCGAGACGGCTGTCGAGAAGCACCTGGCCCGTGCCGTCGGGCGGCTCGGCGAGCACCTGCGGCGAAGCTGCTCGTTCGAACTTTCGGTGACCATCCTCTCCTGCCTGCTGGCAAATTACCTGTAATCCAATAGACGATATAAACTGTACGACGGCGGAGATTTTCCTCTCCGCTGTTGTCGTTTTCTTTCTTTTTTTAACTTTTTTGAATTTTCTATGTTCGCGAAGGTTGGGGAAAAGCAAATTCGGTTGTTTTAAAATATGTAACGGAAATGGAAGAGATGAAATTCGATTTGGAAGAGATGCAGCGTCTGGCCGGACGCTATTTTGCGGGAGAGATCACCGCCGAGGAGGAGCGCGACCTGTTTCGCTTCGTCACCTCCGATGCCGGGTGCCGCCGGCAGTTCGCCGCGTGGCGGCTCGAATGGGAGGCCGCTCCCGTTTCGGACGCCGTCACCGACAACGACTGGCGCCGCCTGCGGGCGCGTATCCGCCTGCAGGGCTCCGGACAGGGTTTGCACCTTGGGCGGGTGGCTCCTGTGTGGCGTGTTGCGGCTGCCGTTGCGGTGGTGTGCGCCGTCTTCTTCGGGGCGCGGCTCTACGACCGCCTGCTGCTGGCCCACTCCACGGAGTGCTACACCGTGACCACGAAGAGCGGCGACCGCAGCACGGTCTGCCTGCCCGACGGGACACAGGTGCGGCTCAACGGGTCGTCGACGCTGACCTACCCGGCCAATTTCAACGCCACGAACCGCTCGGTCGAGCTTTCGGGTGCGGCCTATTTCGACGTTTCGCCCGACGAGAAGCATCGCTTCGAGGTGAAAATCGGGAACTGTTCGGTGGTGGTAAAGGGTACGAAATTCGACGTGTCGGCCTATCCCGGGGACTCATTCATCACCACCACGCTGCTCGAAGGCGCCGTCGGTTTCGCTGCGCCGCGCGGCGAGACCGTGCTGCGCCCGGGCGAAGCGCTCACTTACGACCGGTTCGCCGAGACCACTACGATCACCCATGTCAACACGGCGCAGTACCTGGCCTGGATCGAGGGGCGCATCGAGTTCATCGACGTGACGATCGTGCAGCTTTGCGAGAGCCTGAGCAGCCTCTACGGCGTCGAGATCACGCTCGACGACCGCCTGCGCGCCAACGGAACCTTCATTACTATCCGCCTGAGCAACCAGGAGTCGCTCGACAGCGTGCTGAAGGCCCTCGACCTGATCGTTCCGGTCTCGATCCACCGGCAGGGTCCTTCGGTCCGCCTCTCGGCCAAGTGACGTCCGAACCTCCGAAACTACTTTAAAACAACCAATACCTTAAGCAAATGAATCAATTCTCCAATCTGAAACGGGTGCTTCTGCCGTGCTTGTTCGTGCTGCTGACGCTCCCGGCGTGGGGGCAGATGCAGCCCGTCACGAAGAACTTCCGGAAGACACCCCTCAAAAACGTCCTCAAGGAGGTGGAGGCCCAGACCGGACTGTCGATCATGTACGACACCCGGGAGCTGAATCTCGAACGTCCGGTCACGGCGTCGTTCGACCGCACGCCCGTGTCGCAGGTGCTGCGCGAGGTGCTAGACCGCAGTGTCCAGTACTCGATCAAGGACAAGATGATCGTGATCTACAAGGCGTCGGCGACTCCCCCCCCCTCCGTAGACGGAAAGGGTAAAACGCTGACCGGTACGGTTCTGGACGAAACGGGCGCCCCGATGATCGGCGCTGCCGTCACCACCCCCGACGGGCGCCGCGGTACGGTCACCGACAGCAACGGCCGCTACTCGCTGCTGCTCGGCGCTTCCGACGCCCTGATTTCGGTCTCCTACCTGGGTTACGTCACCCAGCAGATCGTGGTCGGCGACCGTACGGAGGTCGATGTCAACCTGGTTCCCGACGCCAAGAACACCATCAACGAAGTGGTGGTCATCGGTTACGGTTCGGTGAAGAAATCCGACCTGACGGGTTCGGTCTCCAATGTGAAGATGGCCGACATCCGCGACGTACCCAACACGTCGGTTGACCAGGCTTTGCAGGGGCGCATCGCCGGTGTGGACATCATGTCGACCTCGGGTGCACCGGGAGCCACGACCTCGATTCGCGTGCGCGGCACGCGTTCGATCTCGGCGTCGAACGAACCGCTGATCGTCGTCGACGGCGTAATCGACGCCATAAGCGACCTGAACGACATCAACTCGGCCGACATCGAGCAGATTTCGGTCCTCAAGGATGCCTCGTCGACGGCCATCTACGGCTCGCGCGGCGCCAACGGCGTCATTATCGTCACCACGCGGCAGGGCGTCACCTCGAAGCCGTCGATCACGGCCAAGGCTGAATTCGGCGTCTCGAAACTGGCCCGCGATCTCGACCTGATGGATGCGCAGGAGTTTATCCGCTACCTCAACGACCGGAACTATTTCTCGTCGCGCGACCCGCAGCGTCCGCCGCGTTTCGACCCTGCGGAGTACGGACGCGGAACCGACTGGATCGACGAAATCACCCGTACGGCCATCTACCAGAACTATAACCTTTCGGTCAGCGGCCGCAGCCAGAAGTCGAGCTACTTCGCGGCCCTCGGCGGCAACGACACCCAGGGCATCATCGACGGCAGCGGATTCCGCCGCATCACGGCCCGCCTGAACCTCTCGTACGACTTCGCCAAGTGGCTCACCGTGGGTTTCAAGGGCAGCTACACCTTCCGCGACGAGAGCCCCAACCGGGCGACTATCGGCGGTGCGAACATCTGGGACGGCGCGGTCTACCTGGCCCCGACGATGGGTCCCAACGACTACATCAACCCCTTATACGAAAACGGCGTGCGTATCAACACGCCCCGCGCCAAGATCGACTGCAACGAGAACGAGAGCGAGCGCATGACCAATACCGACGTGCTGGAATTCACGATCAAACCCGCGCGCGGGCTGATCATCAAGAGCCAGAACTCCTACATGGTCTACCAGCGCCACGACTACCAGTTCTGGCCCAGTTATCTTCCGAAGAACACCGAAGGCGAGGGCGCTGACGCTTACCGCTACGAGGGTGACGCCCGCCGCCTGACCTCGGAAAACACGATCTCCTATTCGAAAAAATTCGCCTCGGGGCACTATTTCGATGCGATGGCGGGTTTCTCGGCCACGCACGAAACGGCCAACTTTTTTTCGCTGAAGGCCGAAGGGCTACTGACCGACGACCTGAAGTGGAACAACATGAACGGCATCGGCAGCAAGGAGAATTACAGCGCCTCGACCAGCTCGAACAAGGTCGTGCGCGAGTCGGTGCTCATGCGCCTGAATTACAACTACAAGAGCCGTTACTACTTCACCTTCACGGGCCGTTACGACGGGTCGTCGAACTTCGCCGAGAACAACAAGTGGGGCTTCTTCCCCTCGGCGGCTATCAAGTGGAACGCCAAGAATGAGAATTTCCTCAAGCAGGTACGCTGGCTCGACGAGCTGTCGCTGCGTCTGAGCGCCGGACGCACGGGTAACGACGCTATCTCGACCTACCGTTCGCTCGAAGCCTACGGAACCTCGACGAACGGTTACCTGTTCGGCGGCAAGCAGTCGGCGTCGTTCTTCCCGACGCGCGTGGCCAACCCCGACCTGACGTGGGAGAAGACCACGCTCTACAACGCCGGACTCGACTTCTCGGCCTTCGAGGGCCGCCTGAACGTGACCGTCGACGGCTATTATTCGACCACCCGCGACCTGCTGCTGTCGCTCCAGACGATCCACACCACGGGCTATACGAGCCGCTTCACGAACCTCGGCAAGACCTCGAACCGTGGTGTCGAGGTTTCGATCGAGAGCCGCAATATCGTGAAGCCGAAATTCGGCTGGACGACGAGTTTCACCCTTTCGCACAACAAGCAGATGGTCGATGACATCGGCCACGAAGAGTATGTGTCGTGCCTCGAAAGCGGCGGCAACACCAACTACATGATGTACGGTTACAAGACGGGTTATCCCCTCAATTCGCTCTGGGGATTCCAGTACGGCGGAGTCTGGAAGACGGTCGACCAGTTCGAACGGAACCGCTTCACCAAAAGCTATATCTCCTCTTCGACGGGCAGCGACGCCCAGCTGATGCTGGGTTATCCCAAGTATGTCGACCAGAACCGCGACGGCATCCTTTCGGAAGAGGACCTGATCTACCTGGGCAACTCCGACCCCGTGCTTTACGGCGGTTTGCAGAACACGTTCACCATCGGCGGCCTGAACATCGGGTTCTACTTCTCCTATTCGCTGGGCGGCAAGATTTACAACTACTCCGAGCTGGCGATGGCCGGCGGTTACGCTACCAACCAGTTCCGCTACATGCTCGACGCGTGGCATCCCGTGCGCAATCCGGATTCGGACCTGCCCCGCGCAGGAACCGACGACCGGCTGGTTCCCAGTTCGCTGCAGGTGCACGACGCATCGTACCTGAGGCTGAAGAACGCCACCATCTCCTATACGTTCGACCTGCGAAAGAAGACCCGCCTGCTGCGCGACATCACGCTGGCCGTCACGGGCGAGAACCTCTGGCTCTGGACCAATTACAACGGTTTCGACCCCGACGTTTCGAGCGAGGGAACCAGTTCGACCCTGCGCCGTGTCGACATGGGCGCCTATCCCCGTTCGCGGATGTTCGTGTTCAGCATCCAGCTGCGTTATTAATCCACCAAACAGATTCTGAAGAAGATGAAAAACTTCAACCAATTCATACTGACGATCCTTGCGGCGGGGCTGCTTGCGTCCTGCTCGCTGACGGAGGAACCGACCTCGTTCGTCAACCGCAAGTCGTTCTATCAGAACGAATCGCAGTGCATCGCGGCGCTCAATTCGTGCTACATGCCCGTGAATTCGATCTATACGGCCAACTTTATGCTCGTCACCGAAGCCTGCACCGATATCTGGTATTCTTCGTCGACGACCGTCGATGCCTGCCTCGATGTGACCCCCGCCAAACCGCAGTATGGCAAGAATGTCTGGACGCAGGGCTACAAGGGCGTGATGTACTGCAACGAGTGTGTCGAGTGCATCTCGACCGCCGACCTGCCCGACGGGGTGAAGATGCCCCTGGCTGCCGAAGCCCGCGTGATGCGTGCGCTCTACTATTACGTGCTGACCTGCATGTTCGGCGACGTGCCGTTCTACACCTGCATGGTCGACACCGACGAACGACTGGCCGAAATCCGCCGCCTGCCCCGCACCCCGGCCCATGAAATCCGCCAGGAGCTGTACGACGACCTCGAACAGAACGCCCTGCCGTGGTTTACCGCCGAAAATGGCCGTAAATGCCGCGCCTCGGAGGCCGTCGACAACCGTTCGGGCTATGCGCTGGCGCTGATGCTGATGGCCAAGTTCGCCCTCTGGAACGAGGATTGGAACGGGGCGCTGGTTCCCCTCCAGGCCATCGAGGAACTTTACGGCGACTTCAACGAAGGCAACTACCCGCTTGCCGAGACCCAGTGGCGGTATAAGAACCCTGCGGAGACCATTTTCGAAATTCAGCATGCCTGGTCGCTCACCGGCACGCAGTATAACGGCAACGTCGCCGCAATCATGATGCCTTCGCACAACGGCGACGGCGTTTTCGACGGCGTGCCCCTGAAGGGCTACGGTACGACGATGCCCGGCTGGTCGTCGCTCCGGGCCAACAACCGTTATGCGATCTTCCGCCCTGCGACGGGTAACACGAAGACCGAGAACGAGACCTATATCGACGCGCTGTTCAATCCCCTGCCCCTGACCTACGACACGTACGACGCTTCGCTGAACCGTTACACGGTGAAGATCGACATGGAGGCGCTGGCCGCCGGGGAGATTCGCGGCCGGAAGATCGACCGCCGCGTGCAGTATTACCTCGGCCTGGGCGATCTGGAGACGGGAGCCACCTTCAATATCACCAACCGCTACGGCGTGCCCTGGCCGGGCCCGAAGTTCTGGTGTCCGGACATCGAGCAGAACTACGATTCGAACAACTACCGTATTTTCCGTTATGCGGACGCCATCCTGATGATGGCCGAGTGTTATTGCAACCTGGAGAACGCCGACGAGGCGATGCGCTACCTGAATCTGGTCCGCGACCGTGCGGGCGTCGATCCCGTCACCAACTTCACGGGTTTCGAAGACCTCACGCTGGCCATCCGCTGCGAGCGGGCCCGCGAACTGGGCGGGGAGTTCCAGCGCAAGTTCGACCTCGTGCGCTGGGGCATCTGGTACGACCAGACCTATGCCTACACCAACAACTCGACGCTCAAGGGCAAGATGCGTCCCTGCCACCGCTACTATCCCATTCCCGATGCGCAGTGCGCCCTCTCGGGGTATGTGCTGACCAACGATGAGTACCTTGCCGACGGATTATAAAAACCAGAACCGATGAAACGAATCAACAACCTGATACTGGCGCTCGCGGGACTCTTTGCGGTTGCGTGCGCCGACACCTTCGAGGAGCATTACGACCTGAGCATCAACACGGACAAATATTCGGTCGACGCCGAGGCCTCGCGGCTCCCCATCACGGTCTACTGCTCGGGCGCGTGGACCGCGCAGCTCGCTGCCGAATCGGCCTGGGCAATGCTCAGCCGCACTTCGGGTAGCGGCATCACGACCATCCACCTCGACTGCGCCGACAACTCCGGACTGGCCCGTTCGGTCGTCATCGTGCTGCGCGGCTCGGGGCTCGAAAAGACCATTACGGTGGTCCAGAAAGCGGGAATCACCGCTCCCGAACTGATCTTCCTGTCGAAAGACCTGGCCTTTGCCAACGGCGCCTATAAGGGCACGACGGCTTTCGAGACCAACCTGCCCGACGAACTCCTTCGCGAGGTCGCGCCGGTCGTGACCTACGCATCGGAAGGCGACGCGTGGATTTCCGGCCTGGAGTACCATGCCGACGACGCAGAGGCGGGCGAGACGGAGATACCGCTGGCCCGCCGGGGACTGATCACCTTCTCCACGGCGCCCAACGCCACGGGGGAACCCCGCACGGCGACGGTCGATTTCTCGGTCGAGGATGCCAATGGCAATGTCTTCGGCGACCGGTTCACCGTGACGCAGAGCGCCGACGAGGGCCGCATTACGCTTGCCGACGACGTGGTCCCCATCGACGGCGGCAAACGCACCGTGGCCTTCTCGACCAACCTCGGGGCGCTGCTCGGCGAGATGAAGGTCGATGTGGCCTATACCGATCCCGCTGTGGTTGGGTTTATCTCGAACGTCGAACTCGGCGCCGAGGCGCTGACCTACGAAATTTCGGAGAACGAGAGCGTGGAGAAACGGTATGCGACCATCACGGTCTCCTATACCGACCTTGCCGGCGGCGTGGTTTCGGCCTCCTCGGCCATTACGCAGCGCGTGACGGCCCAGCCGCGCGAGATTTCGTTCGCCGACCTGCGCGCACTCTTCATCGCCGGGGATAAACCTTACGCCAGCGACGAGGATCACATCGACTACCTGTTGTGCCGCGTCATCGGCGATGCCGCGAATCCGAACATGGACCAGAATGTCAACACGGGCCCCAACAGCATCACCACCGACGAGAACGACCGTACGAACTACGTGCAGAGTCTCGACGGCCGGTACGGTTTCCGCCTGAAGTTCGCCGCGGCGGCCGACAACGCCTGCCTGCGCGGGCAGCAGGTGAAAATCCTGCTCGACGGCGTGACCCTTTCGCGCGAAAGCGACCCGATGCGCTACACGTTGCGCGGCGTGAAGGCCGAAAATGTCGAAAAGGTGGCCGAGGCCGCTGCCCTGGAACCCAAGGCGCGGACCATCGCGACGCTCACCGACGACGACATCTATACCTATTGCACGCTTTCGGGACTGGAATTCTCCGTGAAGGAGGGAGCCTATGCCAATGTCCGTGAGTACGATGCGATCCTGAATCCCTACAACGCCAACATCTCGTTCGCCAGCGGCACGCAGGCCCAGCGGGCCAAGGACGGAGCGGCCAACCTGCTCTATGACGGCGACAACGATGCGATCTACCTGCTCGTGAACATGAACTGCGCCTGGCGCCGCACGGGACAGAGCGTTCCGCAGGGCGTCGGGGCGGTCAGCGGCATCGTGGTCCATACGCCGATGGAGCGCTGGGGCGGCAATGTGGGCCGTTACTCGATCCGTCCTTTCGACGAGGCGGACATCGCCATTCCGCGTGCCGAAGCTTCGTCCTATTCGAAACTCGTCGAGTGGCGGCTGGACAAGGGCGTGGTTTCGGTCGGGGCCTACGTAT